>NZ_JPII01000054.1:0-324 GCF_000832025.1 Shewanella sp. cp20 | reverse complement strand
CGCGGAGATTCGCATTGGTGTATCTTCAATGCCCGGCGCTAACGTGACTTCGCTACTGACCACTGGGGCATCATTGGTGCCGTGGATGGTCAGTTCAATGGTATGGGATGTGCCATCGGCAGAGTGGATGATGACATGGTCTTTTAAGGTGTCACCTTTGCCTAATGCCTGGATCTCAGGCTTAGTGGTGTCGATAACATATTCCCATACTCCCTGGCGATCTATGGTCAGGCGCCCGCCCAATTGGCTGGAGTAAGGTGCCCACTCAGGGTGAAAGACGTCATGCACTAGCGTACTAAAATTGAAGTGGTCTTCACCGGTATC
>NZ_JPII01000053.1:0-45559 GCF_000832025.1 Shewanella sp. cp20 | reverse complement strand
CGCCCTTTCACGGCGGTAACAGGGGTTCGAATCCCCTATGGGATACCACTTTCTTGAGTGGTTGACTGCATAAGTTGACGATTCGATAGCGTTGAAGCGATAGCCTACTGGCTTCAACGAGTATTCACTCCCTTACGGAGTCTAAATGTAAGACCGGCGTCCCATTCGTCTAGAGGCCTAGGACACCGCCCTTTCACGGCGGTAACAGGGGTTCGAATCCCCTATGGGATACCACAACTTATTTTGATAAATTTTGAAATAAGACGTTGTGTTTGTTCAGGTTTTACTGTATAGTCACAATCAGTTTCGGGGCCTTAGCTCAGCTGGGAGAGCGCAACACTGGCAGTGTTGAGGTCAGCGGTTCGATCCCGCTAGGCTCCACCAAATAAGCGTTTAGTTACGCGGAAAAAACCACCCAATAGGGTGGTTTTTTTTCATCTGTTATTTATCTCTATCTCTATCTCTATCTCTATCTCTATCTTGCTTCTATCTGTTTGCTACCAGTACTAAACCGCTGGCTCCGGCAAAGCGTATCTATTGCGTCTACACTGACAGACTAACCATCAGTGCATTTGAGCAACAGAGTGAGTCAGACAATGAAGACATTTCTTTTACTGCTGTTATTAGCATTTTCATCAGTGAGTTACGCTGAGGAAACCACACCTTTGCCGTCCCATAAGATCGCCTATCCTCAAGGCTGGCAAACCTGGTCGAGTATCGCTGTCTCCCATCGCACTGATAACAACACGGTGAGGGCGATCCTGGGTAACGAGATTGCCGTCAATGCCGCCCGCAGTGGTAAGCACTCGCCTTGGCCCGATGGTGCCATCTTGGCCAAGGTGGTTTGGAAGGCTGGGGAATTGAGCCACTGGCCGCAGGCGATAGGGCCAAAGGCCTTCGTCCATGCCGAGTTTATGTTTAAAGACTCGGTAAAGTATGCTGATACCTATGGCTGGGGCTGGGCACGTTGGGTTGGCGAGGATCAGACACCCTTTGAGGGCGGCATGCAGGTCTGCATCAGCTGTCACACGCCGGTAAAAGACAATGACTGGGTCTTTACCGAACCGGCCTGGTTTCCGGCTAAGTGAAAGAGTCGCTGAGAGTAAAAGTGGAGGCTTTAGACCAAGCTTAAGAGCTAAGATTTAAAATTTAAGCATTCATCGACAGGCACCACGCGCTAAACGCGGCGATGCCTGTCGATGATTGATATGACTCGGTAACTAGGGTTACTCGATGCCGAGGAAACCACCGGTCTGATGGGCCCAGAGCTGAGCGTAGATCCCGCCCTGTTTGATCAGCTGCTGATGTGTGCCTTGCTCGACGATCTTGCCTTGATCCAACACGATCAACCTGTCCATGGCGGCAATGGTCGACAGGCGGTGGGCGATGGCGATCACCGTCTTGCCTTCCATCAACTGATAGAGACTCTCCTGAATGGCGGCCTCGATCTCCGAATCCAGTGCCGATGTGGCCTCGTCCAACAAGAGGATGGGGGCGTTCTTCAACAGCACGCGGGCGATAGCGATACGCTGACGCTGACCGCCCGACAACTTCACTCCTCGCTCGCCTACCTGGGCATCCAAGCCATGATTGCCTTCGGGATCGCTAAGTCCTTGAATAAAATCGAAGGCCTGTGCCTGACGGATGGCATCTTCCAGCTCTTCCTCGCTCGCATCCGGCTTACCGTAACGTATGTTGTCACGGATGGAGCGATGCAGCAGGGAGGTATCCTGAGTCACCATGCCTATGTTGGCCCGCAGCGAGTCTTGTGCCACCTCGCGAATGTTTTGCCCGTCTATGGTGATGCTGCCTTGCTCCACGTCGTGAAAGCGCATCAAGAGGTTAACCAGGGTGGACTTGCCGGCGCCCGAGCGTCCAACCAGCCCCACCTTTTCGCCTGGCTTGATCTTAAGGTCGAGATCTTCGATGACGCCGCTGGCCTCGCCATAGTGGAAACTGACGCGATTAAAGGCGATCTCACCTTGGGAGACGGTGAGCTGGCTGGCATTGTCGCTGTCTTGCACGCTGGTGGGACGTGACAGGGTATTCATGCCGTCGGCTACTGTACCTATGTTTTCAAACAATGAGCTTATCTCCCACATGATCCATTGCGACATGCCGTTGAGTCTGAGGGACAGGCTGACCGCGACCGCGATGGCGCCTATGGTGATGGCGTTGTCGCGCCACAGCCAGATGGAGACGGCGGCGACCGTGAAGGCGAGTAAGTAGTTAATCACCTGTACGCTAACGTTGATCCCCGTCACCAGGCGCATCTGCCGATACACGGTATCGAGGAAACCCGTCATGCTCTCCTTGGCATATTGGGCCTCTTTCTGGGTGTGAGAAAAGAGCTTCACCGTGGCGATGTTGGTGTAGCTGTCGACGATACGCCCCGTCATGGTTGAGCGGGCATCGGCCTGCTCGGTAGAGACTCGCTTTAACTTAGGCAGGTAGTAGCATTGTAGCCCCACATATATTATCAGCCAGGCCAGCATGGGCAGCATGAGACGCAGGTCGGCGTCGGCGATGATCACCAGCATGGAGAGGAAGTAGACCAGAATATAGACCAGGACATCCAGCAGCTTAGTGACCGTTTCGCGCACCGCCAGCGAGGTCTGCATCACCTTGGTGGCGATACGCCCGGCAAAATCGTTTTGATAGAAGGCGATGCTCTGTTTAAGCAGATATCGGTGGGCGAGCCAGCGGATCGACATAGGGTAGTTCCCCAAGAGCCCCTGGTAGATCACCAGGGCGTGCAGCAATACCAGCGCTGGGATCACCACAAGCACCAGGAGCGCCATCACCAATAGCTTGTCACCCTGCTCGGCAAACAGTGTCTCCGGGCTGTGGCTGGCGAGTAGATCCACTAGGTCGCCCATGAAGGCGAACAGGGAGACTTCGAGTATGGCTAATAGCGCGGTCAGTATCGACATCAAGGCCAGCGGCAGTTCGAAGCCGCGTGTGTAATGCCTGCAAAATTGGAAGATCCCACGCGGCGGCTGCACCGCTTCTTGGTCGGGGAGGGCGGAAACCCATGATTCGAAACGCTTAAACATTTAAGTCCTTATAAAAATTAGGCTTACTGGATTTAGTCGCTAGGTGTGATCCTTGTCACTCATCATATAGCAGGCGCCAGCCGAGTGCGATGAATTGTTGCGCTGAGATCTCATCTCGCCATGAGTGCCGTTTTCCGCTAGTATCCTAACTCGTGCTGCATTAGAGTGGCCTTATCAATCGAAATCGAGTCATCTGTTAGTGAGTCAGCAACAAGGTAAGATCAGTGCCGAGGCGCGCAATACTAAGTTCCCTGGGGGCCAGCATCCCAAGGCGGAGCAGTATCGCATCGCGCGTCTCTCCCGGGATGCAAGGTTCGACGGTCTCTTCTTTGTCGGTGTCTTCTCCACCGGCATCTATTGTCGTCCTATCTGTCCGGCCGTGCCTGCCAAGGAGGCGAATGTCAGGTATTTCGACGATGCCCTGTCGGCGGCCCAGGCGGGCCTGAGACCCTGTCTGCGTTGTCGTCCCGACAGTGCGCCGGGCTCTAACCCCTGGCTTGGCAAGCAGACCAGCCTGAATCGCGCCATGAGCCTGATCGATGCCGGAGTCTTGAGTGGCCCCCAGGCGATCCCTATGACAGGGCTTGCCGACCGCCTCGGGATCAGCGAGCGATATCTGCGCCAGTTGTTTCACGACAGCCTGGGAACCTCGCCCAAGCAATATGCCCTGTATCAACAGTTGATGTTTGCCAAGCAGCTGTTGCATCAAACCAAGATGCCGATCACTCAGGTTGCCTTCGCCGCCGGTTTTAACAGCGTGAGGCGTTTCAACGAGGTTTTCCGTGAGCAGTTGCAATTGACCCCGAGTGAGATCCGCAAGGCATCGAGTGAATCACAGTTGCCAATGCAGGGGCTGACACTCAAGCTTGCCTATCGCCCTCCCTATGACTGGCACCATCTGCGCAGTTTCTTTGCCCAGCGCGCCGTGCCCGAGATGGAGTGGCTGGATGAACACAGCTATGGCCGAAGCTTTGAGCTCGGCAGTGGTCGTGGCCGTAATAGTGACAGTGGTCGTGACGGTGACGGTGACCGTGACATTGTGAATGGCCGCGACAATGCTGGTCACGCCAAGGGCTATTTCTGCGCAGTCCATAGTGAGCGAGAGGCCTGTTTTCACGTCACGATTCACCTAGCAGAGGCTGACGCTCTTGGTCAGCTAAAGGGGAGCATCAGCCATATACGTCGCATCCTGGATCTCGACGCCGACATGCTGACCATAGGCGACAAGCTGCAGCAAATGGGGCAGGCCTTGCCTCGAGTCTCACCGGGCATACGTCTACCCGGTGTCTGGTCGCCATTCGAGGCCGCCTGTCGTGCCATTTTGGGGCAGCAGGTGAGCGTCACTCAGGCCATCAAGCTCCTGGGGCAACTGGTGGCCGATTATGGCGAGACGATCAGCCTAAACGAGCGAATGGTGCGTCTGTTTCCAAGCCCAGAGGCACTCATGGACGCCAGCCTGGAAGGGCTTAAGATGCCCGGGATACGAAAAGAAGCGATTCGGGCGCTGGCACGTTTTGTGGTGGCCAATCCTGAGGCAAACATAGACGACTGGCTGCAAATCAAGGGGATCGGCCCCTGGACGCTGGATTATGTGCGCCTGCGTGGGCAGAGCCTGCCGGACGTGCTACTCGTTGGGGACCTCGTGGTCAAACAGCAACTGCTGGCGAACCTATCGCCCGAGCCGTCCAGTCGTGATGGTGAGCCTGCTGAAGACGAAGATCCTAAGGCGGCCAAAAAACGGGCGCAGGCGTACTATCAAGGGCTTAGCCAAGAGGTGTTGCTGCAGGTTGCCCCATGGGGCAGCTATCTCACCCTGCAGCTCTGGAATCAGCAGTGAGCAAAAGCGTCAGCGATAAACCTCAATATTGATTAAGGAACTAAAAATGAGTCAGAAGAGCTTAGAGGCTAAGTATATTCCCTTAAATCGGGACGCTGGGTTAAGCGGCTATCAGGCGCTCGCCGAGCGCATCATAGCGACTCCCCTGGGGAAGGTGAGCCTGGCGGCCAATCAGTTTGGGCTGTCGCACCTGAGCTTTCTGCCCGGGCAAGATGATGATTTTACCGCGCGGCAGGTGACGCTAATTGAATGTGACCAGGAAGCGCAGATTAAGGCTCAGGCGCACCTAGAGCAGGCTGAGGATGAGTTAGCCGCCTATTTCGCCGGTCAGCTAACCGCCTTTAATGTGGCCCTGGCACCTGTGGGCACAACATTTCAGCATCAGGTATGGCAGGCGCTGCTCGCTCACCCCTTTGGCGATGCGGCAAGCTACTCGGATATCGCTAGTGCGATAGATAATCCCAAGGCTGTGCGGGCGGTGGGCAGCGCCAACGGCGCCAACCGAATCGCCATCATCATTCCCTGTCATCGCATCATAGGCAAGGATGGGGCGCTGACAGGCTATGCCTATGGCCTGACGATTAAGCAGCAACTACTGGCCTTGGAGGCTAAGGCTGTGGGTTGCTAGGGCCTGTTGACCTTTTGAGAACAAATTTTGTTCTAATTGAGCACGTTCAAATCGCGGCATGAGGCTTGTAGTATAGTTATTCTATATAAAAGCCGAGCAACAAAGAGTTGAACGTGCTCAAGACGAACCCTGCGGGCAGCGTCTGTATCATTTTTCTACTGCGTTATCGCTCATTGATGTAGCACACCACATTACAATCGCTCTGCCTTGTATAAAATCGATACAGAATGCTGCAAAAATGAACGCGAAAGATAAACAGGCCCTAGGCAGACGCAGAATAAAACCTAGGTATTATCTCTTAAGGTGAGAGTTTTATGGTAAGAGTCTTATGGTAAGAGTCTCGAGGCAAGGCTCTTAAGGCAAGATTCTCAAGGCAAGAGTCTTGAGGTAAGAGAGTAGCGAAAGATGAGGTGTTTACCCGTAAATTTAGGTACAATGCGCGGCTCTATTTTGTACGGGTAGCTAAATTTAATGACACCATCTGATCAGGCTCCATCAGCTCCGAAACCGACTGCGCCATCGGACCTGCCACTGTCGACCACAGATTTTAATCAGTTAAACCTGGTTAAGGCGTTGCAAGCCAGGCTACATCATCTTGGTTATCAGCAGGCGACGCCGATTCAGGCCGAGGCGATCCCTGCGATATTAGCCGGTCGCGATCTGCTGGCCGGTGCCAAGACGGGCTCGGGTAAGACCGCCGCCTTCGCCTTGCCGCTGTTGCAGAAACTGGTGGGCCAGAGAGCCTCTGGCGGCAATCATATCGGCGCCTTAGTGCTGGTGCCGACCCGCGAGCTTGCCCAGCAGGTTGCCGACAGCTTTACCAGCTATGGCGCCGAACTGGCACCCAGAGCCAAGGTTGTCGCCGTCTTCGGTGGTGTCTCGGTCAATAGTCAGATGCTGGCCCTGCGAGGCGGCGCCGATATACTGGTCGCGACGCCGGGGCGTCTGCTGGATCTGCTTGGCAGCAATGCCGTTAAGCTTTCTCAGCTCAAGGTGCTGGTGCTCGATGAAGCCGATCGCATGTTGAATCTGGGCTTCACCGAGGAGCTTGGTGAGATCCTCAAACAATTACCCACTCAGAAGCAGACTTTGTTGTTCTCGGCGACCTTTCCCGAAGAGGTGCTGAGCCTCACGGCCAAGCTGCTGAACGATCCCGTGGAGATCCAACTGCAAGAGGCGCAGAGTGCCGATATCGCCCAGCGCGTCTATACCGTCAATCGCAGTAACAAGACGGCCCTGCTGGCGGAGCTTATCAAGGTGCGTCAGTGGCGTCAGGTACTGGTGTTTGCCAGTGCCAAGCGCAGCTGCGATCACCTGGCGCAGAAGCTGGAGAAGCGCGGTATCACTGCTCAGGTGTTCCATGGTGACAAGGCGCAGGGCGCCAGAAGCCGTGTGCTCGAAGGATTCAAGAGCGGTGAGATCACAGTGCTGATCGCTACCGACATCGCGGCGCGCGGTATCGACATCGACAAGCTACCCGTGGTGATCAACTTTGAGTTACCAAGAAGCCCCGCCGATTATCTGCATCGCATCGGTCGCAGCGGCCGCGCGGGCGAGAGCGGCGAGGCGATCTCGCTTATCAGCCACGATGAGTATCATCACTTCAAAGTGATAGAGAAGAAGAACAAGTTGCGCCTGCCAAGGGAGCAGTATCCAGGCTTCGAGGCCGATGCTGAGGCGCCGGCCGATTGCCCATCACGTCAGGCGAAGCCTATGGCCAAACCCGAGGGCACGGGCAAGAAAAAGCGTAAAAAGTTACCCAAGATCAATGACGGGATCTGGAAGCGTCCCTCATAGTAGGGTGTTCAACTAACAGAGTGGAAGAGAGATGCAGCAGCTTTTTTGGTTAGTCGAAGGCCAGATCGCCGGTCGTTGTGGCCCCAACCTGGTGCCCTGGGAGCTAAGTGAACTCAAGGGGCAAGGGGTCGGTGCCATACTGTCGGTCAATGGCGGCGATCTCTGTGAGCCCGATGAGATGGCACGGCTAGATTTACGCTACGCCTGTATTCCGCTGTCGGGCAACATCCCGCCTATGGAGGGGGATGAGGCACACTGTGTGGCCCAGCTGCCCAAGGCGCTGGCCTTCATTCGCCAGTGTGAGGCCGATGGCCTGCCTGTGATGATTCACTGCCGCTCAGGCAAAGACAGAACCGGGCTCTTGATGGCCTATTATCTGATGGAGAATGGCGCCGCGCCGCTACATGCGGTCAGCCAGGTGAGGGCGGTGCGAGACATCGCCTTCAGCGCCGAGGGCTGGGATCAATTTGTCTACGACGTCTTGTACGCTTTACAGGAGTAAGCCTAACGCCTATGTTAGGCCCTAGGCCCATAAATTCATGGTGTTAGCCTAAGTGATTAACTTCTCTGCGGTAAGTCAAAAACGGATGCCCACAGTCTTAATGCGCATGGCATTGATGCTGATGGCCTGGACATTGGTGTCGGCCTGTAGCAGTCTGCCCCCGCCGCAAACGCTTACGCCCAGTCATAAACTGGCGGCGCCGACAGATTCTAGGCTATATCGTTACCTCGCCGATGACCTAGAGGCGCACCCTAACCTGACGGGCATACTGCCGCTTTCCTCCGGTGTCGATGCCTTCGTGGCGCGTCTGGCGATAGTGGATGCGGCGAGCCAAAGCATAGATCTGCAATATTATATCTACCATGACGACGAAACCGGCCGGCTGCTTATTTGGCACTTGATAGACGCAGCCGATCGTGGCGTGCGGGTGAGGGTATTGTTAGACGACCTCACCACTAAGACCCTAGACGTTGGCCTGATATTGCTGGCCAGCCACCCCAATATCGAGATCCGCCTCTTTAATCCTTCCTATGAGCGCACCTTTCGCAGTTTCGCCATGTTGACCGGGTTTTCCCGCCTCAACCATAGAATGCACAACAAGTCCCTCACGGTGGATAATCAGATCACCATAGTGGGCGGGCGCAACATAGGAAACGAGTATTTCTCCAAGAACGATGATGTGGATTTTGGGGACTTCGATCTGCTCACCATAGGCGATGTGGTCGATGAGGTGTCCGAACAATTCGACCGTTACTGGAACAGCGAACAGGTGGAGAGCGTGATCAACCTGGTGCCGCCGGCAACCAGTGAGATGTATCAAGCGGCGGCCAAGACCATGGCCAGAAACAAACAGAACTTCCTCCATGACGAGTATCTCAATCGTCTGGAGTTGAGCGAGCTGTTAAAACAGATCACTGGCAAGGGGCTTGATTGGTATTGGGGCGACGCCCAGCTGCTCTATGACCCGCCACAGAAGGCGAGCAGACAAGATAAGCAGGAGTGGTTGCTAACCGACTTAAGCCAATTTCTGGCTAGGGCCCGCGAGGAGGCGCTGATCGTTTCGCCCTATTTTGTGCCCACCGAAGGCGGTTGTCAGGCCTTAATTGAGGCGGCCAAACAGGGCATTAAGATCACCATAGTCACCAACAGCCTGGCGGCCACTGATGTGTTGGCGGTGCACGCCGGCTACAAGGCCTATCGTGAGCGTCTTTTGGAAAATGGTATCGCCCTGTATGAGGTGAAGGTGGATATTAATAACCGTCCCAGCGCCTGGAAGGGCAGCTCGCGCACCAGCCTGCATGCCAAGACCTTTGTGCTCGATAGAAGCTCAGTGTTTGTCGGCTCCTTTAATTTCGACCCTAGATCGGCCTGGATCAACACCGAGATGGGGCTGATTGTCGACCAGCCCAGGTTTGCCGGAGAGATGGTGGATGAGATCACAGCGTCCCTCAAGCGCAGCAGCTATCGCTTAGGCCTGCAACAGGGAGAGTTGATCTGGCATGATGATTTAAACGGTAAAGTCTATTATGCCGACCCTGATGCCAGCTTCTGGCGGCGTTTCATGGCCGATTTCATCGGTGTGCTGCCCATAGAGTCACAATTGTAGAGGTAATTTATCGGGGCATGAGCATCGTCAATTTAATCTGGCTATGCTAGGGTTAAACTTATCGCTAATTAAGCATTTATGTGTCGGTAAGAATATGAAAAGTAAGGCGAGCCAATCTCAAGGCCTATTATTGTTCCGCTTGTCCCATACTCAGTTGTTTGCCCTCGGCACGCTCAAGATCCGCGAACTGGTTCCTTTCTCTAAACTCAGTGCCATCCCTCAGTCTCATCCCGCTATTTTGGGCGCCGCGACGGTGAGGGGGCACACCATTCCCATCATCGACATGGCCGCGGCCGTGGGCTATGCGCCTATCACAGAGCAGGAGTTCGCTAACGCCTATATCATCATCACAGACTGCCAGCGCATGGTGATGGGCTTTCTGGTGCGCAGCATAGATAAGATCATCGAGTGCAACTGGCGTGACATCGAGTCGCCGCCGGATAACCTGGGTAAGAATGCCTTCCTGACCGGGGTGACACGGGTCGATGACAAGCTGGTGCAGCTGCTGGATGTGGAGCTCTTACTGTCGAAGATATTCCCCACCAGTCCGGAAAGCACCCGGGCAATACTGACAGATGTGCAGCGGGAGATCTTAAAACCGCTCAATATCCTGCTGGTGGACGATTCCATGGTGGCACGCAAGCAGCTCAGTGACGCGCTCGATAGCATCAATATTCCCTATCTGGTCACCTCGGACGGTCGGGAGGCGCTCTCCATCATGGAGGAGGCCGCGAAGGAGGGAAGACCCGTGGATCTCCTGGTGAGCGACATCGAGATGCCGGGACTCGATGGCTATGAGCTGGCGTTCGAGGTGAAGAACACACCTGCCTTGGCCGACGCCTACATCATACTGCACACCTCACTCTCCAGTGAGATCAGCGTGAGTCAGGCCCATCAGGTGGGCGCCAACGAGGCGCTGACCAAGTTCGATGCCCACGAGTTGATCGAGGCCATGCTGAGGGGCGCCAAGCGGCATCAGGCGAGTTAAAAATTAGATTTTTGTTATCTTTATGATGCTAGTGGGTAATAACTAAAGCGAAATCGAGCGGTTTGCTAGACAAGACGGGGGAGTTTCTATAAAACACAGGATGAAGGAAGTTTAACCTTGGGCCAGATCCTGTGTTTGACGTCAGCTTTTACTCTCATCCCTGGTACTTTTAGGCCGTAGTGGCCAAGCGGTATCGTGACGAGAGACGATAAATACCATAAAGAAAGCTGTTCTGCTCAGCGAACGTTGAAGGCGATGAGCAAAGGTTAAATTCAATTAATTATAATGATAGGTCAATCAATGAATCAAAATCGTTCCTTATTTGCCAAGTTGGCAGATGGCAGCTTAGTGCTGCAAATTATCTTGGGGATCATTGCCGGGGTAGCTCTGGCGAGTTTTTCACCTTCCTCGGCAGGGAGTGTTGCCTTCTTAGGGGATCTGTTTGTCGGCGCGTTAAAGGCGATCGCGCCTATTTTGGTGTTTATTCTGGTGGCGGCCTCGATTGCCAATCAGAAGAAAAACACCAAGACCAATATGCGACCTATCATAGTGCTCTACCTCTTTGGCACCTTTGCGGCGGCCATTACCGCTGTGACCATGAGTTTCCTCTTTCCAACCACTCTGGTGCTGGTAAGTGGCGCCCAAGGCGCGACGCCACCGGAGGGAATAGGTGAAGTTCTCAATACCTTGCTCTTCAAGGTGGTGGATAATCCGGTCAATGCCCTGATGACGGGTAACTACATCGGCATCCTAGCCTGGGGTATAGGTCTGGGCATCGCCCTGCATCACGCCTCAGAGAACACCAAGACGGTATTTGCCGATGTGAGCCATGGGGTATCGCAGATGGTGCGCTTCGTGATCCGTCTGGCGCCTATAGGTATCTTCGGCCTGGTGGCCAACACCTTCGCGGCAACCGGCTTCGAGGCGATTGCCGGCTATGCCAAGCTGCTTGCGGTGCTCCTGGGCTCCATGCTGATCATCGCCCTGGTGATCAACCCGCTTATCGTCTGGTTTAAGATCCGCCGCAACCCTTATCCTCTGGTATTAACCTGTTTAAGAGAGAGCGGCGTGACCGCCTTCTTTACCCGTTCGAGCGCGGCAAACATTCCGGTCAACATGGCCCTGTGCGAGAAGCTCGATCTGCATGAAGACACCTACTCAGTGTCTATCCCACTGGGCGCGACCATCAACATGGCGGGCGCGGCGATAACTATTACCGTGTTGACCCTGGCGGCCGTGCATACCGAAGGGATCCAGGTCGATATCCTGACCGCTATCTTGCTGAGCGTTGTGGCGGCGGTATCTGCCTGTGGTGCCTCTGGCGTGGCCGGTGGCTCGCTGCTGCTTATTCCGCTGGCCTGTAGCCTGTTTGGTATCTCTAACGATGTTGCCATGCAAGTGGTGGCCGTGGGCTTCATCATAGGGGTGATCCAAGACTCGGCGGAAACGGCGCTTAACAGCTCGACCGACGTGCTCTTCACCGCGGCGGCTTGCGAGGCGGCCGAGCGTCAGGTGGAGATCTAAGCCTTTTAGATATCAGCCTCAGAGGCAATATCGATTTGAAAAGGAGCCTGCTGGCTCCTTTTTTTGTGGCGGCCTTTTAAAGCTTATTCACCTAACCCTAATGTTATACCAATCGTAATAAATAATTGATCATTCTAGCTTGTTAAAACGCTCGATAACTGTATTAGTATTTTTAATTGTAGAATAACTACTTATCTAAAAATCCTGCTTTGTTCTCAAGCGTTTTTCCTGCGCTATTTCTGATCACATGTTTACTGTGATTGGTATTAAGAGGACGTGCGGCCGATAGGGTTATATTGCTTTGGCCTGTTGAAAAAAATTTGTATTACACTTTACTTAAATAATGCATTAAAAGTGATTTAGATCGCGTTTTTATTTTCGCTCTAGGTTACAATTTCACATAAAGGAGACGACAAGTTGGTTTAACTTGTTGGTTTATAGTTGCTTTTTTACAATGTTTTAACATTTGCGATAATTTAGAGGTTAAATAAATATGAGTTCTGAGCTTAGGGTAATGTTAGGCAATGCCAGTGCGAATGGTTCACAGTCATTACTTCAAGTTATCGAAATGTCGGTTGTTGAAAAGCGAAAACGTTTACGTTGGCAGGAGCAAGATATGGAAGCACGCGAAATTATTGGCCAGTGGATAGATGAGCGCCCCTCTCTGGGCGACAAGATCACCCTTTATCGTCAAGGCGAAAAGCTGTTTCTAGAGACCTGGTATAACGACGGTTGCCATAGCTTAGATGAGATGCAGGCAACGCAGCTCGATAACGGCCTCAAGCTGGAAGACTTAGGTGGCAACCTGTTTGGTGAGTATTTCCTCCTATCTCACGACAATAACCTGCAATTTTGCAACAGCACGAATGCTTCTATACCGCTAAACGCGCGGCATAAGGGTTAAAATAAAGGCGCCAGATAGGCGCCTTTATTGTGTCATGGCGATAAGCCGCAGTCCGCACGGCTATCTAGCCTAGAAGGGATGAAGACTCGAGAAACTCAGCCTGGTCTGTTTGTAAGGATGAGTGATGCTTAGGTGCTCGGCGTGCAGGTGTAGACGCGGCGCGGCGGCGATAATGGCGTCGTCGCCATAGAAGTCATCACCCAGTATGGTGTGGCCCAGGGCCTTCATGTGTAACCTGAGCTGGTGGGTTCGGCCGGTGATCGGCTTGAGCTTCACCAGGGTGCTGTTGCTGCGTCGGTCCAGCACCTCAAAATAGGTGGTCGCTGCCTTGCCATCGCTGGCAATTATCTGCAGCGGCGGCTGCTCACTGTCTGGCTTCATCGCCAATTCTATTTTCCCCCTGTCCTGGCTCATCAGACCCGCGACCTCGGCCACATAATATTTCTCTGTGGTGCGATTTTGAAATTGGGTCTTGAGGTGAGATTCGGCCTTCTTGTTGAGGGCGAACACCATGATGCCAGAGGTGGCGCAGTCTAGCCTGTGCACCAGGATGGCTTCGGGAAATCGCTGTAACAGGCGGTTGATGGCGCAATCATGGGTCTCCTCGGCGCGGCCGGGATTGGACAACAGGCCTGATGGCTTATTGATGATAATGATGTCGCGATCTTGATAGCGAATGTCGAGCCAGGGAATAGCCGGGGGCTGGTAACTAAAAATTTTCATCGTCTCTCCTCGGCGGCGATACTAACAAAGAATGCCTGCCGTGCCTATCCTATGCGCCCCTCTTTGCGCCTTGACGGCCACTTTAGGGGCGGTTTACACAGCCCTTTACAGGAGCGGTTAGTTGAATTTTCTTAAGCTTTGCCACAGGCAGGCCGAGTTTGGTTATCATAGGTCAATTCAAACGAACAAAAATGGTTTGGCCGAGGCAGAGAATAAGATGGAAAACGAGAATACAGCGCAGCAAGGTTATTGGATTGGCGAGGCGGGTAAGCCATGGGGCGAGGCGGAAAAGGCGCAGTGGCGCGCGGCGCAGCAGAAGAAACGCTCCTACGAGCAGGAGGTGCTGAGCAAGTTCAGCCAGATCAGCGAGGCCTTCGAGGCGCAGCAGTATGGTGAGCTGAACTATGATGAGGGGCGATATCCGCTCTATGGTTTTAAATCACGCGACTGGGACCAGACTAAGCCTACTATTTTGGTCACCGGCGGTGTACACGGCTACGAGACCAGTGGCGTGCAGGGGGCGCTACGCTTTTTGATCGCCAAGGCAAGTGAGTACAGCCAAGATTTCAATATCCTGGTTGCCCCCTGTGTCAGCCCTTGGGGTTACGAGACCATCAATCGCTGGAATCCTGAGGCGATTGACCCAAATCGTTCTTTCTATGCCGATAGCCCGGCTCAGGAGTCCCGCGCCCTGATGCAGTGGGTGGCGAGTTTCAACCAGCCGCTGATGGCGCACATAGATCTGCACGAGACCACTGACACTGACAACAGCGAGTTTCGCCCGGCGCTGGCGGCCAGAGACGCCAAGGTACAGACCAACTGGAATATCCCCGACGGCTTCTACTTGGTGGGCGATAGCGAAAATCCCAACGATGAGATGCAGGAGGCCATCATCGAGGCCGTGGCTAAGGTCACCCATATCGCCCCCGCCGATGAGCAGGGTAGGTTGATCGGCGAGCCCATCACTCAATTCGGGGTGATCAACTATGCGACTAAGGCGCTGGGGCTGTGCTGTGGTTTCAGCGATGCCAGATACAACACCACCACGGAGGTCTATCCCGACAGTCCGCTGGTGGACGATGAAAACTGTATTCAGGCACAGGTGATGGCGGTGAGCTCGGCGCTGGATTATATCCGCACTCAGACCCATACCCAGAGCCAGAGCCAGAGCCAGGGCTAGTCGTCCACCGTCTACCTTATATTAGAGAATAGGCGGTGGCAGGGGCTTGGCGCCACTGGATTAACGGCGCACAGGTTTAACCGTGCATAGGTTTTTACGCTGCACAGGCTTAACGGCCTAGGGCACCGCTGAGGATGACCCCAGCGACGAAGATAAAGAGCAATCCGGTCAGCAGGTTGATCATTGGGGTTGCTCTTTTCATTTTGAGCTGCATCCTGGGATGGGACAGCACCAGGGCGATCAGGCTAAACCAGCCCAGGGAGAGGGCAAACATCATCAAGGTGGCGGCGACCTTAGTGGTCAGCGTCACCTCTGGCGTGATCAGAGTCGAAAACAGTGTGATAAAAAACACCAGCGCCTTGGGGTTAAGTAGGTTAGTCGACACGCCCTGCATGAAGCCCTGTGCCGCGCCGAGACCTCGTCCCGCGACGCTCGCCCCATTCAGATGGGCCTCATCTCGCCAGTGGGCGATGGCGGCGCGTATGGCGCCAATGCCCATCCAACCCAGGTAGCTGGCGCCAATCAACTGCACCGCCATGAATAGGTTGGGGGAGCCCTTGATGAGCAGGCTGACCCCGGTCAGACTCAGGAGGGTGTGCAGCGTGATGGCCACCGCCAGTCCCAGCGCGGCGGCGATAGCCGTGCGTCTGTGCTCCTGCGCCGCCAGTCTGACCACCAAGGCAAAGTCCGGACCTGGACTCGCCAGGGCGACCGTGTGGATGACGGCCAATGAAACAAGCAGTTGCAGTTGTAATTCCATCTCGGTGTTGCACTCTCAAAGGTTAGGCTTTCTCTGTTAGGGAAAGTGAATTCATGGCTAGTCCTCCATGTTAAGTCGATTCGGCCGCTGGAGATTGTAAAAAATTGCACCTTAGCCGGAATTGCCCTTGCTCTCTCGCTCTCTTGCTCCCTTACCTCTAGGCACTAAAGCATCAGGGGGTGACCCGTCTTTGAAAATGGGCCGGGGTGATCAAAAACGCTCGCTTGAAGGCCTTGTTGAAGTGGCTCTGGTCGAAGAAACCCAGTTCAAATGCGGTGCTGGTGGCGCTGTCGCCCCGCATCAGCGCCTTCTTGGCGTACTCCAGTCGCAGACGTTTCAGGTAGGCGTGGGGCGTCATGCCGGTAGCCGCCTTGAATTGACGCAAGAATTGAAACTTACTCAATCCGATGGAGCTGGCCAGCTGCTCCAGCTCGAACTCCTGATCCAGCCCCTGATGAAACTGCTGCTTGATGTCGTCGAGCTGGGCGCCGCTCAACTTGGCGTGGCTTGTCGGCAGGTTTCGCAGCTTGCCATGGCGATAAAACAGCTCGCTGATAAAGCCCAGCAGCAGGGTCTCGGCCTCCAGTGGACTGATGTTGGCCTGATGCAGGGTAAGCTGCCTATGCAGGCGGATAAAATAGCCCCTTAGCCTGGCGTCATTCAGTATAGGCGCGCTGAAGTAGAGTTGGTCTTGATTGAGCGCCTCACCCACCTGCTGCACATAGCCAGTGGGCAGAGACATCACCAACGCCTCGTAGCCGCTGTCATCCAGGCTCTGGCCGTTGTGGCTCTCGTCCGGGTTGAGGGTCGAGAGACCGCCCGGCGTCAACCGATACTCGCTGCCTCTGTGATGGTAGCGTTGCCCTCCATGGCTGACCACGCCTATATGGTAGTCCAGATGCACATGTTTCTCGAAGGCGAAGTGGGTAAACTGCGCGCGGCTCAGCTCCATCTCTTTCAAGACGCTTGCCTGCCAATAATCGATTCTCTCTACCGCGCTTGTTGCCATCATCCCGCTTCGCTTGACTCTTGTGCCACTGACCGGATCCTCCGACCGTCTGACTAGCCAGTGTAGATCAGGGCGTTTTCCTCTGACTAGTAAATAATTGCAGCCTCTCGGCCCATTTATTGAATTGGGGCAAGCTTAGGTCGTGAATTTCCCGATAAATTGGCTCATAATGGTCAGCTTAGAATCATGCTGACAGTTAACCTAAGTGGAGTCGGACCAGTGAAAGGACAGATCATACGTGAAATGAAGGTGCAGCCGCATATTGAGGTGGAATATGAGGTGCAAAGACGTATCGCCTTTATCAAAGCAAAACTCAAAGAGGCGCGTGCCACCAGTCTAGTGCTGGGGATCAGCGGTGGGGTAGACTCCTCACTGGCGGGTCGTCTGTGCCAGCTGGCGGTGGATGAGCTGAACAGCGAAGGCGAGTATGAAGGCAGCTATCAGTTTATCGCGGTGAGACTGCCCTTTAAGGTGCAAAAGGATGAAGATGAGGCGCAGATGGCCTGTCAGTTCATTCAGCCCAGCAAGCAGGTGACGGTTAATATCGGTGAAGGGGTCGAAGGGATCCATCATCAAACTCTGGCGGGGCTTGAAGTTGCCGGCGTTATCTCTCACCCTCACAGCAATGTCGACTTTGTGAAGGGGAACGTCAAGGCCAGAATGCGTATGATCGCCCAGTATGAGATCGCCGGCCTGACAGGTGGCCTGGTGGTGGGGACAGACCACAGCGCCGAGAATATTACCGGTTTCTACACCAAGTGGGGCGATGGCGCCTGCGACCTGGCGCCATTGTTTGGCCTGAGCAAGCGCCAGGTACGTCAGCTTGCCGCTGCGCTGGGTGCGCCAGACGTGCTGGTGAACAAGGCGCCGACGGCGGATCTCGAGTGTGATAAGCCGCAGCTCGAAGATGAGGTGGCGCTGGGCCTGACCTATGATCAGATAGATGATTTCCTCGAAGGCAAGCCGGTGGACGCCGCGGTAGAGGCGCGTCTGATCGCCATCTATAATGCGACCCAGCATAAGCGTAAGCCTATCCCGACCCTGTACGACTGATCTTGGTAGGCAAGACAAAGGATAAAGGCGCCTAGGGCGCCTTTTCTATTTGGCCGCTAGCTTCTAACGCCTAACACCAAATGCCTAACGCTTAACGCCTAAACGCTGCTCCGATAGCTAATCCGTCATGTTCTTGCTCGCCAAAGACTGTCTTACTTGGCCAGCGAGGTGCGCTGCTCGCGCAAGGCGGCGATCAGGGCGTTGGGGCACTGGCGATAATCTAGGTAGGGCAGGCGGAAGATTTGTTGCTCGTCTTCTGAGTGTTGCAGAAACTGCTTGGGTTCGCTAAGAGGTGTTAAGCCCAGCTTGATGGCGCTCTGCTGGCCGCACACATAGTGCTCCTTGGCATGGGGCGAAAGCCTTGCAGCCCCGAAATGTATCTGCTCGTCAGCTTTTAATAGCCTTTTCATGTAGCCGCGCCAATCTTCATCCGGTGCGCTAAGCTTGGCCATGATCACCAAGATCTTGCGCCAGTGGTTGCCATTGAGGGCGACTAGCTTATCCAGGCTGTCTGGCGTATCAAGCTGCCAGTCGTCGGCTAGTTGAGGCGGCGTAGGCAGATAAAAGCAGCGTTTGGCACCATCTTGCCCTAAGGGCTTCACATTATCAGACATATTCTTCATTCCTTGGGCTTTGGGGCTGGAGTTTACGCAATAAAGACGTGTATGTTAATGATTAACGGACTTGGCGCTCGTTAGCGCACACAGGGAGCCTAGCGGTTATTCGTCATGAAAACATTGCTCATCCACTCGACTAAACATCTTACCATCGCCGTCACCTATGCCTGTCTCGGCATCACTGTGGCCGCGCTCGCCTTTGGGGTTTGGTTTTTAAATGCCCGTCCCGACTTGTCGGTCTGGCATTCGACTCGCCTCGAACATCAGTTTCGCCTAGACAGCGAGGTCGAGGATTTCCCGGCCTATCAGGCCTTAGAGGCCAAGCTGTTCGAAGAAGTAGAGCGCAAGATCTATCGCCGGACCCAAGGGCTAGAGCAGCCCCTCAACCGTTATTGGCATGGCAGCTTTGCCGACCCAGGCAATTGGCCCCAGGCCTGGAATCGCAGTTATGAGTGGGCTAATCCTCAGGCCGAGTTTGGTGTCTTGCTGCTGCATGGCATGTCAGATTCACCCTATTCCTTGTCTCACTTTGCCGAGCATTTCAGGACGCGCGCCCACCTGCTGGGGCTAAGATTACCGGGCCACGGCACCATTCCCTCTGGCCTGGTAGAGCTACAATGGCAGGAGATGGCCAGGGCCGTTGAGCTGGCGAGCGAACATCTTAGGCGGCAACTGGGTGACAAACCCATCTATGTGGTGGCCTTCTCAACGGGGGCGGCGCTGGCGTTAAACCATGAGCTTGAGCAGTTAAGCCTGGGACAGGGGCTTAGCTATCGCGGCATGATCTTCCTCTCGCCGGCCATAGGTCTGTCACCCGTGGCGGCCGGCGCCAAGTGGCAAGACAGGTTAGGGCGTATGCTGGGGCTGGAAAAGCTGAGCTGGAATTCGATTCAAACCGAGTACGATCCCTTTAAATACAACTCCTTTGCGGTCAATGCTGGCGATGTTGTCTATCAACTGGCCGAGCGCAATCAACAACTGATGCAGGCGCTGCCCGAGGAGAAGTTGTCGGCGCTGGCCGATATCCTGACCTTTCAGTCGGTGGCCGATGGCACTGTCTCGGCCCAGGCGGTGGTGAGCGATCTCTATGGGCGCCTGCCGGCAAAGCAGCATCAGTTGGTGCTGTTTGACATCAACCGTCAGCCCCTGAGCCTCGCCTTAGTCGCTAACGACCCGCTGGCGGCCTTGCTGCCCGCTCTCGGTTTGGATGCGCCCAGGTTTGATCTCACCCTAGTGCAAAATCGCCATGCTGAGTTGCAGCAACAGCCGCTATCAGCGCAGAAAGCGGCGTTAAGGCGTTTTGATGAGGTGGAGGCCAATCGGTATCGCCCAGGTTATGAGGCTAGCCATCAGCCATTAGGGCTGGCTTGGCCCAAGGGGATCTACTCGCTCTCCCATGTGGCGCTGCCTTATCCGGCGAGCGACAGTCTGTATGGTACGGCGTTTGAGAAGGGCAGACACAGGGTACAGATTGGCGCGGCGGCCGCCCGAGGGGAGCGCGGCGTGCTTGGAGTCTCGGCAGATGAGGTGCTGCGGCAGAAATGGAACCCCTTCTTTCCCTATGTGCTAGACAGGGTGGATAAGTTTATCGATGCGCGCCAAGGGGCGCAAAGCCGCTAACTCTTTAAGCCGCTAAGTCACTAAGCCACTATGCGATTAAGTCATTCAGCCAATCGCCGTTAAGCCTGCCTTGCTCGGTGCGGGGCTAAGCCCTTTGAGTTAAAGGCTGGCCATTAAAGTCTGTTCGTTAAAGCCTGGCCATTAAAGTCTGTTCGTTAAAGCCTGGCGGCTTGTAGCTATGTTAGCTGAACTGATCGTCGGCCGAAAGTAGCGAACAGACCACGCGATTACGGCCATTTTCCTTAGCCTCGTAGAGGTTAAGGTCGGCCATCTTGAACCAATGATCTATGTCGCTCATATAGCCGGCATTGCTGATCACCGCGCCTATGCTAATGGTCATGCCGATCGCTCGCTGGCCCGGCACCTCAATCTGGTAGGCTGCGACCTGTTCTCTAAACTGATTCAGGTGTTGCTCTACCTGCAGGGCGTTGCATTGGGGCAGTACGAGCAAGAACTCTTCACCGCCATAGCGAGAGACGATATCCGTGTCTCGCTTAAAGAACTGCTGCATTAGCTCGGCCAGGGCAACCAGGGCTTTATCGCCCATCTGATGGCCGTAGGTGTCGTTGATCTTCTTAAAGTGGTCGATATCTATGATGCAGAACGCCAATGCCGCATAGCTGCGCTTGCACATGTCGTGAATATTGGCGAAATGGTTTTCCACATAGCGTCTATTGTAGAGGTGTGTCAGTTCGTCACGCTCCGCCAGCGCCTGGAGTTTAAGGTTGGCATCTTCCAGTTCTACCGTGCGTAGGGCCACTTTCTCTTCCAGCTCTAGCTGATAGCTGATCAGCTCCTGTTTACTCTTCTGAATACTGCTGGAGAGGGCGTAGATCTCCTTGGGTATGGTGTCTGACATCACCTCATCCTGATGTTGGGTCATGCCCCACTGGCTAAATTTTTTGGCGATGGTCTCAAGCGGCTGGGTCAGACGATAGCTGATCACCTTGATCAGTAATATGGTGATGATAAAGGCGACAAACAGCAGGCTAAAGGTGGTCAGGTATTGCTGCTCCACTTGTTTTATCAGCGGCTCGAAAGGCATCACCACATAGAGTGACCAGCCGTTTTTCAGCACATATTTAGTGTAGGCAAACTCGGGGCTTAGGCTGTCGAGCTTGCGAAAATTGATCATGTTCAGGCTGGTGCGATAGCGCTGCCCAGAGGTCGCTACCTTAAGCGGCGTTAAGGGCGCCAGTTGCAGAGAATCCGAGGCGTATATCACCAGGTCATTCTCGTCGGTGAGCACCATGGCTTGCTCATGATATTCGCGGTTGCGTTCATCTATGCTGGCAAACTTGTTCAGGTTTAATGAGCCTTCGATGATCCCTATGGGCGTGACGTGGTTGTCTTTGGAATAAATCGGCGCACTGATGGCGACGATGGGATCTGAGCCAAAGCCCCGGCCGAGAAAGGCGGGAGAGATAAAGGTCAGCTGATTGTAAAAGGCTTCCTGAAAATAGTGTCTATCACGGATGCTGAGGTCTTTGTTCTTAACCACATCCTTGTCTAGCCTGGAGATAGGGCTGGCGGCCGAGATGAGTGCCTCATCATCTGCGATCAGCATAGAGATAAAGAAGGGGTAGCTTTGGTGCAGCTTAGACAGCAGGCTCTGCCACTGGGCCGAATCATAGTTAGACAGACTCAACCAGCGCGCCGCATTATCGATGGCACTGATATGCCCCTGAATAAAGCTCTCGGTGGCCTTGCCAAGGTGCGCCGCCGAGTCTTCCAGGTTGAGTTTGACATCCTTTTGCTGCTGCTCAATGGAGTTGTTGTTGAAGATCAGCGCCGAGACCAGCAGCACTAAGGTCATGACCTGGGTAAAGGTGTAGGTAAGCTGGGCGTTGAAACTCTTACGCTTTTGGTTAATCAGCTTGCCTTGAATATGCAGATGATTCGGTAACATGGTGACGCAGATGGCACCGATCGCCGTATAGAGCATGCCGTTGATCCCCTGCTTGAGGGTGATAAAGGTCATGTAGCTGTTGGGCATCTGAAACACTAGGTTGGCGTACAGATAGAAGAGCGGCATGCCGAGCAACAGCCAGAAGGTGATATCGGCATACAGGGTATAAAATTCCTTGCGCCGGGCATAGCCCAGCCACAGGGCCTCCAAGGGAAAGAGCAGATACATGTGCCAGCTGTCCCAGGCAAGGTGGAGGCCGGTGGCGCACAGCAGGGAGGCTAACAGGGCATACCAGGGGCCGAGGAAGATGGCCACGATCACGAAGAAGAGGTTACCAATGATCAGCTGTTGGTTACCAAACAGGGGAATAGGCGACAGGTTTACCAGCAAGCCGAGTAAACCCAGTAGCACGGCAAACCCAAGGTGATTCTTATTGAGCAATTGCATTCTTCCCTATCTAAAATCCATGTATACAGCCGCCAAGCGATGCTTTGAGGCTGCAATATGCAGTGTAAGTGAATCCCTAGTTAAATGCTAACCAAATGTTTCTTATCACTCTTTTGGTTTTTTGGGAGGGCTTGTTGTCTAGTGAGAACATTGACTAAGAGTTTGGTTAAGAATGAGGATGATCACTTAGGCTAGTAATTTGCTGCATTTGTTGCGAGAAAGCAGAGGAGATTTTTTGAATCACTGAGTACAAAAAGGGCTACCAACATGTAGTCCTTTTTATTTGGCTATATTGGCGATAAACTCAATAGGTTAGTTCGACATAGGATGTTAAGAATGCATAAATGGATGTTTATCATATTGATTATGGCTAACTTCAACCTTCATGCTGCAGTTTATAAATGCACCATAGACGGGGTTGAAACCTACAGCCAAGATCCTTGTGCTGAAGATGCGCAAGAGATCACAGTAACTCCTCCCGTGAAAATGAATAGTAGTGTCAATGATTTGAGCGTCGATCAATTGGTCGAGCAATGCATAACGACGTTAACATTAATTGGGGGATTTAAAGATCCAGAGTCAATTAAGGTGCTTGGTCACCATTTTGACTGGCTGCAGGATGACACTGGGGCTCGTCGCGTACTCCAACTAAGAATCAATGCAAAGAATAGCTATGGTGGTTACAGCGGGGCTGAATTTTACCCCTGCTTCTTGAATCATAGCGGTACTCAGCTGAGTGAATATCAATATGAAATTCGCAATTAATGGTTAAAAGACAAATATATGAATGTTGAAGATCTGCTTGAAGGGAAGACCGAAGATAAATTTAAAAGGTATAAAATATTTCGTTCGTTATCGAGGTATAATTACTTCCCTAATCAAAAGCAATCTATTGGAGAGCTTCCAGATTGTTTTAGCACGTCAAAATTTACTCCTGAAGTGTGTTTAAAACTTCTTTCCGGTGGAATATCAAAATCTAGAAAGAGATCTGGTTTTGCTCCTGTAGAATTTAAATCTACCCGTTATAACAACATTCCTAGGATACTTTCTTTAGTCCATCCCGTAGCTCATGCTCAACTTTGTTTACATATTCGCAATTACTGGAATGAAATAGAATATATTTCAGATAATGAGTCAAGTCGAGTTAGACCACAGTTTTACGAAGAAGATCGTCGGATTATTATTATGAATTATGATGATCCGATAGTGAAAGATAGAAAACACAATATTATTACATTTGGAAAGAAGTATCTTGTAAAGGCTGATATAGCTAATTGTTTTGATAGCATATATTCTCATAGCTTATCTTGGGCAATCGTAGGCTATGATCACGCTAAAACAACAAGAGACCCACAACTATGGTTTAATAAGTTTGATAAATATTTGAGTACGACCAAAAGATGTGAAACTAATGGAATGCCTGTTGGTCCTGCTACTTCTTCAATTTGCCTAGAAATTATCCTTGCTAGGATTGACTCTAAATTAAAGGCCCAAGGGTTCGAACATGAAAGATATGTTGATGATTTTTGCTGTTATTGTTCGACAAAAGAGCAAGCGGAAAAGTTTATAATAAAATTGTCGGAGTTTTTAGCAGAATATCGATTAAGCTTAAATTTAAGAAAGACCTCTATCGTTGATTTACCTATTTCCTCAACCGATGATTGGGTGGTTGAGCTAAACCACTTATGTATGGATAGGTATAATGATAATGGGGAGTTAATCAAATGCACCTCTAAAGAGGCGCTTAACATTATTAACAAGGCATTGATTTTAAGTAAGTCACATAAAGATGGAAGTGTTATTAAGTTTTCTGTGAGTTCAATAGTTAAAAAGTTGGAAGATTCTGCTTATCAAGATGTGTTTGAGTGTTTACTTAGTTTGTCATTTTATTATCCAATTTTAATCCCTTACTTATCCATATTGCTGGATAAAGGTAAGTTGGATGTTTCACGGTATATTTGCAATATTAATATGATTATTAGTGAAAACGCTATTCACAATAGATCCGATGGTATGGCTTGGCCGCTTCATATTTTTAGAGAGAATGATATTGAGCCAACTGAAGATATCATTGAGCAAGTATTGGCTACTAAAGATTGTGTTTCCATCACGATTTTGCAAGATATTTGCCCTGGAAATGAGAAGATAAGAGAGTTTGTAGTAAATGTATCATCAGATGTTGATATTAAGAAAGATGAGTATTGGCTGTTACTTTATCAGTCATTTCTTCGTGGTGATATTTCCAATCCTTATGATGAAAGGTGTTTTGATGTTCTAAAAGAGTATGGTGTAACTTTTTTTAAGTCTGATATCAGTACTAAGTCAGAAAATAAATGTGATTCAGTTGATGCAGTTTGGGCGTTCAATTTGTTTGAATCTATGCCTTTAACAAATTCTGCATGATATTATTCATCAATCCCAAAATCTTTCCTATCGACTTAACCTTATAAGCCGAGACAATGGCATTACGTTCACTGTCTCGGTTTTTTATGTGTGACAATTATCTTGTGCTTTGATCACTAGGGGCTAGCGTAAAGAGCCTTTAGTTACTTTGATACGCTATCAAATCCCAGATAGCAAAAAGCCAGCTTTTCAGCTGGCTTTTTTGAATTTGGTCGGTATGAGAGGATTCGAACCTCCGACCCCTGACACCCCATGACAGTGCGCTACCGGGCTGCGCTACATACCGATTTTATCCAAAGCAGCAAAGACTTGGGGTCTGCTTCGAACAGGCAGAACTTTATCAAGTCGTTTGCCCCTGTGCAAGTGTTTCAGCCGTGGAGCCCGATCGACTGGCTAGTTTATAGTCGCTAGCGACTCATTCCCTAATGCAGATCCTAATGGTTATAGAAGCGTCGTCCTTCGCGCATCACCTGGATAAGCTCGGGGGCGCTGATCTTCTTGTTGCGCAGACGCTGGCTATAGTCACGGTTATAGATACGGTACTTGCCGTGTCTGTCGATCACAGTGATCTCATCTTCCTGGTAGATACCAAACACCAGGTTGTCGCCGATATAGGTCCAGTTCTCGCTCTGGGGCTGCAGAATGTTGCGTCCGGCGCTGTAGTCGCTGGCCTTGTTGGTGCAGTCCAATAGCTGGGTCATCAGGGTCGGTACCACGCCATAGTGGCTGCTGGGGTAGGTGACCGTCTTGTCGTACTCCATGCCTGGCCAGTGGATAATCAGCGGCACATGCACGTTGGCCGGTGACAGGTTGCCACGCTGGTTGTCGTTGTCGCCGGTAAAGACCTTGCCCGAGACGCCGGTGACCATCACGAAGGTGCTGTCGGGCAGGCGTTCGATAAGCCGCTGTAGCTGCTTGTCGATAAAGTTGAGCGACTGACGATATTGGTTAAACAGTACCTTCTGCGCCGGTTTGAGTGGCGTGGCGGGTTTGACTGTCTCGATACCCAGGAAGCCGATAGGGGTATCGTAGCTGTCCGGGCTCTGCAGGTTGAGCAGGGCAAACCAAGGTTTCTCCTGCTGCATGCGCCACTGGTCGAAGCTGTCGATGGATTGAATATCGGCATCGGCCACGCCATTGGTCAGCGGCTGCAGGTGCGAGGTCAGGTCCTGATAGATGGCCTGGGGCTGAATAGTGCTTGTCTCGGGGGCGAAGCGCGCCAGGGTATAGCCCTGTTTGGCCAGCTCCTGGGTGAACACGGGTGAGCGATAGCTGAGATCGTCGGCGGCGATATAGCTGCCCTGCAAGCCATAGAGCAGGGAGAACATGCCGCTGTTGTGCATATTGCCGCCACTCAGGTGCTGCTTAAATTCGTGGTTGTGTTTGCCGTACTCATAGAGGAACGGCATGGTGTCCTTGTTGACCAGATCGGCCCTGAAGCCGTCGATAGCTACCATCAATATGTTGATCTCAGGGTTGGCGCTGCACTGCAGCGGCGAGATCGGGTAGTTGAGGCTAGGCTGTAACTTGCTCGGGTCCTGAGGCTTGTCGCTCTTCTCTATGCCGTGGCTCTCCATGAAGGAGCGAGCGGTGGCGGGATATGAGAGTGGGTAGGCATCATCCAGGCGAGTGATCTCGGTTATGTCGGCGGCATCGGCCCAGATGTGGATCAGGTGGCTGCTGACGAAACACAGGCCGATCACTATGACTACCTTAGGGCCGTAATTAGACTTACGGATCTTCTCAATCCGCTTCCACAGGAAGTTGGCGGCAGTCAGCTCGAGGATGATGATCCCCAGCGGCGTCACTATATAGGAGGTGCCCTGCAACAGGGCGTTGAGATCGGCCCAGGCAATGTCGAACACAAATGGACTAAGGTGCAGACCGTAGTCGTCGTAGATCAGGGTGTCATACAGCAAGATACACAGGCCCAGGGTGGCGGCAAAGGCCGCGAGGCCGCGCAGTATCTTGGAGTAGGGCAGCAAGAGGGTGACGGGAAAGAGCACCACCAGATAGACGATGAAGGCGAGAAAGCTAAAGTGGCCCAGGGTGCTGATGGCCAGGTAACCCCAGCCAATCCAGGACTCGGGCGCGCCCACGGTTTCAATATAACGGACACCGACTATCATCGCCAAGAAGCCGTTGAAGAAGGCAAACCAGTGCCCCCAACTGACTAAGCGTGACACGCGATCACGGCCCATCTCTTTTTTACGCTCGATCATAGGGATCCGTTATTAGTTGAAATACTTGTCTATCTTAATTTTTTTTAAAGCGGATTGGCCAGTTTTTTGCGAACAAAAACCGCTTTTTTAGCCGTTAGTGTTAGCTTTTTACCGACTGAGTCAGCGCCTTGGCAAACTGTTCGGCCACTTGCTCGCGTGCCGCCTCTGGCACCTTGCGCATCAGCAGATCTGTGACACAGTTGCCCAGTACCATCAGGCTGAGATCGGTTGGCGCCTGGTGCTTGTCGAGTACAGCCAGGATCTCGGCGATGACGGCTTCGACCTGGGCGTTTGAATATTTAGATTGGATAGCCATATTTAAAAATTTTTTCACTTTAATTTGAAATAGCGGCATATAATAACGGATTTCTACCAACATCACTATCGAGGCTTATGAGTATTAACGTCGAACAAGCAATTATTCACGCGATATCCCAAGATGGCGAAGGCCAGCTCAGCTGTAGATTGCGTCCACAACCGCTACTAAATAGTCAAGCCGTCGAAGCCATGCTCGAAGAGCTGCACCAAACTTACACCAGCAAATCGGGTAAGGGTTTTGGTCATTTTGGTACCCACGGCGACGATGGTGAGGCCAATCCCAAGTTTAAAGAGGCACTTAGCCAGTATCTGGGTGGCGAACTAGGGTTTGTCGAGTTCTCTGGCGTAGCGGGGCAGCTGCTGCAAGAGGAGCTGGCTAAGTATGATTTCAGCCAGGGCGGTTTCCTACTGCTTGCCTGCTACACCTATATGACCAGCGATTACCTGTTTGTCTCCCTGCTTAACGCCAAGTCGTCGATGACGGTGCTTGACGATATGGAGCTGTCGCAGAATACCCACCTGGATCTCAACAATGTGCAGCTGGCGGCGCGTATCGACCTGACCGAATGGCAGGCTGATCCGGATTCGCTCAAGTATATCTCCTTCGTGCGCGGCCGTGCCGGGCGTAAAGTTGCCGACTTCTTCCTCGACTTCATGGGATGTGTCGAAGGGGTTAACACCAAGGCGCAGAACAAGTCGCTGATGAATGCGGTAGAAGACTTTGTCGCCAGCAGCGAGCTGACCAAGGATGAGCGCCAGCAGTGCCGCGAGAAGGTGTTCGAGTATTGCACCGAGCGGGTCGACAGCGGCGCCGATATTCAGCTCAAAGATCTGGCCGATGAACTGGCCGATGCCGGTATGGACTCCTTCTATGACTTCGCCCAGGGCGGCGACTATGAGCTGGAAGAGGAGTTTCCCGGCGATAAGCCGACCCTGCGTCAGCTCAAGAAGTTCTCGGGCACAGGCGGTGGCGTGACCATCAGCTTCGATGGCCAGCATCTGGGTGAGCGAGTGATCTATGACCCTATCTCAGATTCCATCTTGATCAAGGGCGTGCCGGCTAACCTCAAAGATCAGCTGGACCGTCGCCTCAAGGGTGGCCAATAAACCATAGCTAAGCCCACAACAGTGGGCGAGTTAGCGCCAGTGTAAAGCGTCTGTATTAGGCGCTTTTTTCATTGATGATGTGTAATACCAATCGTAATAAATAATTGATCATTCTAGCTTGTTAAAACGCTCGATAACTGTATTAGTATTTTTAATTGTAGAATAACTACTTATCTAAAAATTCTGCTTTGTTCTCAAGCGTTTTTCCTGCGCTATTTCTGATCACATACTTATTGTGATTGGTATAATGTGAGTCGGTTTGGTTAGACGACGAACGCTTAACCGCTGCATGACTTGCTAAAATATCGCAGATGAGTTGAAATTATCTGCTGAAACAACAGTACTGTTGAAACAAATGTGTCCGTCGGCCGTTTGCCGGAGGGATCAAATAAGGTGGACTGTTTTTCTGCCTACGGAGCGTAAATGCAACTTTTTGTTAGAGATTTAACCGTAATCGATTTTTCTTACCTGTGCCCTATCCGTGGCATGGTCGGGGAGAGCTGGATTGTCGACGTGCTGCTCGATGGTGGCCTGGACGATCAGAACATGGTGCTGGACTTTGCCAAGGTAAAGCGCACCATCAAGAGCACCATAGACGATGTGGCCGATCACCGTTTGCTTATCCCTACCGCCTGCGCCGAGGTGAGATGGCAGCAGCAGGGCGATCGTGTCTGGATGGATTTCAACAGCCTGCAGGGAGATATCCATCTCGCCTGTCCCGCTCAGGCCTTTGCCCTGATCCCCACTGAGATCATCGATTTCGACAGCGTGAACGCCTTCTTGCAGAAAGCCTTGAAAGAGGTGCTGCCGGACAACGTTCAGGGCATCGCATTGACCCTGCGTAACGAGCTGCACGAGACCCCTTATTACCACTACTCTCATGGCCTGAAGAAACACGACGGTAACTGCCAGCGGATCGCCCACGGTCACCGCAGCCCGATCAACGTGTTTGAAAATGGTGTCGCCGCGCCTAAGTGGGACGAGTACTGGGCCCGTCGCTGGAAAGATATCTATCTCGGCTCTGAAGATGACTTGGTCGAGGTGGACGAGCTGGAGCTGTCGCCACAGACAGTGGTGAGCGATGAGACCCACTATGGGTTCCACTATGTGGCGCCACAGGGCGATTTTCAGCTGGCCATGCCCAAGAAGCGCTGCGAGATCATTCCCCACGATACCACGGTAGAGCTGTTGGCCGACTTTATCGCCACCACCCTGGCTAACGAGAATAGCGACAGCTCATTTAAGGTGATCGCCTACGAAGGCGTGGGCAAGGGGGCTATCGCGGTTAAAGGGGCAAGCCAAGCCTAAGCGCTCAGGCCTAAGTAAGCTGCCCAAAGCCTGGCAGACGATTTATGAGTATTAATCAGAAGGAGTCGAATGTGAACTTGTTGCGCTTAGTTGCGGCGATACTCTGTCTGGGAAGCGCCGCGGGCGTTCAGGCCGAGGTGAACCTGAGCGAGGTTAACTTGAGTGGCAAGATGGAGCAGGGGGCGCTTATTCGCGGCCTGGCTCAGGCGGGGACTCAGGTATGGCTCAACGGCGAACCGGTTAAGGTGAGTCCCGAAGGTCTGTTTGCCTTCGGATTCGAGCGCCAGGCGGCGCTTAGTCAAGAGCTTAAGCTGGTGTATCCCGACGGTCTGACGCAGATCATGCCGCTTAAAATCAGCGAGAAGCAATACAAGATCGACAAGGTCAACGGCATCGCCAAGAAGATCATGAAGCCAGACCCCAAGGCTCAGGCACGCGCGGCCAAAGACAGCAAGCAGGTCAAGGCGGCAAGAGCCACCTTCTCGGGCCAGACCGCCTTTGCTAAAGATTTCATCTGGCCGCTGACCGGGCGCATCTCGGGTGTGTATGGCAGTCAGCGTGTCTACAACGGTAAGCCGGGTAATCCCCACTATGGTGTGGATGTGGCGGCCAAGACAGGCACCGTGGTGGTCGCGCCGGCCGATGGCGTGGTGACCCTCTCTGTGCCCGATATGTTCTACTCTGGCGGTACCATGATCATCGACCACGGCTATGGGGTGAGTTCCAGCTTCCTGCACCTGAGCAAGCTCTATGTTAAGCCGGGTGAGACCATCAAACAGGGTCAACCCGTTGCCGAGGTGGGCGCCACAGGCCGCGCCACCGGGCCACACCTGGACTGGCGTCTCAATTGGTTCCAGATGCGCCTGGATCCTGTGACCGTAGTGCCGTCCATGGCGAGCGTGCTTGAGCGTCAAACCCAGGCCAAACAGACCAAACAGGCAAATTAGGTCAAGTAGTGCAAAGTGCTCTCTGACAAGGAGAGTGGAACTTGATATCAGTTAAGGCGGCCAAGGGTCGCCTTTTTCATGTCTCTCATTGTTTATCTCTTCCTTGATTTGTCGCTTTCTTAACCCATCTGGCGTTTGGGTGATCGATTTTTGGTATCGCTGCGTAATCAAGTTATAGGTCAAGCAGACATCGTGAGCAGCAAAGCTACTGCGCTTTGATTTCTGCGTTGGAAAGCATTTAAGCAGAAGAGTCGTGTAAGTCAGTATGAAGATCACCCATGAAACCAGCCCTGCTACCGGGGCGCAGCAAGCGGATCTCACCCAGTCGCGGCAACAGCAGCCCACCAAGATAGCGGAGCAGACTCTGTCGGTCTTTCCCCTGCCGCTGTTTGTGCTGCCGGGCGGCGTGCAGCGCCTGAGGATCTTCGAGCAGCGTTATCTTGCCATGGTTACAGAATCCATGGCGGACGAGTCCAGCGGCAGCGGCTTCGTGATCGCTCGCTACGATAAGGCCTTTGACTTCAATGTGCCGGATTGGGGCACCAAGGTACAGATCGTCGATTTTCATCATGGCGAAGATGGCCTACTGGTTATCGATGTTAGGGCCAGCCATCTGGTGAGCCTGGACAGATTCGAGATGCGTGGTGACGGCCTGTTGATGGCGCGCTGTCGCTATCGCGACCATTGGCCTGCTCAGCCGCCCAGTGCTCGGCGCGGCGAGCTGGGGCAGGCCCTCAGCGAGCTGTTTGTACAACATCCTCCATTGGCGCAACTCTACCCTCAGCCAGAATTTAATCGGCTGGATTGGGTCTGCGCTCGCTTTTTAGAGATATTGCCTTTATCTTTGAATGAGAAGGAGAAATTCATCTTGCCTAACAGTTTTCCTCAGGCAAAGTCGTTTCTCGATACATTTATTTTGGGTCAGGACAAAATTAATTGATCCAAGTTGCCGGCGCCTGCGTATAGACGATTATCTATGGGTCATACGTGAATTCAGATGCAGACATTTGTTAGCGCAGGCGCCCCGGATAAAGGGAGTGCGAACATTAACAGTCATCCAGAGACGCAGGTACCGCCAGAGTTGTCTGTCTGGTTGGTGCGAGTCGCCGATGAGAGGGATAAGCAGGCGTTTACCCGGTTGTTTCAATTTTTTGCGCCTAAGATTAAACGCTTCGGTATCAAGCAGCTAGGCAACGAGGCTCAGGCACACGAGTTGGTGCAGGAGACCATGAGTAATGTCTGGCGCAAGGCGCATCTCTATGACGGTGACAAGGGCGCGGCCACCACTTGGGTCTATACCGTGATGCGTAATGCCGCCTTCGATATGCTCAGGCGTGTCAAGGCCAAGGCGGAGATGAATCTCGGCGACGACATCTGGCCTATCGAGCAGGTGCAGAGCGAAGAGTCACTGCCTGAATTTGCCGACCATCTGATGGAGAAGCAGATGCTTGCCTATGTCGACAGCCTGCCCGAGGCACAACGCGCCGTGGTCAAGGGTGTCTACTATCAGGAACTCTCCCAGGAGCAGTTGGCACAGCAGTTCGGCGTACCCATAGGCACCATTAAATCCAGACTCAGGCTCGCCCTGGCGAAACTCAAGCAGCAGATGGGAGACCAGCAGCATGATTAATCACCATCCCACTTCTGACGTGCTGGCACAGTTTGTTGCCGGTAACTTACCCGCCTCGGTATCCGTATTGGTGTCGAGCCACGTCGAGCTGTGCGCCGAATGTGCCCGATCGGTGCAGCGTTTAACCCAGCAGGCTGCCATCGACGCCTTTGGCGAACTTGCTGACGAGACAGCAGGCGATGAGTTGCTTGTAACCGATATGACAAGCGAACTGGCCGGCGAATTTGAGTTCGAGCTAGAAGATTTCGACGAGTGTATCGCCGCCATCACGGCCGAGGAAGCCGATGACAAGCGGCAGTTGCCGCAAACCGTTACCGAAATTGCCGTGGGAGGAGAGCGTATCGCGCTGCCGACGGCGCTCAGGTCGATTCCCCTCAGGGAGTGGCAGGGCATGGGCAAGCTGTCACGCTCGCGCCTGGCGCTGGATGATGGCGATCTCAGGATGAGCCTGCTGCACATAGATAAAGGCGGCAGCGTGCCTTGTCATACCCACAAAGGGTTCGAGATCACCTTGCTGCTGCAGGGCAGCTTCACCGATGAGATGGGCGAGTATCGCAAGGGCGACTTTATCTGGCTCGACGGCCAGCACACCCATCAGCCGGTGACCGAAGAGGGCTGTGTCTGCCTCACGGTTTCCAGCGATGCGATCCATTTTACCCAGGGAATGAGCCAGCTGCTTAACCCAATCGGACGTTTTATCTACTAATTCCTTGATGCCTGGTCTGCTAAATGGAGGCGACATGAAGAAGAAATTGAAGATAGGCATAAGTGCCTGCGTGATGGGGGAGCCGGTACGCTTCGACAGAGGCCACAAAAAGTCCGGTTTCTGCATGGAACAACTGGCGGAGTTTGCCGAGTTTAGGCCCGTTTGCCCAGAGATGGCCATCGGCCTGCCGGTGCCTAGGCCAACCATCAGGCAGATCGTTAAGGACAATATCATCACCGTCTCTCGCCCCGACGGCAGCGGCGATGTGACCGAGGCCCTGAAAGCGTTCGGCGCTAAGGCCGCCCAAGGCTATCAGGATCTGGCGGGCTTCGTGTTTTGTGCCAAGAGCCCGAGTTGTGGCATGGAGCGGGTGAAGGTATATCACCACCATGGTAAAGGCTCTGAGTCTACAGGCGTTGGTGTATTCGCCGAGCAGGTGATGAAGGCCAATCCGCTGCTGCCCTGTGAGGAGAACGGCAGGTTGAATGACCCCATCATTCGCGAAAACTTCACCACACGTATCTTTACCTATCAGAAGTGGCTGGATCTTAAGGCCGAAGGGCTGACCCGGCACAAGCTGATCCAGTTTCACAGTGCCCATAAGTACCTGGTGATGAGCCATCATGTACAGAGCTACCGAGAGCTGGGGCGTCTGCTGGGCCGCGCCGATATTGGTGTCGAGGAGCAGGGCGAGCGCTATATCTCTGGTTTGATGCAGGCCCTTAAGAATAAGGCGTCCCGTCGCAGTCATACCAACACCCTGCAGCATCTGCAGGGCTACTTTAAGCGTCAGCTCGATGAGCATAAGCGCCGTGAGCTGACCGAGGAGATCGCCGCCTATCGCGAGGGGCTGTCGCCACTGTTGGTGCCACTGACGCTGATTAAGCATCACCTTATCGAGTATCCCAACGAGTACCTGCAGCAGCAGGCCTATCTCAATCCTCATCCTAAGGAGCTGAGACTGAGGTATGGCTATTGAGCGCACTACTCTGGCTGAGAAGGGACTTTCGCCTCCATGACAACCCCGCCTTGAGTGAGGCGGTTCGCCTTGGGGTAAAACAGGCGGTCTTTATCGCCACCCCGGCCCAATGGCATAAGCATGATATGGCGCCGATCAAGGCCGATCTCATTCGACGCCATCTTAACTTAATGCATAAACGGCTATCTGAGTATGGCATCGAGCTGTTGGTGTTATCGGCCGCTGACTTTAGCGATCAGGTAAAGGTCCTGTGTGACTTTTTCCGCGCTAACGCAATCACTCTGCTGCTGGCCAACGGCGAGCCAGAACTCGATGAGCGTCAGCGTGACGCCGACATAATGGCCACAGGCCTGGAGCTGAGGCTATGGCAAAACGATTGTATCTTGCCCCCCGGCAGCGTGCTCAATCAGCAGGGGGAGATGTTTAAGGTATTTACCCCCTTCAAGAAGGCCTGGCTTAAATGTGTCGCCGCTCGAGGCATAGAGTGTGTGCCGACGCCGACACTTGAGAAACCTTTGACGAGTGATGAGGTGTTGGCAGGCAGTGCCGACGCCTTTAGCTTAGATTATCCCCTAGCGGACTCCAGTATCTGGCCCGATAGTGAGCAGGTGATGACTAAGCTCTTGCCCGCTTTTTGGCAGGAGAAGCTGCTCGACTATAGTGAGCGGCGTGATTTTCCCGCCATCAAGGGCACCTCGGGGCTCTCTCCCTACTTAGCCATAGGCGCCATCAGCCCACGTTGGCTGGCACTGCAACTGGTGCAGCGTCATCCAGAGGTGATCTATGACTCCCAGCACGCCGCCTTTTCCTGGCTCAATGAGCTGATTTGGCGCGACTTCTATAAACATCTGCTGTTTCACTATCCCGATCTCATCAAGGGCAGGAGTTTTCAGCCCAAGTATGAGTCGCTGCCCTGGCCCAATAACGAGTCGCACTTTCAGGCCTGGTGCGAGGGACGTACAGGATATCCCATAGTCGATGCCGCCATGAAACAGCTGCGCCGCACCGGCTGGATGCACAATCGTCTAAGGATGATAGTGGCCAGTTTTCTGACTAAACACCTGCTGGTGGACTGGCACAAGGGCGAGCGCTTCTTTATGCAGCAGCTGATCGATGGTGATTTTAGTGCCAATAACGGCGGCTGGCAGTGGGCGGCCAGCACGGGCTGTGATGCCCAGCCCTATTTTAGGATCTTCAACCCTATCACCCAGAGCCAAAAATTTGATCCTCGGGGCGATTTCATCCGTAAGTATCTACCAGAGTTAAGTGAGGTGCCCGACAAGCAGATCCACTTCCCCCACGACTATTTGGTGAGTCAGGGCAAGGGTGAGATCTACCCCGCGCCGATAGTGGACCATAAGGCGGCGCGTCAAAGGGCGCTGGCGTTTTATAAGGTGGAGTAGGATGACAAAGACGATGGCAAACGCCTTGTGGTTACAAAATTTTATCGCCGTGTATAGCGACCTCGGCACAGAGAACCTGGAGGGGCTGCGCCAGATCTATCATCCCGACGTAGTGTTTTGCGATCCCCTACATCGCGTCGAGGGGCTGGATAGCCTGCTGGGCTATTTTCAAGGGCTTTATCACCAGGTGATAAGCTGTGACTTCACCATAGCGTCGGTCTTAGAGCATCAGGGCGAGGCCGCCGTCTACTGGACCATGACCTTCAGACACAAACAGCTTAATGGCTGCCAGCCCATTGAGGTCGAGGGGCACTCTCAACTGCGGGCCAAGGACAACAAGGTGATCTATCACAGGGATTACTTCGATGTCGGCGCCATGTTATATGAACAGCTGCCATTGCTCGGCAGCCTGATACGCGCGGTAAAACGCCGCGCCGTGCGCTAGGGGAGGTCGCCATGAAGCTAATGATCACAGGGGCAACCTCGGGGATCGGCAAGCAGCTGGCCCTTGGCTATGCCAATGCCGGTCACCAGGTACTGGCCTGCGGACGCAGCCAGGCAAAACTAGATACGCTTACACAGGCATCGGCAAATATCCATGCCCTCTGTTTCGATTTGACCCAGTATGATAGCTATCCCGAGCTGCCTGCGGCCAGTGATCCGCTGGATCTGTTGATCCTCAACGCCGGGGATTGCGAATATATCGACGATGCGCTTAATTTCGATGCCAAGCGTTTCGAGAAGATCATCAATATCAATCTTATCGCCATCGGCTATGCCCTGCAGGCCTGGTTACCAAGGTTAAGACCCGGCGGTCGCCTGGTGTTGGTGAGCTCCAGCGCTCAGCTACTCGCGCTGCCACGAGCCGAAGCCTATGGTGCCTCCAAGGCGGGACTGAGTTATCTGGCCAAGGTGCTGGCCATCGACCTGGCGAGACATCAGATAGAGGTGACCCTGGTGCATCCGGGCTTTGTGCAGACACCGCTCACCGATCGCAACACCTTCGCCATGCCCATGATGATCGGCGCCGAGGAGGCGGCCGACACCATAATGCGTGGTATCGCCAAGGGCAAGCGTGACATACGCTTCCCGCGCCTGTTTATCCTGGTGATGCGTGGCCTCTCGCTGTTACCTTTTTCACTCTGGCGTCGTCTCGCCATGAGGATGGTGTCTCCATGAAGAAAATTGCCATTATCGGCTCGGGCATCTCGGGCCTGACCTGCGCCTATCTGCTGGACAAGCACTATGAGGTGACCCTGTTTGAGCAGAACGACTATGTGGGCGGACACACGGCCACCGTCGATATAAATCATCAGGGGCGCGACTACGCCATAGACACTGGCTTTATCGTGTTTAACGACAGAACCTACCCCAACTTCAATCGCCTGCTGGCCATGCTTGGCATTGAGGGACAGGCCACCGAGATGAGCTTCAGCGTCCATAACCGTCAGACTGGTTTCGAGTATAACGGCCACGGCCTCAATAGCCTGTTTGCCCAGCGGCGCAACCTGTTTCGCCCCCGTTTCTGGCGTCTGCTGAGTGAGATCTTAAGGTTCAATCGACTCTGTAAGGAGAGTTATGGCCAGGACGCCGTGCCCGAGGGGATGACCCTAGGGGAGTTTCTGGCGCAGCATGGCTTTTCATCATTTTTCAGCGAGCACTACATACTGCCGATGGGGGCGGCCATCTGGTCGACCAGCCTGAAAGAGATGCAGGCCTTCGAGCTTAAGTTTTTCATCCGCTTCTTCTATAACCATGGCCTGCTTAACATCAGTGACAGGCCTCAGTGGTATGTGGTGCCTGGCGGCTCCCGCCAATATGTTGAGGCGATCCTCTCCGGCTTGTCTTGTCCTGTGCGTCTGGGCAGTAAGATCCAGGACGTGTATCGCCAGGATGGTGAGGTAAGGCTAGTGATGCAAGGGGGCGAGACACAGGTATTCGATGAGGTGATCTTCGCCTGTCACTCGGATCAGGCGCTAGCGCTGCTGGGGGATGCCACGCCCGAGGAGCAAGCGGTTCTGGGGAGCATCCCCTACAGCCGTAACGAGGTCGTGCTGCACACAGATATCAAGTTATTGCCTAAGCGGCCACTGGCCTGGGCGAGCTGGAACTACATGCTGGATGATAATCTCGAGCGTGCGGCCTGCGTCACCTACAACATGAACATACTGCAGGGCATAGAGAGTGATACCACCTTCTGTGTCACCCTGAATCAGAGTGAAGAGATAGAGGATGACAAGGTGCTGCGCCGCTTCGTCTATCACCATCCCGTGCTGAACGAAGCCAGTGTCGCGGCCCAGCAGCGGCGCCTGGAGATCTGCGGTAAGGCTCACACTCATTTTGTCGGCGCCTACTGGTACAACGGTTTTCATGAAGATGGCGTGCGCAGTGCCCTTGATGTCACCAAGCGCTTCGGGATGAGTCTATGAGTGCATTGGGTCAAGGCTCGTCCAGCCCTCGAGAGCTTGATGAGCATAGCGGTATCTATACGGGCCAGGTGCGTCATCGCAGGTTTGGCGATATCCCACATGCCTTCGGCTATCGTCTCTACATGATGGGGCTGGATCTCGACGAACTGCCGACGGTCACCGCCCGCAGCTGGCTGTTTGGCCAGCGCTGGTTCAACCCCATACGTTTTTATGAAAAAGATTACCTCAAAAATGAACCCGGTAGCCTTAAGCAGCGTATTGCCCAGAAAGTCGTCGCACTCGGTGGACGTTGGCAGGCAGACAACAGGGTTGTGATGTTGGCCCAGTGCCGCTGCCTGGGGATCTATTTCAGCCCCATCAACTTCTACTTCTGTTACGACGAGCAGCAAGTTTGCCGCTACATGTTGGCCGAGGTGAGTAATACGCCATGGAATCAGAGGCACTATTACCTGTTGAGCCTGGAGGGTGAGATGAAGGTTAACAAGGCATTTCATGTATCGCCCTTCATGGAGATGGAGATGACCTACCACTGGCGGGTGTCGCCGCCGGCGGCCAAGGCGCTGGTGCATATCGAAAACCATCGGGAGACCGAGGGGGTCACTAAGGTGTTCGATGCCACTTTGGCGCTCGACAGGCAGGGGATCACCCCAAGCAACCTGATGAGCACCTGGCTCAGGATCCCGGCGATGACGGTGAAGATGGTCCTGGGGATCTACTGGCAGGCCCTTAAGCTGTTTGTTAAGCGAGTGCCTTTTATCGCGCATCCCGATGTCGGTGAGTCGGCCAAGTAGCAAAGATCACCGCGGGCGTAACCAACGGGGCGGCGCAACATAGAGCCTGAATCAGAGAGTATTTCATTTAGCGAGGTAGAGATGGAACAGATAATCAAACAAGAAAACGGCGTGAAGCCTCGCGGCGCAGCAGTTAACGAGGCCGTTAAGCGCGGCGCTAAGCCAAGATATCGCGCCCTGGTCATCCGCTTGTTGGAGCAGCTCCAGGGGGGACGTATCACCTTGATTGAAGGCGACACACGTCGGCAATTTGGTGAGCTAACCTCTAGTTTTAATGCCGAGATAGTGGTGCTGGATCCCAGCTTCTATCGGGATCTTATTCAGGGCGGCAGCATAGGCGCCGCCGAGGCCTTTCTCGACGGTAAGTGGACCAGCCCTGATCTTACCCACCTGATCCAGCTGATGGCCCGCAATCAAACTAGGCTGGATGCCCTGGAGCAGAAGATGGCCTGGCTGACCCGCATCAAGCATCTGTTTTTAAGGCTGAGTCAGCGTAATACCGAGCAGGGCGCTAAGCGCAACATCCTTGCTCACTACGACATAGGCAACGAGCTCTACGAGCGCTTTCTCGATTCGAGTATGCTCTACTCCTGCGCCCTCTATGATGAAGCGGCGCAGAGCCTGGCCCAGGCGCAGCAAAATAAGCTGCGTACCATCTGCGACAAGCTGGAGCTCAAGCCGGGCGAGCATGTGCTGGAGATAGGCACAGGCTGGGGCGCGCTGGCCATCTATATGGCGCAGCATTATGGCTGCCAAGTTACTACGACCACCATATCCGATGCCCAGTATCAATATGCCAAGACAAGGATAGAAGAGGCTGGCCTTAGTGAGCAGATAACCCTGCTCAAGCAGGACTATCGTCGCCTCACGGGGCAGTATGACAAGCTGGTCTCCATAGAGATGATAGAGGCCGTGGGCCACGAATACCTGGGAACCTTCTTCGAGACCTGTTCAAAGCGACTCAAGCAAGATGGCAAGATGCTGCTGCAGGCCATAACCATCAGCGATGATCGCTATGACAAGTATCGCAGGGGCGTCGACTTCATTCAGAAATATATCTTCCCCGGTGGCTGTCTGCCCTCGGTAGCCGTGATGAGCGAGCAGATCGCCAATCGGACCGACATGGTGATCTGCGATCTGCAAGATATTGGCCTGCACTATGCCAGAACCCTGTATGACTGGCGTCAGGCCTTCGAGCAGGCCTGGCCGGAGCTGGAGGCACTGGGTTATGACGCCAGCTTCAAGCGTCTCTGGCTATTCTACTTCTGTTACTGCGAAGGGGCATTCAAGGAGCGGCTGATCGCCACTCATCATCTGGTTGCCCGTAAGCCCAGGTATTTTGGGGCTCAGGATGAAAGCGTTCTGGCTTATTAACCTTGGCCTGTTCCAGCTTGCCTGGTGGTCGGCGGCCTGGCTGACGCAATCGGCCAGCTACATCATCTCTGGGCTGATCATCTTGCATTGTCTGCTGTCGCCCAGTCTGAAAGCGGATCTGAGGCTGATGGCGCTGCTGCCGCTAGGCTTGCTGGTCGATGGCGTGCTGATTGCCCTCGGTTGTTTTCGCGGCATCGAGTCGGTATTTCCTCTCTGGCTAGCCCTTCTTTGGGTGATCTTCTTGATGAGTCTTAACCATAGCCTGCGCGCGCTGTCACGGCTCGGCCTGCCTTGGCTGATGCTTATTGGTGCCTTCGGTGGGGCGGGTAGCTACTGGGCCGGCCTGAGCCTGGGGGCGTTGGCGACCCCACTGTCCGATCTCAATTTTTGGTTGGTCACGGCGCCGGTTTGGGCATTGCTCCTGCCTTTGTTGGTGTGGGGGCAGGGGGTGTTATCTGCGCAGCAAGTGAGTCAGGTAAGAAAGTGAGGTGAGTCATGGGTAAATATCTATTGCTATTACTCTTTAGCCTGAATGTTCAGGCAGCCGATCTCGACCGGTTACACAAGATAGGTAGCGCCGAGATGCAGTATCTATTTTGGACCTTGTATCGCGCCGAGCTGTATGGCGCAGCCCCTGAGTATCAGGCCGCTGGTGACAAGGCGCTGAGGATCAATTACTACCGAGATATCGACAGTGATGCGCTTATTGAGGCGACCATAGACCAGTGGCGTCACCTGGGGTATTCCGACGAGCAGATAGCGCCTTGGCAGGCACATATTATGGACCTGTGGCCCGACGTGCGCCAGGGCGACAGCCTGACGCTATGGGTGAACTCACAGGGCGACAGTCATTTCTACTTTGGTGACGAGGAGCTGGGACAGATCCAGGATCAAACCTTTGGCGAGGCGTTTCTGGCCATCTGGTTATCTGAGCGCACCTCAGAGCCTGAGCTCAGGCAAGGTTTATTAGGATTAAGACAATGAAAAAGATCATTTTACTAGGTTTGTCCTGTCTAGTGTTGCTGCTCGGCGGCTGCGGTAGTGCATCACTCGAGGATTATCGCGATACCAGCCCGGCGCTGCATCTGGATCAGTTTTTCGACGGTAAGCTAAAGGCCTACGGCATAGTGCTTGACCGCTCGGGTACACTTATCAGGCGCTTCGAGGTCGATTTGTTGGCTCACTGGCAGGGGGATAGCGGTGAGATCAAGGAGTGGTTTGTGTTCGACGATGGCGAGCGTACCACTCGCACCTGGCAGCTGACCAAGCTTAGCGATGGTTCCTATCAAGGCAGCGCCGAGGATGTGGTGGGCATCGCCCTCGGCCGCACCCGAGGCGCGGCGTTGTTCTGGCAATATCAACTCGAGATCCCCATCGATGGTGAGATCTATGAGGTAACCCTGGATGATTGGATGTTTCTGCTCGATGAAAAGCGCTTGTTTAACAAGACCGAGATGAGCAAGTTTGGCTTCAAAGTCGGCGAAGTTATCTTGTATATCGAAAAACAGTAAGGGCAAAGGATTTACCCGTTTGGTGTCGCTAATGGCTCTCGCTGTTTTTGCGAATGAGTCTGGTTATCCAAACGGGAGAGTTTCTACTAACATAAAGACTGATGCTCTTTTGAAATGCAGTAATTTTAATCCTTATAGAAAGCCCTTATACCAATCACAGTAAGTATGTGATCGCAAATAGCGCAGGAAAAACGCTTGAGAACAAAGCAGGATTTTTAGATAAGTAATTATTTTACAATTAAAAATACTAATACCGTTATCGAGCGCTTTAACCAGCTAGCATGATCAATTATTTATTACGATTGGTATTACTCTAAATAGAATCACGATGTAAAGATGTTGAACTTGAGGGAATGAGCATAGCACTTATTGGCAAATACATTGTTTGCGCGACGATGTGACGCATAAGAGGCAGCTTATATGAAAGGTTTACAACAATCTCAGGTGGACAGCTTTAAGGCTGATTTTAGTGGCGAGGTGATTTTTCCCGAAGACAGCGACTACGACGAGGTGCGACAGATCTGGAATGGCATGATAGATCGCAGACCGGGGATGATTGCCCGGTGCACCTCGGCAGAGGATGTCGTTAAAGCCGTTAACTTTGGCAGAGAGAATCAACTACTGATTTCGGTGCGTGGCGGTGGCCACAATATCGCGGGCAAGGCCCTTTGTGACGATGGCTTGATGATCGACCTGTCACTGATGAAACAGGTCAGGGTGGATCCCGACAAACAAACGGCTTGGGTCGATCCGGGTTGTACGCTGGAGGATGTGGATTCAGCCACGCAAGAACATGGCCTGGTTACACCCGTGGGGATCAATTCCACCACGGGGATAGCAGGGTTAACCCTGGGTGGTGGATTTGGTTGGTTAAGCCGCAAGTTTGGCATGACTATCGATAACCTGGTCTCTGCTAATGTGGTGACCGCCGACGGCAAACAGCTTGTTGCCAGCCAAGCCAGTGAGCCAGAGCTATTCTGGGGATTGCGTGGCGGTGGCGGCAACTTCGGCATAGTCACTCAGTTTGAGTTTAAACTGCATCCTCTGGGGCCCGACGTTCTCAGCGGTCTGATAGTGTTTCCCTTCGAGCAGGCAAAGTCTGTTATCAGTCAGTTTGTTAACTTTACCGCCAACGCCCCCGATGAACTGAGTGTTTGGATGGTTGCTCGCAAGGCACCACCGCTGCCATTTTTACCCGAAACGGTACACGGCAAAGAGGTGATAGTGCTGGCGATATGCTATGCCGGCGATCCTGTCGAAGGTGAGAAACTGATCGCACCGCTTCGTCAATTTGGCACACCTGTGGGTGAGCATGTGGGTGTACAACCCTTCGCTGCCTGGCAGCAAGCCTTCGATCCGCTATTGACACCTGGTGCCCGTAATTACTGGAAATCCCACAATTTTACTCAGTTGACTGAAGCGGCTATCGATACGGCTATCGAATACGCCGGCACCCTGCCCACAGAGCAATGTGAGATCTTCATCGCGTCCATAGGTTGCGCAACTTGTCTGCCAGCAGCCGATGCCATGGCATATTCAGCACGAGATGCCCAGTACGTCTTAAATGTGCACGTTCGCTGGGAGTCTGCCGATGACGATAAACGCTGCATCGCCTGGGCGCGGGAGTTCTTCGATAAGACCAAGCCTTTTGCCAGCGGCGGCGCCTATATCAATTTCTTGACCGATGATGAAGCCGACCGCACCGAGTCAGCCTATGGTGAGACCTACGGGCGCTTGCGGCAGCTGAAGAAACAGTACGATCCGAACAACCTGTTTAGGGTCAATCAGAACATTAAGCCCGCTTAGCTAGCAGCTTTGGGCGCAAACCAGAAGCCAAGTGACTGTCGCTTATCATTCGATAGTCACTTGGCTGATTACTGTTTGGTACCTGTCTACTGCGCTGATAAGAGCCTACTTGGCTTCTGAGGCGATAACCGTCTTAATGCCGTGGGGATGTACCTTAATACAGAGATTTCCCCGCTTGAATGCGATGGTAGGGTTAGCCAGGCGCTCATGCTCCCCCTGGGGGGAGTTCATCTTCACCTTAATCTCTGTCTCTTGCGCCAGCACAGGGGCAAGCGTCGGAACCCGTGCCAGTAATTGCTGGCACAAAGTGTCTGTGGTGGTGGCGCCGCCTGGCAGCACTAACTCGATATGTTCCCAGCCCTCGACCGGGTAGCTTTTATTGCCGGGGTAGGGCAGTTCGATACAGTCTATCGCCAGTTCGCCCAGCATCCAGGGCGTATCGAGGGCGATGATGAGTATGGGGCGGCCGTTGATCACATTGTTTGAGATGATCTCTCCCTGACGGCAGAAGGCATCTCTTAGGCTATCGGCGCCTTGGCTTGTGTTGACCCTAAGGGCGGCGTGATCGCACTCAAGGCCCAGGCCATCGAGTCCTAGCTCCTGCATGAAATCTAAAATAGCTTGGCTAAAGCCGGGCCACTGGGCTGTGAGCGCGGCAAAAGTCGGCTGGTGAGAAGTTTGTGATTCGGTTGTCATTGTAATCTATCTTGTCTGGACTCAATATTGCGTGTTGGCTTGGCTATCGGCTTAGCGATTAGCGCCGCGCACCGGGATCTGCAAGCGGGTTGAAAACCGGTCTTATGGCCAGATCTCGATAGGGGTTCCCGTATCGACGGCGCGCCACAACTCGTCAATCTCCTCATTCTTGATGGCGATGCAGCCGTCGGTCCAATTGAGGCGCTGGGCTTCATCCGGCGTGAGTGAGGAATTGGGGTTCTGGCCGTGGATCATGATCTGTCCGCCGGGATTGATACCCAGAGCGGCGGCCCTGAGTTTATCTTCATCATTCGGATAGGAGATATGGATAGCGCGGTAATAGGCGCTGTCGGCCTTCTTGTAGTCGAGGATATAACGACCTTCTGGGGTGCGTTGATCGCCCTCTTGCAGCTTGTGGCCCACCGGGCGATCGCCCAGGGCAATCTTGTAGCGTCTTAATACTTTACCTTGACGCATCAATAGCATGCTGGCCTCAGACTTATTGACCACCACCAGATCTACCTTGCCAATCTGGCTCTTGCTGGCGCTATGGGGCGAGCTTAAGCCGCTCGATTGCGCCCAGGTAACCCCTAACGGAGCGAGTAGGCAAAGCAGCAGGAGTTGTTTAAAAAATGTCTGCATCGTCTTGGTTCGGTAAAATAAAGCCACTACTTGGGTGTTCATCATACCTTATTTTAGATTAAGCTGGATCGGTTAATTCCATGTTGCATCATAGTGGGTGGAATTGGCGTCTTCGATGACGAGAGAAAAGGATTGTTGATTTAGATGGATGAGACCCCGCAAGAGGCGCGTAAACAGAAGCTTAGACAGATTATTTTCGGTACAGACACCCCGGCCGGTCGTTATTTCGACATCAGCCTGATCGTCTGCATCGTGTTGAGCGTCGCCCTGGTGTTTGTCGACACCATAGACAGCATACATAACCGTTATGGCGATTGGATCCGTATCGCCGAGTGGTGCTTTACCGGTATCTTTACCTTAGAGTACATGCTCAGACTCTACTGCTCCGCTCAGCCCGCACAATATGCCCGCAGCTTCTATGGCGTGGTGGATCTGCTCTCTATCTTGCCCAGCTATCTGGCGCTCATCTTCCCTGGCGCCAGCTTCACCCTGGTGATCCGTGTGCTGCGTCTGTTTCGGATATTTCGTGTGCTCAAGCTGCTGCGCTACCTCAGCGAGGGTAACCTCTTGCTGCGGGCCATGATGCAGTCGAGTCGCAAGGTCTTTCTATTTTTCTTCTCGGTCAGCCTGATCGTCATGGTGCTTAGCGCCATCATGTATGTGGTGGAGGGACCCGAGCATGGTTTTACCTCCATGCCCAAGTCGATCTACTGGACCATAGTGACCATCACCACAGTGGGCTATGGTGACATCACGCCCCAGACCACTCTCGGCCAGGGGATCGCCGCGCTGACCATGCTGATCGGTTACTCCATTATCGCGATTCCCACGGGTATCTTGACCTCGGAGATCTCCCAGGAGATGGTGCGTAAGAAAGATCTACGCCGCTGCAGCAACTGCCTCAAGATGGGCCACGAAGTCTCGGCGCTCTATTGTGACAAGTGTGGCAGCGAGTTGGAAACCGACCTCTAGGGAGCCTAGGGCCTGTTTATCTTTCGCGTTCATTTTTGCAGCATTCTGTATCGGTTCTATACAAGGCAGAGCGATTGTAATGTGGTGTGCTACATCAATGAGCGATAACGCAGTAGAAAAATGATACAGACGCTGCCCGCAGGTTTCGTCTTGAG
>NZ_JPII01000052.1:0-37974 GCF_000832025.1 Shewanella sp. cp20 | reverse complement strand
GGCTTTTATATAGAATAACTATACTCCAAGCCTCATGCCGCGATTTGAACGTGCTCAATTAGAACAAAATTTGTTCTCAAAAGGTCAACAGGCCCTAGGGCCTGTTGACCTTTGCCGTTTGTTTTTGCAGCAGTTTGAAGGTGATTTATACAAGGCAGAGCCTGTGTTGTGTAGTATCCTACACAAATTGGCGATAACGCCGTAGAAATGGCCTACAAACGCTGCCCAACGGGTTCATCTAAACGCGCGCTGCACTTTATGCAAGGCTTCCTGCCTTTCACCGCAGGCGGTCAGCGACGCTGTTAGAAATCGTTCCAGACGATTTCTTTGTTGTTCGCCATTCACATAGAGTAACTATGCTTCATGGCTCTCGCCTCGCGCAAAACGCGTTTAGATTGAACAAAAATTAAACTTGAAAGATCAACAGGCCCTAGTGTTTGTGAGCCTATTAAGAATGCGCGCGCTTAGCGTTAGCGCAGCCAGAAATAGAAAAACCAGTAATGAGAGGACGTTATGACCACGGCTAAGTTTGTTCAGGGCTCTATCATGCGCCATATTTGGGTGATGAGCTCGACCGCCGCCATTGGCATCTCGGCCTTGTTTGTGGTGGATTTGATCGATATCTTCTTCCTCAGTCTGCTGGGGGAGCAGGAACTGGCCGCGGCGGTAGGATACGCGGGCACCATCTCTTTCTTCACCACCTCCATCGGCATAGGGCTCTCTATCGCCCTCGGCGCCCTGGTTTCTCGCGCCGTGGGGGCCAAAGAGTTTGAGCTGGCCAAACGCTTGCTGCTCAATAGCGCCGTGGTGACTGTGCTGGTGGCCTCACTGGTCGCCTTAATCGTCACCTGCTTTATCCCCGAGCTGCTTACCCTGGTGGGAGCAACCGGCCGCACCGGTGAACTGGCCGCGGGTTACCTCTATATTCTCGTGCCCTCAATGCCCATCATCTGTCTGGCGATGGCCCTGGGGGCGGCGCTCAGGGCGGTGGGTGACGCCAAGCTCTCCATGATGTCGACCCTGACCGGGGGCGGCGTCAATCTGGTGTTCGATCCTATCTTCATCTTCCTGCTCGCCATGGGGATAGAGGGCGCGGCGCTGGCCTCCGTGCTGGCACGACTGGCTGTACTGCTGGTGGCCGCGAGGGGCGTGGTGGTCAAGCATAAGCTGTTTGGCCGTTTCGATCTCACCGCCTTCAAGGAAGACATTAAGCCCATTTTTGCCATCGCGGGACCCGCGATGATGACCAACATCGCCACGCCGATAGGCAATGCCGTGGTGACCCGAGCCATCGCCGAATTTGGCGATAGTTATGTAGCGGCCTGGGCCGTGCTGGGCAGGCTGACGCCCGTGGCCTTTGGCATGATCTTCGCCCTCAGCGGCGCCATAGGCCCTATCGTCGGGCAGAACTTTGGTGCGCGGGAATTTGATCGGGTGAAGCAGAGTCTGACCAAGGCGCTGCAATTTTGCGCCCTGTATGTGGTATCTGTCTCGCTGCTGTTGATGCTGCTGCAGGAGCAGATAGTGCAACTTTTTGCCATGCAGGGGGAGAGCGCCGAGTTGATCCGCTTCTTCTGCCGCTACATTGCCGTCTTCTTTGTGTTCTCCGGGGCCTTGTTTGTCGCCAACGCCTCCTTTAATAATCTGGGTAAGGCCAAGTACTCGACCCTGTTTAACGTGGGTAAGGCGACCCTGGGTACCATTCCCTTCGTCTATTATGGCGGCCAGCTGGGGGGCGTAGAAGGCGTGCTAATCGGTCAGGTGCTAGGGGCTATCCTCTTCGGCGTGCTGGGTGTATTAACTGCCTATCGCTTGGTTGACAAGGTGCATGCCAATGCGGCGCTAGCGGTTAGCCAGGAGGCGCTCGATGAGGAGCTAAGCCCCAGCAGCACCAATCCACTGTCATCCTCCTGTGCCCAGATGGCGCAGATCAGTGAGGAGCAAGATTCTGAGGAGAGCAGCCGGGTGAGTGAATTGGTTACAGGTCAGGGGCGCGACTAACTGTCTTTTTTACACAAGGGATGGTTAGAACTGCTATGAAAGCGATAGAGGAAAAAACGGCGCCCTACTGGCGCCGCTTGGTAGAGGCATTAGTTATTGGCAATAGCCATTAGCATTTAGGCATTAGCCATTAAATGCATTAGCCAAAAGGCGTAAGCCTTAGCCTTGCTGCTCTGAAGCCTCTTGTTGTTCGACGTTCTCAGCTGTCACGTCTTGCTCGTCCTCAGACTTAGCGGCCTTCTCGGCGGCATTAGCCTTGGCGGCGGCTTCGGCCTGCTCCTGGGCCAGCATCTTGGCGCGATCGCCTTTTGAGATATATTTCTTTACTGTCGGCGGCGTATGTTTGTTGTGACGGGCTTTGGCGCGCTTTGCCGTCTTCTTCAGCATCTTTTGTTTCTTGTTCATACTTCCACCCAGGTGTTTGATTCAGATAATATGTGGACTTTACGGGGTTGCCCGTCGGGTAACCCAAACCGGGGGCGGATTTTAACCTAATCCGCACGCTGGGGCTATAGGCGAGTGTTGAGATAGAGGAATTATGAGTCGTATAAGCTGTGATGCCAAGATCACCTTCTTTGAGCGCTTTGAGGCCGATATTTTAAGTGGCGCTAAAACCATCACCTTGAGGGATGAGAGCGAGTCGCACTTTCGCGTCGGCGATCGTCTGTCGGTATCGACCTTCGAAACCGACAGGCATTTTTGTGATATTCAGGTGGTGCGGGTCGAAGAGCTCGCCTTCGATGCCTTAAACCAGCGCCATGCCGCGCAAGAGAACATGACGCTGGCGCAGTTAAAGGCGGTGATCACCGAGATATATGGCGAGATTAAAACCTTGTATCTTATCGAATATCGTTTGCTGTAGGTCAGCGATGTAGGCGCCGTCTTGGCAAGGAAGAGAAGGAGTCGCTTTACTATGCAGCCGCTTAATGAATCTGTAGTCTTGCTTCATGGCCTGGCGCGCAGCAGGGCCTCGATGGAGAAGATGGCGAATGCTCTGTCGGCCAAGGGTTACCAATGCGTGAATATGGGCTATCCCTCGACTCAGTTTGATATCGAGACGCTGGCCGGTGAGCATATCGACAAGGCGCTGTCAGCGTGCCGTGGAGATAAAATTCACTTTGTCACTCACTCTATGGGCGGCATCCTGGTGCGCCAGTACCTGAGTCAACATGCCTTGCCAGCCCTTGGCCGGGTGGTGATGCTTGGCCCTCCGAATGGCGGCAGTGAGGTGGTGGATCGCCTGAGGAAGATGCCAGGGTTTAGGCTGGTTAATGGTCCTGCGGGGATGCAACTGGGCACAGAAGCGTGCAGCGTGCCGAATCGTCTCGGTAAGGCTGATTTTGACCTTGGGGTGATTGCCGGCAATCGCAGCGTTAACCTGCTGCTCTCGACCCTATTGCCTGGCCCCAACGATGGCAAGGTCACCGTGGCGCGCACTCGGCTCAAGGGGATGAGGGATCATATCAGCCTGGCGGTAACTCATCCCTTCATGATGAATAACGCCAGGGTGATTGCCCAGACGGCGCATTTCTTGGCTCACGGATGCTTTAAGCCTTGAGCGCTTGCGGATGAACTCTGCCCCTTTTCTGGCAGGTTTTTAGCCCTTGTCGGCGAATTTGCTGATATCGGCGTCGGTGGCGCCATCGTTGCACTCGCCGCGGATCTCTCCGCGTCCCACCTCTATGATACGGCTCAGTTCCAGATAGCCTTCGCGGCAGTAGCCTGTCATGGTGATGGTCTTCTCCAGGCCAAGTTCTATCTGCTCGGTCCAACGCCTCAGATCTGGCTCATAGATGGAGCGTTTCTTGCTCCCCGAGCGTTTCATCTTCTCTATCTGACGTACTCGCTGCATGTGTGGCTGTTCTAGGGTGGGCAGCTCGGCGTACTTCACCTTGTAGGTAAACAGCTTGATGCCGTCGCCCTTGATTGAGGTCTGGAAGGTATCTTCTACACGAACCTTAAAATCATCGACATCGCGTTTGCTGGCGCAGCCGACAAGGCTAAGCATAGCGGTGAGAAGCACAGTGGTGGTAAGTAGTGGGGAAGGCATCGGCATCTTATTATCTTTATTTTTAGTCGAAGGTTAGCATTTGTGACAGGCCGAGCATAACCCAATTGCCAGGGGAGATCACCCCAGGTTACATGACTTTACCTAAATTGACTTTGGCTGAGTAACTTGAACTGGCTCACGTAAATAGGGTGAGATGTGAGAAAATTGTTGTTATTTGTTAGCGTCTTGGCACACTCAAGGTAAGGGGAAATGTGTTAGGAGATCCCCTGCGCTAAGGAGTTTGCATGTCGGCCTTGATCAGCCTGTTTCGTTCATTACTCGGCAGTTTTCGGGATCTGGTGCCCATCATCTGTGTGGTGGCCTTCTTCGAGATCTTCGTGCTGCATCAGGCTCCGGCTAATCTGGCCGAGATCCTCCTCGGGCTGGTATTTATCGTCTTCGGTTTGACCTTCTTTGTCTTTGGGCTCGAGATGGGCCTGTTTCCCATTGGTGAGTCTCTGGCTCAGGCGCTGGCGCGTAAGGGCAGCGTTTTCTGGTTAGTTGTTTTCTCCTTCTCGCTGGGTTTCGGCACCACACTGGCGGAGCCCGCCTTGACGGCAGTAGCGAATGAGGCCGCCGAGGTGGCGGCTAATGCCGGCGCCATAGCGTCGAGCAGTGATGCCATGGAGCGCTATGCCATGGGGCTCAGGCTGACGGTGGCCATCTCGGTGGGGCTGGCGATTCTGCTCGGGGTGATCCGTATTCTCAAGGGCTGGCCTATTCATTATTTAATCATAGGTGGCTATGTGTGTGTCATGGTGTTAACCGCCTTTGCGCCAGAGAACATCATAGGTATCGCCTATGATTCTGGTGGCGTGACCACCTCGACCATTACCGTCCCCTTGGTGACCGCCCTGGGGGTCGGTTTGGCCAGTGTGATTAAGGGGCGTAATCCCATGTTGGATGGCTTTGGGCTGATCGCCTTTGCCAGCCTGACGCCGATGATCTTCGTTTTACTCTACGGCATGTGGGTGTTGTGATGACTTATCTGAGCGAGATGTTAAATACCCTGATGTTGACGGCCCGGGATGTGGTGCCGATAGCCGTCATCTTATTCGGCTTTCAGCTTGGGGTACTCAAGCGGGCGGTTGCCAATTGGCGCCGGGTGCTGCTGGGATTTGTCTATGTGATCATAGGGCTCAGCCTGTTCTTGGTGGGGCTCGACTGGCGCTGTTTCCCATAGGGCAAAGCATGGCCAGCCAGCTGACCTCGCCCGATTTTCTCCACCCTGAGGGCGGCGATACGCCTTTTATCTGGCAAGACTATTTCTGGGTCTACCTGTTTGCCGCGGCTATTGGTTTTAGTACCACGATTGCCGAGCCCTCACTCATCGCCGTGGCGATCAAGGCCAACGAGGTCTCGGGTGGCGCCATCGGCATACAGGGACTCAGGATCTCTGTGGCTATCGGCGTGGCCATGGGGATAGCCCTCGGCTGTTTTCGCATCGTGGTGGGCGATCCCATTCATTACTACATCATGGCGGGTTATGTGCTGGTGGTGATTCAGACCTATTATGCCCCTAAGATGATAGTGCCTCTGGCCTACGATTCGGGCGGGGTGACTACCTCGACAGTGACCGTGCCGCTGGTGGCGGCGCTTGGCCTGGGGCTAGCCACCAATGTGGCGGGGCGCGACCCGCTTATCGATGGCTTCGGCCTGATTGCCTTTGCCAGCCTGTTTCCTATGATCACTGTGATGGGCTACGCCCAGTTAGTCGAATTCTTAAGTCAGCGAAAATCCGCTAAGGAGCGAGACCATGCGCTTTAAACTTATCGTCGCCTTCGTCGATGAAACTTGTACCGATACCGTGCTCGATGCGGCGAGAGAGGCGGGCGCCACGGGAGCGACAGTCATTAATCATGCCCGCGGTGAAGGGCTGGAGAAGAAGAAGACCTTCATGGGCCTGGGTCTGGATATACAGCGGGACGTGATCCTCTGGTTGGTAGAGGAGCACATGAGCCGCAGCATCTTGGAAACCATTTGTCGGGTAGGGGAGTTTGAGACGAACCCTGGGCAGGGGATTGCCATACAGATAGATGTGGAGGACGCCGTCGGTGTCGCCCATCAGGTGGAAAAACTCAGCAAAGAGATTGAGGATCAATTATGAAACCAAGCAGGCTAATTAAGAACAGCGACGTCATGAAAGACAGCTATGTGATGGTCGATGGTCTGCATACCGTGGCCGAGGCGATCAAGCTGGCGGTGGGCAACGATGTCAGCATGTTGCTGGTGAACAAGCGTCATGAACACGATGAATACGGCATGGTGCTGATGAGCGATATCGCCCGCAAGGTGTTGGCCAAAGATAAGTCGCCAGAGCGGGTCAATGTCTATGAGATCATGATTAAACCTGTGCTGTCGGTACACGCCGACATGGACATTCGTTATACCGCCAGATTGTTCGAACGCTTCGGCATCAACAAGGCGCCGGTGATCGAGGCGGGTAAGATCTTAGGGGTGGTGACCTATCACGACATAGTGCTCAAGGGGATGTTGCCCCATCTGTAGCGCCTTGAGCCAGCCAATAAAAAGGGCACCCTAGGGTGCCCGCGGTGCTTAAGCATAAGCTTAGGCGAAACGCTTATTGAGATAGTCTATGATATCCGAGGATTCATACATCCACTGAGTCTCTCCGGCCTCTTCGATACGCAGGCAAGGCACCTTAGCCAGGCCACCTTGCTGTACTAGGGTCTGTTGATGCTCGTCCTGCTTGGCATCGACCGTGACGATATTCAGCCCCTGGCGACGAATGGCGCGGCGCACCTTTACACAGAAGGGACAGGCCGCGTATTGGTATAGCGCAAGTCCTTGTGTCTGCTCGTCCACTCTTGCCTGCTCCGCTAGCGGACGCTGACGCTTCTTAGGGGTAAAAACAAAATTCAGAAACAGGATAATGCGGCCTAATACCCAGCGAACAATAAACATTAACGACTCCTAGAAAATTTTGATGGGGCGGATTCTAACGCAAGCGTGATGGAGATCAAAGCCTTGTCGCAAACTGAGACCTTTCCCTATATTCTCATCGCTATATTTGTCCAGGTGTTTAGCCTTCTGCATGAGTAGCATGTAGAGAAAAAACGGCTAAGCCTGGGCTTAACCGTTTTTATCTTACTTAAATGACTTGGGGTTATTCGCGGTTATTCGGCGCTCAGGGTCAGTAGTGCCTGAGATGCACTGGTGTCGAGGGCCGCCTGACTGTCGAGCACGAATACCCGGCCCGCTTCGATGTTGGCCTGTTCGATCAGATATTGCTTCACCGCCAGCGCTCGTTGCTGCGCCAACTGACCCAGGGCGTTATCGTCAAGCTGCTGCGCCGAGACCAGGTAGTTATATAGCGCAATATGCCAGCGGGTTTGTAACTCCTCTTGGCTTATTTCCTGCTGCGCCTGTTGCTGTTTGATCTCCTTGAGTACTTCGTCTGGATCTTTTTGCAGCGTCTTCTGGTACAGGGCCTTTAGCGCATCAGATAATATACCCGTGGTGGGGAAGGTACTGGCCGTGAGCCCCTTTGGCAGTTGCGCCTCGGTAAACTTGGCATCATCGAGCTGCGCCTCAACGACCAGCGCCTGATGCAGCTTGGCCGTCATTAAGGCCTGACTGTCGTTGATGAGATCCACGGCGCCCTTGGCGCTGACGGTGAGCTTGGGCCTGTCGGCTAGTCCCTTGGCCAGCTTGCTCAGTAGTGTCTGACTCTCGTCAGGGAGTATCGCCAAGCCTGGCGTAAAGGCGACCTTATCCAGCTCATCGTCTGAGCCGAGCAGGCCGGCCAACAGGCTGAACGGGGCGGTAACAGCCTTAGTGATCACATTGGTAAAGGCGGTGGCGATGATGCTGCCGAAGCTAAAACTAGGCTCGTTAAGATCGCCAGAGACCTGCAGGCCAAGGTCGATAACTCCGTGTCTGTCTTGTAGCAGGGCGATGGCCAGGGTGACAGGCAGCGAGGTCGCCAGGCTAGAATTACTCTTCTTACCCAGCTGCAGCTGATCCACCACCAGATGGTTGTCACCCACCAACTGGTTGTTTTCCAATTGGTATTTAAGGTCCAGCGACATCAACCCCTTGTCTATATAGTAACCTGCGTAGGTGCCTGAATAGGGGTTCACCGAGGTCAGCTCCACATGCTTAAAGCTAAGGTCCAGATCCAGGTAAGGCTGCTCAAGTAGGGGATTGATCTCGCCCTTCAAGACAACCGGGGCGTATCTGTCAATCTTGCCCTTGATGTCTACGCTGGCGGCCTTATCACTGCTCGAGGAGAGATTGGCGATATTGCCTTCGAGTTGCTCTATACCGGCGGCGAAGTTAGGGGTGAGCGAATTATCGGCAAAGAAGGTTGAGCCATCTTTGAACACTATCTTGTTGATGCTGAGCGCCATCGACTTGCCTGCATCGCCTTCCTTGTCACTCGTTTGTTCAGCCTTTGCCGCTTTGGCGCTCGTTGGTTTGGCGCTATCTCGCTTAGTCTTATCAGGCTTCGCCTGATCAGACATAGCCTCTTCAGGCGCCGCCTGGGCGACCAGCAGATCCTGGAAGTTGGTGGTGCGATCTTCGTTGATCAGTATACGCCCGTATGGCTTGTTCAGGGTGACTCGGTCGATTGCCAGACGATTGGCCTGTTTATCGAAGCTGAGTTGGTTGAGATCCAGCTGTTGCCACTCTACCAGTGTCTTGTTGGCCTTGAGGTCTTTGACCTGAAGATCGTCTACCTGGAGTGTACCTTCATAGGTCAATTGCCCCTGCGCATCCGCGATGAGTTGTCCCTGGGTGGCGAGACGGCCATCGTCAATTTTGATGTTAACAAAAGGCGCGAGGTAGGTCTGGAACCAGCCAAGCCCCAGTCCCTTGAGCGACACATCGGCTTTGACCTGCTTGGAAAGGGCGTCGATTTGGCCCTGAGTTTGTACCTTGGCACTTTGGTTGATGGCTAACGCCAGTTGATAGTCGATGGGTTGACTCAGGCTTTCATCTATCGCGCCTGTGGTCAGCTCAAGCTCGCCAATCTGCCACAGGTTTTCATCTTTAAAGAGCTGCTCGGTGAGGTTGAGCCGATAGTTGCTTAGCTCGATTTTTGCCAGCCTGGCGTGCCAGCCTGACGCCTCAGTGCTGTCAACGGCTTGCTCAGCCGTCTGCTCAGCAGCATTAACCTCAATCTCAGCTTCGGCCACTTGTTCACTGCTGGCCTGGCTGGCTGTCGTTTCGTTGGAACTGGTTTCGCTAGTGCTCGTTGCGTTAGAGCTCGTTTGGTTAGCGCTTGTTTCGGTAGCGTTTGTGTCAGAGGACGTCGCTTCAACAGCACTTGCCTTAGGGGTTAACAGGGCGGCGAGATCTATGCCCTTATCATCTAGTCTGGCGTTGACCGTAAGATCGCTCGAGGTCAGGGCGGCCAGATCCACACGCTGTTGGCCCAGATCTGCCTCTATGCCTGTGAGGGCAAAACGCCCAAGGGTGATAAGCTCGCGCTGCTCGTGGCTGATCTGCAGCTGATTAAAGCTGAGCTCGCCGGCGCTGGTGCTGGCCTCTAGCTTGTCGCCTTCCTGAGCGACACGGTACTCAGTGGCGAAATCCACATAGCCCTTGTCCAGGGAGACATGAAAAGCGTCGGCAACAAAGGCCCAAAGCTGGGGCAGATCGATGTGACTCAGGCTGATATCACCAACAAGCTCGAATGGGGTGAGCTGTACCTGTCCCTTGAGGGCAATTTTACCGCCACGGTCGCTATGGAACTCCATGTGGTAGCGGTTTGCCTTAGCCTCCGCATTGCTGTTGGTGCCTTTCTTGTCGGCTTTGCTGTCATTCTCATTGTGTTGGTCTTGGTCATTAATTCTGGTGCCCACAATGGGATTATGGGAGTCGAAGCTGGCAACCTTGAGGTTGACCTTGGGGTAACTCACCTCTCCTCGTGTTATCTCATCGGCCAGATGCAGGTTGGCATCGACGATTGCCAGGTTCTTGAGGATAAAATGGGGAATAGTGCCATTGCCTTCGACTTCTGGTTCGGCTTGAGGGCTATTTTGCGCCAGCGTTTCCAGGATATCGGTGAAATTAAACCTCAGCGCCTGCTCGCTCTTTAGACGCTTAACCTCGGCATGGGGATTTTCCAGCGTGATGTCGCTAAGACTCAGGCCTTGCTGAAATAGCGAGTCCCAAAACTGGATATTGAGTCCCAATCGCTTAAAGCCGACGAAGGCCTGGTCGTCCTTCTCCTTGATGGCAAAATCAGTGAGTTCGACCTCTAGGCTAAAGGGGTTTATCTTGACCTCCCCGAGGGAGACGGGTCTTAAGATCTGATCCGACAGCTGCTTAGGAATTTGCTGGGTTAACAGGTAAGGAAGCAGTAGACCCAGTAACAGGGTCCATGTTAAATACAGGGTAATTGAGATACCAATATACCTTTGATATTTAGGCAGCTGTTTGTATTTTTGTCCGAGTTGAGCAAAAAATGATGGGACGGAAGACATAATGACCTTAATGACGTTGTAGACGAACTGAAAAGATTCAAAGAAGGGGGGACGGCGAGTCCTATCCGCACGTTTGTGAACCAGTCGCTATAATTTTAGTAGGTTTATTATCGATAATGAACGGCTAAACATAAAATTTATTTAAATTTCTACGAGATAAATCGACATATATGACAACATTTTACCTCGACGGTCAGGCATTTGAGGCTAAGGCCGGTGAGTCGGTATTAGACACCCTGATACGCCATGGTCAGCGGGTCAATTATTCCTGTAAGAAGGGCGTGTGTAAAACCTGTCTGCTGCAACATGTCGATGGCGAAATGGCGATCGGGGCCCAGCGTGGTCTGACGCTTGGGCTCAAGCAGCGTCACTATCTCTGCTCCTGTCAGTGTAAGCCCACCCCAGCCTTGCGTCTCAAGTCTATCCTGCCGCAGGATCTTTTTGTCGGCGCCAAGATCCAGGAGAAGCAGTTTATCAACGAGGCCGTGGTACGCGTCCGCCTGGCGTTAGACGAACCCTTGCAGCACCACCCGGGGCAGTACATCAACTTACGACGCTTCGACGGCCTGACCCGCAGCTATTCGCCTACCAGTCTGCCGGATGAGCCTTTTCTCGAGCTGCACGTGAGGCGCAAATATAATGGGCAGTTCAGCGACTGGCTGTATCACCATGCGGGGATCGGAGAGAAATTGCTGGTGCAGGGACCGCTGGGGAGTCGCTATTACCGCAGCGCCTATCGTGATGCCAAGCTGATCATCGTCGCCTTCGGCAGTGGTCTTGGTGTGGCCCATGCCATGCTGATGCATGCGCTAGCACAGGGGCATCAGGGGGAGATCTTCCTCTATGTCGGCGCCCGGGATGATAACGATCTCTATCTGCATCCTAAGCTGCTTAAGATGATGCTGGAACATCGTCAGTTTCACTATCAGGCCTGCATCACGGGGCAGAGTGAGAGCAAGGGGCGGCGGGTGATCCATGCCAATCCCTTTAGCGAGGCGCTCAAGTGTCACCAATTCGACCGTCAGCAACACTTGTTTCTTTGCGGCGAGCCGGGCCTGGTCAACGAGAGCCGGGAGATTGCCTTTCTCAATGGATTTCCCATCGAACGTATCCACAGCCTGTCGTTCGAGTACAAAGATCTGCGCAAACGTCCCAGAGGGTAGACTTAGGTCGGAGTAACAATGGACTGTTATTTTAATCCTGATATGATAACATCAACTAAATCATAAGGATGTAACTGTATTTGTCGCCCCTCATCCTAGGCGAATACAGATTTCAAGGACGGAATATGCTGATACGAATTGCAATTGAAGATGATTTGAACCTGCTGACACCTCTGTTTGACCGTTATCGTCAGAGCTTGGGGCAAGCGTCTGCCTTGGCCGACAGTGGCGAGTTCCTACAGGCTCGTCTGCATGAGAATGATTCGGTGATCTTCATTGCTCAGGTAGCCCTTGAGATCGTCGGTTTTATTCAGCTCTACCCCTCCTTTTCTTCGCGCCTGCTCAAGCCCGTTTGGTATTTTGACGACCTCTATGTCGAGGAGGCCTTTCGCCATCAAGGTATCGCCACCCGTCTGGTTGAGAAAGCCAAGGAGCTGGCCGATGAGACCAATGTGATGGCGGTGCGCCGCGAACACCTCAGCGGCGACGGCTTCATCTACATTGATGAATGTGACACGAGCGCAGTGTTTGCCGAGCAGGCGGCTAACCAATACTAATAGGCTGTCTTCAGGGATTTTGCTTGTGGTAAGATAGCGCCGTTTTTTTGTCTTATCCTTGGAGATAAATCGGTGAATAAGAGTCTTATCACTAATTTACTGGCTGCCCTGTTGGTAGTCTGCGGCTATCTTTTTCAGCAAGCTATCGTTTTTAGTATCGGCCTGTTTGCCCTGTCGGGGGCGGTCACCAACTGGCTGGCGATCCATATGTTATTCGAGAAGGTGCCAGGCCTCTATGGCAGCGGCGTGGTGCCGGCGCGCTTCGAGGAGTTTAAGGCGGGCATCGCCCATCTGATGATGGAGCAGTTTTTTACCAACGAGAATATCGATAAGTTCCTGTCACAGCAGGGGGGCAGTGTGGCTCATATCAATCTGGAGCCTGTCATCGAGAAGGTGGATATGTCGCCTGCCTTCGACGCCCTGGTGACCACGGTAGAGCAGTCCTCATTCGGTGGCATGCTGACCATGTTTGGCGGCACGGAGGCGATAGCGCCACTCAAAGAGCCTTTCATCAACAAGATGAAGACCTCCTTGGTCGAGCTGACCCAGAGTGATGATTTCTATGAACTGCTGAAGAATGAGATAGAGCAGCCCGACGTGTTGGCGGATCTCAGAGCCAAGGTGAAGAGCATTGTGGATCAGCGCCTTGCCGAACTGACCCCTCAGCTGGTGAAAGAGATAGTGCAGCAGATGATCAAACAGCACTTAGGCTGGCTGGTGGTTTGGGGCGGTGTCTTCGGTGGTCTCATTGGCCTGCTGGCGGCATTGCTGGGCTAGGTTGAAGACGAATAAAAAAGGGAGCCAGGCTCCCTTTTTTATTGCCTATAATCTGAGCTATGGCGCTGCCCCTCTAGATTTAACACTCGCTTTACTTTTAGATAGGGGGTAGATTTAAAAAGCGAGACTTGGCTCACATTGATGGGCTAAACCTAACAACGATAGTCACTGCAAGGAAATGCAATGAATCAAGACCAGACCATCAACTATATCGAGATCCCCGTGAAGGATATCGCCGTGACCAAGGCATTCTTTGGCAAGGTGTTCGGCTGGCAGTTTGAAGATTATGGCCCCGAATACAGCTGTTTTACCAACGCGGGGATTGCTGGTGGATTTTTCCTGTCGGATAAAAGTTTCGATATCGCCTCCGGCACGCCGTTAATCGTCATCTATGCCAAGGCGCTAGAGGTGTGTCTGACCACGGTTGCCGATGCGGGCGCCTTGATCACTCAGGAGATCTTCTCGTTTCCTGGCGGGCGTCGTTTTCATTTTAAGGACCCAAACGGTAACGAGTTTGCGGTATGGTCAGAGTAACAGATGCCTCATTGTATCCTTGAATATAGTGCGCCTGTGGCGCAGCAACTAGCCATCGACACCCTGGTGGCCTTGGTGCATCGTGGCGCTATCGAGAGTGAGCTGTTTGAGCCTGCCAGTATCAAGTCTCGGGCCTATTGTGCCGAGCATTACCGTGTCGGTGAGGCCGAAGGGGCCGATTTTATTCATATCACGCTTAAAATCATGCCCGGTCGCACCGGTGAACAGAAGCAGCATCTGATGCAGTGTGTCGATCGCCAGATCGCTTCGTTGTGCGCCTCTGTATCCAGCATCACCATGGAGGTGTTGGATATCGAACGTGAGCACTATTTTAAACGGCTAAATGATTAAACGATTAAATGGCTGAAGAGCCTAGTCTTTATCAGGAGTAGTATGGTCAATGGGAGATGGAGTCCCAGGAGTCATTCTTGAATGCAGCTTACCAAGGCCTTGATGTTGGTGGCGGGCTTACTCGCCGCGCCGCCGGTTTACGCCGAAGACGAGCAGACGATGCGGGTTTGCGTCGATCACTATCCGCCGTTTCAAATTCTTGAGGGTGAGCATGAGCCTATCGGTGAGAATATCGCCGCGCTCGAGCTGTTTGCGCATCTGTTGCAGCGTCATTTAACCTTTATCTCCAGCCCCAATTTCGCCCGTTGTCTGCATATGCTAGAGCAGGGCAGCGCCGATGTGGTGGCCGGGATATATGCCAAGCCTGAGCGGGCGGCCTATAGCCATTTTCTACCCTATCGCGATGACGGCCGATTCGTCTTCATCAGTCAGCGTGAACTGGCGAGTGTGAACGACTATGAGGACCTGAGGCCGCTCTCCATCGGCGTATCGCGAGAAACAGAGTATTTTGACCGTTTCGACAAGGATGATCGCCTGAATAAGGTGGAGACCAACGATGTGATCTCGGCAACCAACATGCTACTCAAGGGACGCTTCGAGCTGCTGATCGTCTCCGAGGTAGTATTGCCGAGCCTGAGGGCGCGTTTTCGCGATTTTGACGACAAGCTTAGGGTACATCCCTATTGCCATGAGGAGCATCGCCAGGTCTATTTTGGCGTGAGTAAAAGACACCAAATGGGGATCCCTATGGATAAGATGCAGGAAATCATCACTCAGGCCTATGAAGAGGGGCGCTTCATGCAGGCGGTCGAGCAGTTTGCCACCCAGCACCTGGAACACTATTGATTTACCAACATGAATCATACCAATCGTAATGAACAATTGATCATTCTAGCCTGTTAAAACGCTCGATAACTGTATTAGTATTTTTAATTATAGAATAACGACTTATCTAAAAATCCTGCTTTGTTTTCAAGCGTTTTTTCTGCGCTATTTCTGATCACATGTTTACTGTGATTGGTATAACACGAGTGAACGAAAGCGTGCCAATAAAAAAGAGACCTTAAGGTCTCTTTTTTATTGGACTTTCTGTCGCATTTTCTATCGGCAAGTGCCTAGGGCCTAGTAAGCACTCTCATGTACCGACTGCACCGCACGACCCGACGGGTCGATGATCCCTTGCAGGCTCTCATCCCAGGCCAGTGCCTCAGGGGTTGAGCAGGCGACCGACTTACCACCCGGTACGGTTTCGGCGGCCGATGGCAGCGGGAAGTGTTCCTCGAAGAAGCAGCGGTAGAAGTAGGCTTCCTTGGTTTCCGGCGTGTTGTAAGGGAACCTGAACTTGGCGTTGGCCAGCTGCAGATCGTCTACTTGAGCCGCGGCATGGTCTTTTAGGCCATTGATCCAGGAGTAGCCGACACCATCGCTAAACTGCTCCTTCTGACGCCAGGCCACCTCTTGTGGCAGCTTGTGTTCGAATGCCTGACGCAGGATATGCTTCTCGATACGGCCCTCTTTCGACATTTTGGCCTCAGGGTTGAGTCGCATCGCCGTGTCGATAAACTCTTTATCCAGGAAGGGGACGCGTGCCTCAAGGCCCCAGGCCGCCATCGCCTTGTTGGCGCGCAGACAGTCGAACAGATGTAGCTTGTCTAACTTACGCACCAACTCTTCGTGGAAGGCTTGGGCGTTTGGTGCCTTGTGGAAATAGAGGTAGCCGCCAAACAGCTCGTCGGCGCCTTCGCCAGACAGTACCATCTTGATCCCCATCGCCTTGATCTTGCGCGCCATCAGATACATGGGGGTTGCCGCACGTATGGTGGTGACATCGTAAGTCTCCAGGTGATAGATCACATCCTTTATCGCGTCGAGCCCTTCCTGGAAGCTGAAGGTGATCTCATGGTGTATGGTGCCTATGGCATCGGCTACCTTCTGCGCCGCCGCCAGGTCCGGTGCGTCGGTCAGGCCTACCGCGAAAGAGTGCAGCTGCGGCCACCAGGCATCGCTGGCACCATCGTCTTCGATACGGCGCTTGGCGTAGGTCTGGGTGATGGCTGAGACCACAGAGCTGTCCAGTCCACCAGAGAGCAGCACGCCGTAGGGCACATCTGACATCAGCTGACGCTTAACCGCGGCTTCTAGGGCATCGCGCAGTTCATCCACGCTGGCAGTGTTGTCCTGTACCGCCTCGAAAGATTGCCAGTCGCGCTGGTAGTAGTGGGTCTCACCACCCTTTGTTAGATAGTGACCAGGCTTGAAGGTCTCGACCGTCTTACAAACCGGCATCAAGGCTTTCATCTCTGAGGCGACATAGAAGTTGCCCTCGGCGTCATGGCCAGTGTAGAGAGGTATGATGCCCATGTGATCCCGGCCAATCAGGTAGGTGTCGCTGCGCTTATCGTAGAGTACGAAGGCGAAGATACCGTTGAGCTTATCTAAAAATTCGGTACCGTACTCTTGATAGAGGGCGAGGATCACCTCACAGTCTGAGTTGGTCTGGTAGCTGTACTTGTCACCCAGTTCGGCCTTGAGTTCCTTGTGGTTGTAGATCTCGCCGTTGACGGCCAGGATCAGGCTTTCATCTTCGGACAACAATGGCTGAGCACCATGCTCGATATCGACGATAGCCAGGCGCTCATGGGCCAGAATGGCCTTATCGCTGGCGTAGATCCCAGACCAGTCAGGGCCGCGATGGCGCAGCAGTTTAGACATTTCCAGGGCAACCTGGCGTAGCGGCGTGGCATCGGTTTGGATGTCGAGAATCGCAAATATTGAACACATAATGAAAGCTCCAGAAAACGCTATAAATCTCAGTTGCCAACCACTTTGACAGCATTTTCTGCATCTGCCAAGCGGTAAAATTATCAAAACATCACAAAAAGGTTGTTTTTGGTGTTGTTTGTTTGATTTTTGCTGGGGTGTTTTTGAGTTTTATTCTGTTGTTTGTGGTTTTAATTATGATATCTCTATTTTTAGTCCTCTATTGGTGGGTGGAATTGTTCAATCTGAATCTCGCTCTGGATTTTAGTCGAGATGGCAAAAAGTGGTGTTAATGGTGGATAAATAAACAAAAAGGCTTCCGATGGAAGCCTTTCTAGTCATGTGGTTTGCCAAACCTGCCTATTCGGCGCTTGCGGTCTTTGTGGTGGCCGGGCGAAGTTGATGAAATTCGGTACCGGCATAATAGCCGGGCCAGTCGCCGTTGTTACCCAGGCGCTGAGCGGCCTGATAGTAGACACCGAGATCTTCCAGGGCGCCTGAGAGATCCCAGTCGGCGCGATACTCATCGCACACATTGTGGTAACAGCCTTTCATCTGCGCTTTCATCTCGGCTTTGTACTTGGCCGTGACCTCATCGACGGGATTATTGCCCCCACCGGCAAAGACGGCAGGCACGCCGTACTTGGCGAAGCTGAAATGGTCTGAGCGGAAGAAGCCGCCGGACTCAGGGCGAGTTTCGCTTACTGCGGTACGTTGCTGGCCGCTAGCCGCCTCGACCAGATAGGTTTCCAGCTGTGACTTGCCTTTGCCCACGATAGTGTAATCCGATGTACGGCCATAGATATTGGTGCTGTCCAGGTTGAAGACGGCTACTGTCTTGTCCAAAGGATAGAGAGGGTTGGCGGCGTAGTAGCGCGAACCTAACAATCCCTGCTCTTCGCCTGTGGTGGCGACGAAGGTGATCGAGCGCTTGAGCGGCTTGCCTTGCTTGGCCTGGGTGGCGAACTGGCGGGCGATCTCTAGGATGCCGGCGGTGCCTGAGGCGTTGTCCAGGGCGCCGTTATAGATCTGATCGCCCTGTTTGCTACTGTCCAGGCCGATGTGATCCCAGTGGGCAGTAAAGAGGATCTGCTCATCACTGGCGCCCTGGCCTGGCAGGGTCGCGACGACGTTGTAGCTATCGGCATATTCCGCCTTGTTGGTGAAGGCGATGCTGGCGCTTTTCTGCAGTGCGACATTCACCGGGCTGCTGGCGGCGCGATCGCTTAAGGTCGCCAGGGACAAGCCCGCGCTGTCGAACAGTTCGTTGGCCTTCTCTTTGGTGATCCAGCCTTCGACCTGTACGCGGCTGTCCTGTGTGGCCTTATCCAGTACCAGATCTTGCTGCGCGCCGGTCCAGCTGTTTTCGACGACAGACCAAGGATATGAAGCCGGCTTAGTGTCATGAATGATGATGGCGCCGAGGGCACCCTGGCGGCTGGCTTCCTCAAACTTATAGCTCCAGCGGCCGTAATAGGTCATCGCCTTGCCGTTAAACTTGCCCGATTCTGGCAGGGCGAAGCCGGGATCGTTAACCAGGATCAGGGCAATCTTGCCCTTCATGTCCAGTCCTTGGTAGTCGTCCCAATCGTATTCGGGCGCCTTGATGCCATAGCCGACAAAGACCAGGGGCGCATCTTTGATCTCGACGCCCTTATTGTCGTGGCGACTGCCCAGCACGATATCCTGACGGTAGTGCATCGGCAGGTCACCCAGGGTGATGTTTTGCGACTCGCTGGCGGTGTAGCTCACCATAGGTACGGGTTGCAGGAAGCTGCCATCGTTGGCGCCTACCAGCCCGGCGGCGGCAAAGGCCTTGCTAAGGTAATCCAGGGTCAGCTTCTCACCTTGGGTCGTCGGGGCACGGCCCTCAAATTTATCCGAGGAGAGGGTCTGAATATCCAGCCTGAATCTGGCTTCGTTAAATGCAGGAACTTGCTCCTCGCTAATGAGCTGGGGAGCATGCTGGCTACAGGCGCTGAGGAGCACCAGAGCACAGGTGGGTAGGGCAAAACGCATGGGACTTCCTATTTGTTTTTGTTATCTATTTATTGATTGCGCTCACATGATGAATAAGATGCCGCCCATTATCAAGGGAGGTGGGACGATTAAATGTTACGCTTTATGTTTGCTGGAAGGCAGATGGTATCAGGGTTCGGAGGGACAAATCTTGTGTTGATAAGGGATAAAAAACACGCGGCCTGGGCCGCGCGTCTTGGCTAGTGATTTCTCTGGCTAATCAGCCTAGATGACGTCTATATCACCGGCGCAGTCAAACACATGGTTGGGTCTGAAGGGCTCTTTCTCGATATCTTTGACCTGGCTGACACCGCTGGTGACCAGAATGGTTTCCAGGCCCGCCTGAAACCCCGCTAGGATGTCGGTGCGCATGTTGTCGCCGATGATCACCGTATTTTCTGAGTGGCCACCGATATGGTTGAGTGCACTGCGAATGATCCAGGAGCTGGGCTTGCCCACATAGAATGGTTTACGGCCACAGATGCGCTCGATGGGGGCGCACAGGGCACCACAGGCCGGGCTGTGGGCCGGGCCGTGGGTGTCTGGGTTGGTGGCGATAAAGCGGGCACCGGCGGCGACGAACTGGGCAGCCTTGTGGATCATGTCCCAGTTGTAGGAGCGGGTTTCACCGACGATGACGAAATCAGGGTTGATGTCGGTTATGGTAAAGCCCGCCTTGTATAACTCGTGGGTGAGAGCGCCTTCGCCAATGACGAAGGCCTTGTCACCCGTCTGATGCTTGAGAAAGTCTGCCGTTGCCATGGCCGAGGTATAGAAACACTCTTCAGGTACCTGGATCCCGGCGGCGCCGAGGCGATTTTGGAGATCTTTACCCGTCTGAACCGGGTAGTTGGTCAGAATGACCAGTGGATTTCCCTGCTCAAGAATGCGATGGATAAATTTATCGCTGCCAGGGATCAACTTATTGTCATGTAGCAGTACACCATCAATATCACAAATTACATTTTTCATCTTAGGTCTCATCTTGCTAGCAGAAAGTCAACTGCCTTCATCTAAAACCAATTGTGTTTTAAAAACAATGGAATTTGGTGAATTATTTAGGGAAGTTGCGAATAGGTCTTCGTAGTACTCTGGCTTACACAGCAATTGGCATTCAAGGCATCTGACTGAAGGCATGCCGGGGCCTGTCAATGTCAGATAACGTCGAGAGCCGGTTGCTGTGAAAGCCCCGAAGGGCGTGCTTCACAGGCCTAATAGCCGTGTTGTGCTTCTTGCAAAGGACTTGGGCCATTTACCGCGAACCACGCCTTGCATCCAGGCCTGTAAAGCCGACGCAGAGCACACATGGGACTTGTTCGCACCTTCCCTAGCCTGGTGAGCAATAAAAAGGGGCTTGGCGGCGATTAGCCGTCTTGGGTGGGCTTAACTGCTGTTAGCTATGGGTTTTACTGCTGTCAGCGACGGCCTTTTTTGCCGTGACGGAGATAGATGCTCGCCAATAAAAAAGAGACCCTAGGGTCTCTTTTTTGTCTGTTTTAAGCTAATGCTTTAACGGATTAGTCAGCGGCGTAGCCCATAGGGCCAAGCGGTTGATCGTCAAGATAAGCCTTGCCGTCAGTCATGCGCAGGCGCTGCTGGCTGAACCATTTCACCACTAGGGGATAGATGGCATGTTCCTGCTCATGTACTCTTTGTGCCAGTGTGCTGGCATCGTCTTCGGGATAGACGGGTACCTTCGCCTGCAGGATCACAGGGCCGGCATCCAGCTCTGGCGTCACAAAGTGTACGCTGGCGCCATGTTCGCTGTCACCGGCGTCGATTGCCCGCTGATGAGTATGCAGACCCGTGTATTTCGGCAGCAGTGAAGGGTGAATGTTGATCATTTTCCCTTCGAACTGTTTAACGAAATCATCGCTCAAGATACGCATGAAGCCTGCCAGCACAATGAGATCCGGCTGGTACTTGTCGATGGCGGCCTTGAGGCGGAGATCATAGTCGCCACGAGCCTCACCCTGATGGGGGATCACGCAGCTGGTGTCGATCTCTCCGTGATGGGCGCGCACCAGACCATAGGCATCTGGCTTGTTGCTGATCACTCCAACGACTTCGGCGTCCAGATTATCGTCACAGCTGTCGATGATGGCCTGCAGATTGCTGCCATTACCAGAGACCAAGACGAGAACGCGACAGCAGTTGGGCATTAGCAGATCTCCACTTGCTCTTCGTCGCCATTGCGGCTGGCAATGTCACCGATGAGCCAAGCGTTTTCGCCTTCGGCCTTAAGTAGGGTCAGGGCAGCATCCACTTGATCCTGTGGCAGGGCGATGATCATGCCGACACCACAGTTGAAGGTACGGTACATCTCAAATTCGGCGATATTACCGTTTTCCATCAACCAGTTGAATACGGTAGGCCACTGCCATGAGTCGCCTTTTACGACGGCCTTAGCATCATCAGGCAGGACGCGTGGGATGTTTTCCCAGAAGCCGCCACCCGTGATGTGGGCCATAGCGTGTACGTCATGCTTTTCAAGCAACTTAAGTAGCGGCTTGACATAAATCTTGGTCGGTTCCAACAGGTGGTCGATCAGCGGCTTACCTTCAAGGTCTTGCTGAGGATCTGCCTTGCTGACTTCCAGTACCTTACGGATAAGCGAGTAACCGTTTGAGTGTGGGCCGCTTGAGCCCAGCGCGATCAGTGCATCACCGGCAACCACTTTTGAGCCGTCGAGCACATCTTCTTTCTCTACTACGCCCACGCAGAAACCGGCGAGGTCATAGTCTTCGCCTTCATACATGCCAGGCATTTCGGCGGTTTCGCCACCGATCAGGGCGCAACCCGATTGAGCACAACCTTCGGCGATGCCGTTAACGACCGAGGTCGCAGTCGCGACATCTAGCTTGCCAGTAGCATAGTAGTCGAGGAAAAACAGGGGCTCTGCACCGGCAACAATCAGATCGTTGACACACATGGCAACCAGGTCGACGCCGACGCTGTCATGCTTCTGATAATCGATAGCCAGTCTAAGCTTGGTACCAACACCATCGGTGCCAGACACAAGAACTGGATGTTTGTACTTAGTTGGCAGCTCGCAAAGTGCGCCAAAACCACCTAGGTTACCCATAACTTCGGGACGGTGGGTACGTTTAACGGCAGATTTGATATTGTCTACAAGGGCATTGCCTGCGTCGATATCAACACCTGCATCTTTATAGCTTAGCTGGGTAGGAGTGCTCACGGAGGATCCTCTCGGGTACATCGTTATTGGATTTTTATGCGGCGCTATTCTATCAGCTTGTGTAGGCGCTCGAAAGGGATGATTTTGAATATTCAAACGGACTTAGGTCACGATTTACCGTGTTTGTAAAACTTTATGTTTTCGATTGTGAACAAATCTACTAGAATCGGTACAATTTGCTGGAAAAACTGGAATAGATCAGGAGAAAACGATGAAAGTGGTCGAAGTTAAGCATCCTCTAGTACGTCATAAGATTGGCTTGATGCGTGAAGGAGATATCAGTACTAAGCGTTTCCGTGAGTTAGCGGCTGAAGTGGGTAGCCTGTTGACCTATGAAGCGACCGCTGACTTTGAAACCGAGAAGGTCACTATCGAAGGATGGAACGGTCCAGTTGAAGTTGAGCAGATCAAGGGTAAGAAGGTAACTGTAGTACCTATCCTACGTGCTGGCCTAGGCATGATGGACGGTGTGCTTGAGCATGTACCGAGCGCACGTATCTCTGTGGTAGGTATCTACCGCGACGAGGAGACGCTGGAGCCTGTGCCGTATTTTGAGAAGCTTGCTAGCAATATGCATGAGCGTATCGCCCTAGTGGTTGACCCTATGCTGGCAACCGGCGGCTCTATGATCTCAACCATTGACCTGCTGAAAGAGCGTGGCTGCACCTCTATTAAGGCCTTGGTATTAGTGGCGGCGCCGGAAGGCATCGCGGCACTTGAAAAAGCCCATCCGGATATTGAGCTCTTTACTGCCTCTATCGATAAGTGCCTTAATGAGAACGGTTACATCCTGCCTGGTCTGGGTGATGCTGGCGATAAGATCTTCGGTACTAAGTAATACGTTAAGTAATACGTTAAGTTAGACCTAGTATCTAGTAGCAAGCCATATTACATATGGTGAGTCGTAAAAAAGGAGCCTAAGGCTCCTTTTTTGTTGGCTGACTCTTGTGTCTGGACTCGATTAGAACGCTATGTCTTGATTAGAGTGCTATGTTTTGGTTAAAGCACCATGGCCGCAATCCAGCCCGAGATCAACAGCGGGATATTGTAGTGGATAAAGGTTGGGATCACGCTGTCACGAATATGATCATGCTGACCGTCGGCGTTAAGACCGGCCGTTGGGCCTAGGGTCGAATCCGATGCCGGTGAACCCGCATCCCCCAGCGCCGCCGCCGTGCCGACCAGGGCGATAGTCGCCGGTACCGAGAAGCCGAAGCTGATGGCCAGTGGCACATAGATGGTGGCAATAATCGGGATGGTCGAAAATGATGAGCCTATCCCCATGGTGATGAGGAGGCCAACCACCAACATCAAAAAGGCGGCTAAGGCTCGGTTGTCACCGATGAGGTGGCTGAGGGAGTCGACCAAGGTGCCTACATCGCCGGTGGCCTTGACCACGGCAGCGAAACCGGCGGCGGAGATCATGATGAAGCCGATGTTGGCCATCATACGCACCCCTTGGTTGAAGATATCCTGATCGGCCACATGCTTGAGGGCGCCGGAGAAGCTGAAGATGATGAAGCCGATGAGGGCGCCGAAGATCATCGAGCCGGTATAGAGCTGCACCACCAGGGTCGAAACAATGGCGATCAGGGCGATGACAATATTGCGGCGATTAAGTGTTTCTTCCGGCTCGGCGGCCAGGATCAACTCCTCTTTATATTCTCTTGGCTTGCGATAGCTGACAAACACGGCGATGAATAGTCCGGCGACCATACCCAGGGCCGGGATCAACATGGCCGGTGGGATCTGCTCGCGCACCGCATCTAAGTTATTGCTGGTGAGGTTTGAGAGCAAGATGTCGTTGAGGAAGATGCCGCCAAAACCCACCGGGAGGATCATATAGGTGGTCACTAGGCCGAAGGTGAGTACACAGGCCACCAGACGTCTGTCTAGCTTGAGCTTAGACATCACATGCAAGAGCGGCGGGATCAGAATCGGAATGAAAGCAATATGAATCGGCAGAATGTTTTGTGACGACACCGCCATGGCCAGGATAGCCAGCAAGAGCAGCCAGCGGACCTTGTTAATGTTGCCAGGGTTTTCCTCTCGACCTAGCTGCGAAATCACCTTGCGAGAGATGAGCGTGGTAAGGCCCGAGTGCGACAGGGCCACGGCAAAGGCGCCCAGCAGGGCATAACTCAGGGCGATCTGCGCGCCGCCGCCAAGGCCAGTGTTGAAGGCCTCAACCGTCTGGTCTAGGTTCATGCCGCCGACGAGTCCGGCGACCAATGCACTCACAGTGAGTGCGATAACGACGTTTACGCGTGCTAGGCTAAGGCCCAACATCAAGCAAACGGCAATAACAACTGCATTCATATTGATTCAATCTGATTTTTTAATCTTTAATGGGAAGCTATTTTTGCCAGCAATAGCCCGTGTTGTCCAGCGTCTAGGCGTTTTATCTGAAAAATAGACAAGAGATGTAACCGAACTGTATTCAAGTTTACTGCGTAAGTGTAAATAAGCCTAACCGAGTGGACGGAAGAAGGTGATAACTTGGGCAACTCGATGAATATTTATTAAAAAAAGTGACAATGATCCCAAATTACTTGTGTCCCGCTGGTGACTGCCTATAATGCTTCTGAGTTCATAATTAAAAGCTTTTTCAATCCATAGATGGAGATAAAAAATGAGCGTATTAGTAGGCCGTCCGGCTCCTGATTTTACAGCTGCAGCAGTTCTTGGTAATGGCGAAATCGTTGATAGCTTTACCCTAAGCGAAGCGATTAAAGGAAAGCCAGCTGTAGTATTCTTCTACCCACTTGACTTCACTTTCGTATGCCCATCTGAGTTGATTGCCTTCGATCACCGCATGGAAGAGTTCAAGAAGCGTGGCGTTGAAGTTATCGGTGTTTCTATCGATTCTCAGTTCACTCACAACGCATGGCGCAACACTCCAGTAGACAAGGGCGGTATCGGCCAGGTTCAGTACACCCTAGTTGCTGACGTGAAGCACGATATCTGTAAAGCTTACGATGTTGAGCATCCAGAAGCCGGCGTGGCTTTCCGTGGTTCTTTCTTGATCGACAAAGAAGGTCAGGTTCGTCACCAAGTCGTTAACGATCTGCCACTAGGTCGTAACGTTGACGAGATGATTCGTATGATCGATGCACTTCAATTCCATGAAGAGCACGGCGACGTTTGCCCAGCAGGCTGGGAAAAAGGTGACAAGGGTATGGACGCGAGCCCAGCAGGCGTTGCTTCTTACCTGACTGATAACGCTGATTCACTATAAGCGATTCATGTTAAAGTCAAAAAAGCTGCCCTAGGGCAGCTTTTTTTATGGCTAGATTTTATGATTAGTCTTTATATCAGTCTAGCTGAGGCTCACTGGTTATAAGGGATTAGCTCGTGAGTACCAGCTCACGGTAAGAGGCGGTCTCTCCGTCATCCTCGCTGAGACCGAGTTGCTCGGCCAGGGAGATGAGTCCTCGTTCAAAATCTGCCAGTTGAGTCTCATCGTCTGTCATGATCGCCAGCTCGGCAAAATCGCCCAGGCCATTGAGCGTATCGACCGTCACATGGTACTGGTCGATAAAATAGATGCTGCGGGTCTTGGTAAGACGCAGCACGACGCCATAGCCCAGGTTTTCCAGCATGGCGGCGGCGTTGTCGATATTGTCGATACGCGTCGCCTGACACTGCTTGTCACCAGGTCCCTTGACTATCCAGAGTTTGATGTTCGATGGGCGCATCTCCCTGAGAATCAAATATTTCTCCTCTTTGGCCAGGCATCCTTCCTCAGTATCGTAATAACGGTCGAATTCGACATTGTCTTCGAGCATTATCTGGTGGGGGAGGCGTCGAAGCTGGTTTAAAAAAGCCTCTCTATCTTGGAGTCGATATTTGAGTTCGACTTCATACTTGCCTTCAAAATGGGCTTGGCTCATTGCTCTACCGTCTGTGTAGCTTGCTGTGGTTGTTAGCCGGACTATACCACTTTTGGGCGGGGCGGGGCGGGGTGTGAGGTGAAGGGAAGCATTAGTCTTTATTGGTGTCATTTTATGTTAATAAATTGATCATTTTGTTCGCCCTTGATATACGTAGATAAACCCTTCTTATTTATCGGCTTAGCCGCGAATGTGAGATGTAAGGTACTCAATGCGACTCTCTATAGCGTTTCTCTGTTGTTTTTTCTTCGTGGTGCCTGTTCGCGCCGAAACCGTACTTTCTTATGATGTGAATGGTTCCAGTAGTTGGTATCCCTACTTTATCGATGCTAACGCCAAGGACCCAGGGATCTTGGCCGAGTTGGTGCCAGATATCTTTGCACTGACCCCGATTCGATTAGAGGCGAAACATTATCCACCGAAGCGCACTAATCAGGCGTTGGCGAGCGGGGCACTGGATTTCGATGTTGTGAGTCCTAGCTGGTTTGAGGAGGGCGACCTGGGCGAAAATTTTGTGCAATCACAACCCATCTTCGCGATTAAGGAGCATGTAGTGGTCTTGGCGACGGCCCTGGACGACTGGATGGATATTAATAAAATCCGCGGGCAGGAGATAGGTACTGTGCGCGGTTATCTCTATCACGACGATAGCCAGTTCACCCGTGTCGATTTTAAGTCGGAGCGTGAGCTTATCATCGCCTTGCAGAAGGGGCGCATCCAGGCCGCCATTGCAGGGGATCTTACCGCGCTATATTGGGCCAAGGAGCTGCAGGTGCCTATCGCGCTGGCGGCGGTGCATTCGGATGGCGTGCTGGTGATCCGCTTGCGAAGAGAACACCAAGCCTTGCTCGAGCAGATCAATGGCGCGATAAGTCAGCTCAGAGATCAGGGAACAATCGATGCCTTACTGGCCAAATATACTTCGGGTCCATCGGTTGCCTCAAGATTGAACAATTAGGCGTATCTTCCTCTACCTTTCTCTAACTTCCTATAACCGATTGTTTTTCAATCAAACGGTACATAATCTCTTGACGTGCGCTTCGAGATAGCCGCTAATTGTCGCCAATGGAAATAAGCAAGGATAGATGTATGAATCCAATGGAGTTTGCGATTCCGGCCGAGGACAAGCAGGCCTTTAGTCAATATTACGCGAAGAAGATAGCCCCTAAGTGCCGACGTTATGAGTCGGTTCGCCAGGCGGCTGCCGCTAAGTATCTGTCGCGTAGAAAATTCAGTGCTCCCGTCACTTATATCGGTTTACTCGCCTTTCTGGCCTTTTTTGCCCTAACATTCTACGGCGCAGCGATTCTCGAGTTTGAAGATGGCGTGTTCTTTATCGGCTTTGCCGGCGCGTTTGGCTCAGGCGCCTTGGTGGTAACGGTAAACATCTGGGCGGGAAACGAGATAGGGCAACTACGCGCTGAGATTATCGAGGAAGTCTATCCGCTGCTGCTGGGTTATTTCGGTAAGCGGTTTGCGTTAAATCCTCCAGGCTTACCCGGCCTGGATACCTATATGGACTATGGTCTCTTTCCTAAGTTCGACAAGGGATATTTTGAAGATTCGGTAAGAGGCCAGTACCTCAATGTGCCTTTCTTGCTGCGGGAGCTGACGCTATTAGAGCACAAGGGGACTAAAGACAATCGCCCTCAATACAAGACGCTGTTCGATGGCTTGGTCATAGAGTTTGAGCTGCCAAAGCGGTTTTCTGCCAATATCCAAGTTCGTCAAGATAAAGGCCTCATGGGTAACGGTTTTATGCAGTTTAAACAGCAGCTGTCACGGGTAAAGCTGGAAGATCCCACCTTTGAGCGTCAGTTTGAGGTGTATAGCGACGATCAGGTCGAGGCGAGATACATGTTAACCACGGCGACCATGGAGCGCTTTCTCTCCCTGTCACGCTTTTACGGTGGAGAGCTCGAAGCCAGCTTTAAAGCGGGAAGATTGCTGATTATGATCGCCTGTAAACATAACTATTTCGAGCCGCAACTGGATCTGCTAAAGCCGCTGGATTTTAGCGATGATATAGAGCAGGTGTTTAAGGAGATCCATGAGGTATTTGATTTGATCAAGGCCCTGAATCTCGACAGTCGTACCGGGCTTTAAAGCCGTCTATTTGGCTGCTCACCTTCTCTTTGGTGAGCGGCCAGTATCTGTTTAGCCTAGCAGCTGATTAGCATAGGCTGTCTAACACCTTTGGAGCTTATCTCAGATGTTATAGCTTGGCTGTCATAGCTTAGGAGTTGTCGCTTAGCTGTTATCGCTTGCTTCTTGTTCAGGTTCAGGGCTGGGTTCTTCGCTTGGCGTTGCAACCGGCCAGCCGCCTAATGCCTTCCACTTGTTGACGATATGACAAAACAGCTCTGCGGTGCGCTCGGTGTCATAAAGTGCCGAGTGAGCCTCTTTGTTGTCGAAGGGGATGCCGGCTATCTCACAGGCCTTCGCCAATACCGTGTGTCCAAGCGCCAGACCCGAGAGGGCGGCGGTGTCGAAGGTGGCAAACGGGTGAAACGGCGTACGTTTCAGGGCGTTGCGTTCGATCGCCTGAGTAACGAAGCCGTGGTCGAAGGCGGCATTGTGTGCCACTATGATACTGCGATGACAATCCGATGCCTTCTGATGCTTCTTGACCTCTTTAAAGATCTCTAAGAAGGCTTCTTTCTCGCTCACGGCGCCGCGCAGCGGATTGCTGGGGTCTATGCCATTAAACGCCAGGGCATCTGGTTCGAGGTTTGCGCCTTCGAAGGGCTCGATATGGTAATGCAGCGTCTTATCCAGCACTAAGTCACCATTGTCGTCCATCTTCAGTAGGGTGACGGCGATCTCCAGCAACGCATCGGTCTGAGCATTAAACCCCGCGGTTTCAACATCGATGACGACGGGAAAGTAGCCACGGAATCTATGCTTAAGTTTGTGTGCGTCGCAAATATCGCTCATTAAAATGTCCAAAGTGAAGAGTGGGGGGCTATTATGAAGTATCCGATGGGAGCTTGTCATGTTTGATTGGTCATAATATGGGCTAAAGGAATGCTAAATTAGGCCGATAGGGATAAGTAACGTAATTAATAAGAGTGACTGTCTATGTGGGTTAGGGTGCTATGTGCGATGACATTCGGTATCGGCTTGAGTCTGGCGACGACGGCGCAGGCCGAGTTGCGTCACTATGTGGCCTCGCTGGAACAGTCCTCCTGGCGCCTAAGCGACAACACCCCCATCATCTGTCGCCTTGAGCATGAGATCCCATCCTACGGCAAGGCGGTGTTTACCAGCCGCGCCGGTAAAGATCATGATTTGAACTTTAGCCTGGATATGTGGGTGAAGCCCGACGAGGTGACCAATGCCAAGTTGATGAGCATGGCGCCCGCCTGGCGTCCTGGTGTGGTGTCCCGTCCCATCACAGATCTCACCTATCAGAAGTATTTTAGCGGCGAGGTGCCTAAGAAGGCGGCCTGGTCCATGCTGAATGAACTCGAACGCGGCATGCAGCCGACTTTCTATTATGCCGACTGGTACAACCGTTCCAGCAAAGTCGCCGTTGGGCTTTCGGCCGCCAATTTTGGTCGTCGTTACGCCGAGTTTAAATCGTGTCTGGCCAATCTCTTGCCCTATAGTTTCGATGATATCGCCTTCACAGTGTTGACCTATGAATTTGGTGGTTCCGAGTTGACCCGTTATTCCAAGGCGCAGATCGCTAAGGTGCAGGAGTATCTCTCTTACGATCCTGAGGTCGAACTGGTCTTGATCGACGCCTATACCGACAGCTTCGGTGGCCGCTCGGTGAATAAGAAGGTGTCAGAGAAACGCGCTAAGTCGGTTAAGCAGCTCTTCCTGTCTGCGGGTATTCCCGACGAGCGTATCCATACCTTAGGTCATGGTGAGCGTCGCCATGTGGCGTCCAATGAAACCATAGATGAGCGGGCGCGCAACAGACGCGTGGTGATCCGCCTCAGCAAGCCGCTTGACTAGCTCAGCCTGAATAGGTCTGCTGTAACCGTCTGTGGGGATAGTGCACCTAATACCTGAGCTCTAGGGCTAACTGAATTAAGGGTTAACTGAATTAATCTTATTTATCGAAACCGGCCTGATTGGCCGGTTTTTTTGTATCGGGCCTGGGATATAAAAGTGCAGACGTAAATGATAGGCAAAAAAAAGCCCACTTAATCTAAAGTGGGCCGCAAATAAATCATTGCAATCAACAAATTGAAGGAAGGAAGTCAAGCATAAGAACCAGGGATGAATTCACGTGACTGGCACGGGAACTCGGAGTTCTTGTTTTCACATCTACCAGCTGGGTAGATACTTCCGGAAAACGAGGTGCATTATAGGGTCAGACCATTTGTCCCACAAACTAGAAAAATTCCCGCCTGAGATTAGTATTTCTAATGTCTGAGCAAGGTGCCTAATGGCTCGAATTCACCTTATCAGGCTATTTGCGCTTGATTACGCATAATTGCTGCATAATTTCACGATTTATATAATTCATCCATGTTGTTTTTTTATTAACAAGTCTTGCAGACAAATGCGTGAGTCGTTTATTTGTAGCCATTGCACGGTTTTTTTTTACTTGTATAGTACGAGGTTATTGGGCGCTAGCTCACAGGTTTACCATTAATAATAACGAGATATCCAGGATGGCTACAGATGGCTCTTAAGACGATTTTATCTAAGCAAACCCTTTTGCTTGCCGGATTAGGTTTAACACTCATGGGTTGTCAGTACCATGCCAGTGAAACGGCAGCGGCGCAGGCAGCAGTTCAGCCCCAGGGCGTGGTTGAAACGATTCACGGTGTAGAGGTTGCCGACCCCTACCGTTATCTGGAGGAAGAGAGTGACGCGACCCATGCCTGGGTGAAGCAGCAGCAACAGGCGGGACACGACTTTCTGGCGCAGCTGGAAAATAAGCAGGCGATAGTCGATCGCATCACCGAGCTGTGGAACTTCGAGAAGGTGACGGCACCCACAGAGCGCGGCGATAACACCTTCTACTATCGTAACGATGGTCTGCAGGCACAATCTGTACTCTATGTGAAGAATAAGGCCGGTGAAGAGAAGGTGGCCTTAGACCCAAATAGCTTCTCTACCGACGGCACAGTCGCTCTGAGCGGCGTCTCTGTCAGCGGCGACGGTAAGATCATCGCCTATGGCGTGTCTAAATCTGGTTCAGACTGGCAGCAGTGGCAGTTTGTCGATGTGGCAAGCGGTGCCAAGCTACGTGATGAGCTTAAGTGGATTAAGTTCTCCCGTGCCGAGTGGAGCAAAGATAATAAAGGCGTCTACTATGCTCGTTATGACGCGCCCGAAGGCGGCAATCTGCTGGCCGACGTTAACTTTAACCAGAAGGTCTATTATCACCAGCTGGGCACAGACCAGTCTCAAGACAAGCTGATCTACGAGCGCCCACAGAATAAAGATTGGGGCTTTGGTGCCGAGGTATCGGAAGAGGGCGACTACCTGCTGATCTCTATCTCTCAGGGTACAGATAGCCGTAACCGCTTCTTCTATAAGTCGCTCACAGATGCCAACGCGCCGGTGGTCGAGCTGATAAGTGAGCTGGAGGCGGAATACAGCTTCCTGGGTAACGACAAGTCTGTCTTCTACTTTAAGACAGATCTCGATGCCCCTAACGGTAAAATCGTGGCCGTAGATGTGAATCGTCCAGCCAAGGAAAACTGGAAGACGGTTATCCCCGAGTCGAGCGACCCTATCGCCAGCGTGGCCATCATCAACGATCACCTGGTGGTGAGTTACCTGCATGACGTGCTGGGTAAGCTGACTATCTTCAGCATGGACGGTGTGAAACGCCAGGATGTTGACCTACCGGGCAAGGGCAAGATTGCCGGCCCATTTGGTAAGCGCAGTAAGGATTATTTCTACTACACCTTCAATAGCTATGTGCAGCCACAGACCACCTATAAGTTTGACTTTAAGACGGGTCAGTCGAGCCTGTACGCTAAGCCAAAGATCGCCTTTAATCCAGATAACTATGTTTCCGAGCAGGTGTTCTACACCAGCAAGGATGGCACCCGCGTACCTATGATGATCTCTTACAAGAAGGGATTGACCCTTAACGGTGAAAACCCAACCCTCTTGTATGCCTATGGTGGTTTCTCTATCTCTCTGACGCCAAGATTCAGCCCGGCCAATATCGCCTGGATGGACATGGGCGGCGTGTATGCCGTGCCTAACCTACGTGGCGGCGCCGAATACGGTGAGAGCTGGCACCAGGCGGGAATGTTCGATAAGAAGCAGAACGTGTTCGATGACTACTTTGCCGCGGCCGAGTATTTAATTGACAACAAGTACACTAATCGCAGCAAGCTCGGTGCCTATGGCCGCAGTAACGGTGGTCTGCTGATGGGCGCGGCCGTGACTCAGCGTCCAGACCTTTTCGCCGCCATTCTCCCTGCGGTAGGCGTATTGGATATGCTGCGTTTCCATAAGTTCACCATCGGCTGGGCCTGGACCAGTGAATACGGTAGCGCCGATAATGCCGAGCAGTTCCCTGCGTTATTGGCCTATTCGCCTTATCACAACATCGCAGAGCGTGATTACCCGGCGACTATGGTGATGACGGCGGATCATGACGATCGCGTGGTACCGCTACACAGCTTCAAGTTCGGTGCCCTGCTGCAAGACAGACAGACGGGAGATGCACCTATCATCATGCGTATCGAGTCTAAGGCCGGCCATGGCGCCGGTAAGCCGACTGCGATGAAGATAGATGAATTTGCCGACATTTACAGTTTCTTAATGCATAGCTTCGGTCTTGCAGTGCCGAGCAAGATAGGCGGCTAAGTAAACAAACCTAAAAAGGGAAGTGAATAACTTCCCTTTTTTATTAACAAAATTTTATGCAGTTAGTCCCGGCTACAGGAGCGTCAAGCATTCACAATTGCCTGGGCACTCGGTATAGTAGGCCTCTATTTAATCTGAATGTTGAGCCGTTTGTAGCTATGTTTCGTTGGCCTATATCCGTTTACTACGAAGATACCGATGCCGGTGGAGTGGTGTATCACTCTAACTACCTTAATTTCTTCGAACGTGCCCGCACCGAGTGGTTAAAACAGATAGGGGTGAAACAGACGCAGCTACTGGCCGACGATATTGCCTTCGTGGTCAAGCATGCCGATATCGATTTTAAGGTGGCCGCACGCTTCGAGCAGGACCTTTTCGTCGAGTCTGAGGTCATAGAGATGAAGAAGGCCTCTATGGTGTTTCGTCAGCGTCTGCTCGACCAGGACGGAACCCTCTATTGTGAAGGGCACATTCAGGTGGCCTGTGTGGCGTTATCGCGCATGCGGCCGAAAGCCATTCCCCATCATATTGTTCAGGAGTTAAAGGGTGGAAGCTGATATCTCTTTTATCGGGCTGTTTTTACAGGCCAGTCTATTAGTTAAATTCGTCATGTTGACGCTGCTGACATTGTCCGTGGTGTCCTGGGCGGTGATTATTCAGCGTAGACGCCTGCTGACCTCGGCTCGTCAGCGTTCGCTCAAGTTTGAAGACAAGTTTTGGTCCGGTGTTGACCTCAATAAGCTTTACAAGGAACTCTCTGCCAGACAGGAGAGCAATACTGGTCTAGAGGCCATGTTCTACGCTGGCTTTAAAGAGTATGCCCGCCTGAGTAACCTTAACGGCAAGGTGCCAGCCGCCGTGATGGATGGTTGTTATCGTGCTATGCGCGTCTCTCTCTCCAGAGAGCTTGAGAAGCTGGAAACCCATTTACCACTGCTGGCAACGATTGGCTCGACCAGCCCCTATATAGGTCTGTTTGGTACCGTGTGGGGGATCATGAACTCCTTTATCGCGTTGGGCGCCGTTGAAAACGCGACTCTTGCCATGGTGGCCCCGGGTATCGCCGAGGCACTTATCGCCACGGCCATGGGTCTGTTTGCGGCGATTCCTGCCGTTATCGCCTACAACCGTTTCTCGACTCAGGTGGAGAAGATCGAGATGTCTTACGCCAACTTTATGGAAGAGTTCTCCAGCATCCTGCATCGTCAGGCCTATAGTGAGAAGGAAGCCGGTTAATGCAGCAGGGTTATCAACGTAAGAGGCGTCGTCCGGTTGCCGAGATCAACGTTGTACCTTATATCGACGTGATGTTGGTACTGCTCATCATCTTCATGGTGACTGCGCCTATCGTGACGCAGGGCGTGAAGGTGGACTTGCCACAGGGGGAGGCCGAGAGCCTGCCCGCCGACAGTAAGCCGCCAGTGGTGGCTTCTATCGATGCCGATGGCGATTATTACCTGGATATTGGCAGTGCCAGCAGTAAAGAGGTGTTGGATCTCGAGGAGATTGCCGTCAGAGTCAGCGCCATCATTCAGCTAGAGCCAGAGCGCCCCGTGGTGGTCAAGGCCGATAGGAGCATTCCCTATGAAAGGGTGATCCAGTTGATGGTGACGTTACAAAAAGCAGGTGTACCTTCGGTAGGCCTGATGACAGATTCGCCTGAGGAGTAACAGGTGGCAGGGAAATCAGATTTTACCGTTCCACTCATTATTTCAGCCAGCATTCATGTTGGCGTGATAGTTGTTTTGGCCATGGGTGTCGATTTTAGTGAGAAGCCTAAGGTGATGCCCCAGGTCAGTGCGCCGGCGGTGCAGGCCGTGGTGGTGGATCAGAAGCGGGTCAACGAGCAGGTCGAGAAACTCAAAGCCGAGAAGTTGGCCGCCGAGCGCAAGGAGAAGGCGCGTCAGGAGGAGCTGGATCGTAAGGCGAAAGAGGCGCGTCAGGCCCGTGAACGTGAGCAGGCGCGCATCAAGAAGCTCGAGCAGGAGCGCAAGCAGAAAGAGCTAGAGACGCAAAATGCAGCCAAGGCTGCCAAGGCCGCCAAGCTTAAAGAGCAGCAGGAAAAAGAGAAGGCGGCTAAGGCCGAGGCGCAGCGTAAGCAGAAAGAGGCTGAGCGCAAGGCCGCCGAAGAAGCCGCTGCAAAAGCCGAAGCCAAGCGTAAGGCAGAAGAGGCCGCCGCCAAGAAGGCCGCCGAAGAGCGTAAGCGCAAGGCAGAGGCCGAGGCGAAACGTAAGGCCGAAGAGGCCGCACGCCGCGAGCAGGAGCGTATGATGCAAGAGGCGTTAGCCGCCGAGCAGGCCGCGCTGTCGCAGACCCGCAACAAGCAGGTGATGAGCGAGGTGCAGCGTTATACCTCGATGATCCGCGCCACGATTCAGCGTCATCTGGTGGTCGATGAGTCGATGCGGGGCAAGAGCTGCCGCGTCTTTATTCGTCTGGCCAAAGATGGCTTTGTGACTGGTAACGAGATAGTGTCTGGCGATCCTGTGGTGTGCCGTGCCACTAAGGCTGCGATCAATAAGGCCGGGCGCCTGCCTGTCTCGCCAGAAGCCGATGTTTATAACAAGCTAAAAGAGATTAATCTCACAGTACAACCTGAGTTTAATTAAAGGAGTTCCATGAAAAATTTGGGAAGATGGCTCATCTTGGGTCTGGCGTTTTTAACCATACCGGCCAAGGCGGCATTGGATATAGTGATCACCGAAGGGGTCGATGCGGCGCGTCCTATCGCCGTGGTGCCTTTTGTGTGGCAGGGCAGTACGCCTATGCCGCAACAGATCTCGGACGTGGTGATGTCGGATCTGACCCGCAGCGGGACCTTTAAGCCGATGGATGAACTTGGGCTGCCACAGCGCAACCTAGGGTCACTGGCGCAGATGGATCTTAAGGCCTGGTCGAATGTGGCCGCCGAAGTCGTGGTCATGGGGACGGTTAAACCATACGGTCCCGATCAGTATCTGGTAAATTTTGAGCTTATCGATCTGGTCAAAGCCCAGATGCAGTCTGGTGGTCCTCAGTCGGCCAGCGATTACCTGCTCGATAGTCGCGAGACGGTGATCAGCGGCGCCCAGTTTAGGCAGTATGGTCACAGGATCAGTGATATCGTCTATGAGAAACTCACCGGCATTCGCGGCGCCTTCCTGACGCGTATCGCATACGTGGTGGTGGATCACAAGGCGAAATCGCCTTACAAGTTGATGATTGCCGATTATGATGGCTATAACGAGCAGATGCTGCTGCGCTCGCCTGAGCCGCTGATGTCGCCAGCCTGGTCACCCGACGGTCGCCGCTTGGCCTATGTAAGTTTTGAAAATAAGAGGGCCGAGGTTTTTGTTCAGGATATCTATACTCAGCAACGTACTAAGGTCACCAGTTTCCCAGGGATCAACGGCGCGCCGTCATTCTCGCCCGATGGCAAGAAGTTAGCGATTACTTTGTCGAAAGATGGTCAGCCTGAGGTCTATGTGGTGGATATCGCCACCAAGGCGATTAAGCGTGTGACTAACCATTACGCCATTGACACCGAGGCCTCTTGGACACCAGATGGTAAGGCACTGATCTTTACTTCAGAACGTGGTGGTCGCCCGCAGATTTATCAGGTGACTTTAGCTTCAGGTAAGGTCACGCGCCTGACCTTCGAGGGCGAGTGGAACCTGGGTGGCTCTATCTCGCCCGATGGTCGCAGCATGGTGTTTGTGAATCGTACAAATGGTAAGTTCAATATTGCCCGTATGGATCTCGAGACACGTTTTATGCAGGTGCTGACCACGACACGTTTGGATGAGTCGCCAAGCATAGCGCCTAACGGTACTATGGTGATTTATGGTACCACCTATCAGGGTCAACAGGTGTTGGCCGCTGTCTCTATGGATGGACGATTTAAGGCAAGACTGCCAGTGGGTCAAGGGGAGGTGAAATCTCCTGCTTGGTCACCCTTCTTATAAATTTACTACTGAGAACAAGATTAAGGATTAAAAAATGGATCTGAATAAGCTGTTAAAAGCTATGGTTGTTGCCCTGCCGATTATGGCGATCAGCGCGTGTAGCTCTACTTCTGAGTCTCAAACCGATGCGACCAGCTCAATGAGCGGCAGTGAAAGCAGCGAGATGAATGCCGGTGGTGGCGTTGAGACGGGTGGTGTAGCACCTATCCTGACACCAGAAGAGCAGCAGCGTATTAAGTACCAGGAACTGCGCAAGGAACATATCATCTACTTCGATTTCGACCGCAGCTCGGTATCATCTGACTTCTCAGAAGTGCTTAATGCTCATGGTGAGTATCTGCTTGAGCATCCGAATGTACGTGTGATGATCGAAGGTCATGCCGATGAGCGTGGTACGCCAGAGTACAACATCGCCCTGGGTGAGCGTCGTGCCAAGGCCGTTGCCAAGTACCTGCAAAGCATGGGTGTACTGCCGAGCCAGATGAGCATAGTGAGCTATGGTGAAGAGAAGCCACAAGATTTCTCTCGCACCGATGATGGCTTTGCTAAGAACCGTCGTGCGGTATTGGTTTACTAAGCGTTAGATAGGGTTAACTATGAAGACTGCCGTTGTTACCGCGGCAATTCTGATGAGTGTGGGTGTCGCTGTAGCGGCACCTGCGCCCGTTGAGGATGTTGCCGGTGGTTCCTCCGAAGATAGAGTTGCGCGTCTTGAGCGTATCATAAAGGCCAAACAGGCGGCCGAATTTGAGATGCAGCAGCGTCTGGATACCCTCCAGCAGGAGGTACTTGACCTGCGTGGCCTGACTGAGCAGCAAAGCTATCAAATTAATCAGATGCTACAGCGCCAGCGTCAGCTCTACGATGATATTGCTAATCTGAGTAAGGCTAAGGCGACGCCCGTGGCGGCAACTCCTGCGGCGACAAGCTCAGAAACCTCTTCACTAGGGGAAACCGCTAGCTATGAGCGCGCCGTGAATCTGGTGCTCAAAGAACGCCAGTACGATGAGGCGATCCCTGCGTTTCGTGAGTTCATCGCGCAATACCCCAACTCGACCTATGCCGCCAATGCTAACTACTGGTTAGGTCAGCTACTCTATAACAAGGGTGAGCTTGGCGATGCCGCTAAGGCCTTTAATACTGTGGTCAATAAGTTTAAAGAGTCGAATAAGCGTGGCGATAGCCTGGTTAAGCTTGGCATGATTGCGCAGAAGCGTAACGATAATGCGACCGCTAAACGTTACTATCAGCAAGTCGTTAGCGAATACGCTAATAGTGCCGCTGCTCGCATCGCCAAACAGCAGATGGTGGGGCTTTAATCTCTATTTAACCAAAAAACATACTCTTAGTCTGTTTTTCATGCAAACAAAAAAAAATGGGGAATTTGCACTTGCATGAGAAGATGAAAAAGGTATTATAGGCGCCCTCGAAGCGACGTAGTCGTTTGGGCGCTAAATCAAAGAGATTTAGTTGAAA
>NZ_JPII01000051.1:0-506 GCF_000832025.1 Shewanella sp. cp20 | reverse complement strand
CTCAGTCGGTAGAGCAGTTGGCTTTTAACCAATTGGTCGAAGGTTCGAATCCTTCACGACCCACCACTTTTCTGACAGTGGTTAAACAATCAGGCATCCAAGATGGGTCGTTAGCTCAGTCGGTAGAGCAGTTGGCTTTTAACCAATTGGTCGAAGGTTCGAATCCTTCACGACCCACCACTTTTCTGGCAGTGGTTAAACAATCAGGCATCCAAGATGGGTCGTTAGCTCAGTCGCTATTTTTAGAGAAAGGGCAGTTGGCTTTTAACCTCTGATACAAGGTTAAGCTTCATCGGTATCAACAATACGGGTCGTTAGCTCAGTCGGTAGAGCAGTTGGCTTTTAACCAATTGGTCGAAGGTTCGAATCCTTCACGACCCACCACTTTTCTGACAGTGGTTAAACATTCAGGCATCCAAGATGGGTCGTTAGCTCAGTCGCTATTTTTAGAGAAAGGGCAGTTGGCTTTTAACCTCTGATACAAGGTTAAGCTACATCGGTATCAA
>NZ_JPII01000050.1:0-67220 GCF_000832025.1 Shewanella sp. cp20 | reverse complement strand
AGCTCAGTCGGTAGAGCAGTTGGCTTTTAACCAATTGGTCGAAGGTTCGAATCCTTCACGACCCACCACTTTTCTGACAGTGGTTAAACAATCAGGCACCTAAGATGGGTCGTTAGCTCAGTCGGTAGAGCAGTTGGCTTTTAACCAATTGGTCGAAGGTTCGAATCCTTCACGACCCACCACTTTTCCAGTCATCCCTGTTCTTGTTGAATTCCTTATTATTTGTTGTCGATTTCGGTTAGCTAGCCACAGTTCAAATCGCAGTGACCCAATATTAGTGATCTAATAAGTCGTTGGATGTGCTTTATGTAAAGTGGCAGTTGGCTTTGCTTCTTAACGCCACATTGGTCGAAGGTTCGAATCCTTCACGAGCCACCACTTCTCCAATCATCTCTGCTTTTGTTGAATTCCTTATTATTTGTTGTCGATTTCGGTTAACTAGCCACAGTTCAAATAGCAGTGATCCAATATTAGTGATCTAATAAGTCGTTGGATGTGCTTTAAGTCAAGAGGCAGTTGGCTTTGCTTCTTAACGCCACATTGGTCGAAGGTTCGAATCCTTCACGACCCACCACTTCTCCAATCATCCCTGCTCTTGTTGAATTCCCTATTATTTGTTGGCGATTTCGGTTAGCTAGCCACAGTTCAAATCGCAGTGACCCAATATTAGTGATCTAATAAGTCGTTGGATGTGCTTTAAATAAAGAGGCAGTTGGCTTTGCTTCTTAACGCCACATTGGTCGAGGGTTCGAATCCTTCACGACCCACCACTCCTCCAATCATCTCTGCTTTTGTTGAATTCCTTATTATTTGTTGTCGATTTCGGTTAGCTAGCCAAAATTCAAATAGCTGTGATCAAATGCCTGTGACCTAATGTCTGTGACCTAATGTCTGTGACCTAATACCAGTGACCCAGGTCTAAAGTCGTTAATCATCAGATCCTTTATGTCGTTTTGTTGTTTGCATTATTTGCTGATGCAATAGGGATTGCCTCGACCTAGACTAATTCACTAGCTTTTTATCGCACATTAACCCTGCCTGTTCGACCTTTGTCTTATAGACGTTTTGCTAATGTTACTTGTTTGTTAACTCCGTCATATTCATTGCGATAATAATGAAAAAGGGAGAGGACAGATGAAAAACGCAAAAGTGTCTTTGCTGGCTGCGGCGACCTTACTGGCTGTAGGTTCCAGTGCTGCAATGGCCGAGACAGAGTTTAAGTTTGGTGGCTATGTGAAGGCCGATGTCATGTTTAGTGACTACAGCAATGGCGCGCCAGACTCAGGTAATCTTTCTCGCCAGTTTTATGTTCCAGGTACCATCTATGGTACACCGGGCAATGGCGAACAAGTTGTCGATTTCCAAGCGAGAGAATCTCGCTTTAATTTTAAGACGGTGACAGATCTCGACGGCCACAAGCTAACCGGTTTTATCGAGCTGGACTTCATGACTCACAGCGATGGCAACGAGAGGGTATCTAACAGTTACTCTCCCCGAATTCGTCATGCGTTTGTCAGCTTCGACAACTGGACCGTGGGTCAGACCTGGAGTACCTTCATGAATCCAGGCTCTCTGCCTGAAAACCTCGATTTCGTGGGGGCGGCAGAAGGTACGCCTTTTGTGCGCCAGACGCAGGTTAGATACACCAATGGCGGCTTCCAGTTTGCTCTGGAAAACCCAGAAACCACAGTGACGCCTAATAAGGTGGAGCACGCATCACAAGCGGTAGTGGCATAGTGCCTGATTTCGTGGCACGTTATAACTTTAAGACCCAAGGTGGTGCAAAGTTTACCCTGGCCGGCATTGCGCGCCAGCTCAACCTTGAGAAGGGTGGGATAGATTCTCAGACCATGGGTTATGGCGTGAACTTTACCGGAGTGATTCCTGTTGGTAGCGATGATCTTAAGTTCTCGGCAACCGCGGGTGATGGCTTGGGGCGTTACATGGCGCTTAACTATGCCAATGCGGGCGTATTGGATGCCGATGGCGACATAGAGACCATCAGCTCATACGGCGGTTTCGCCTCCTACCGTCATTGGTGGAACGATAAGTGGCGCTCAAGCTTTACCTTATCGGGCTTTAAGGCCGATAACGATGTGGCTTTGACTGGCGGAGCGGTGAATGAAGAGTCCTATTCTGGTTACGTTAACTTGCTCTATTCTCCGGTGAAACCATTAACGGTTGGTGTGGAGTACATGTACGCGGAAAACACCAAACAAAATGGTGATAAGGGTGAGTTAAATCGCGTTATCTTCTCGGTGAAGTATGTGTTGTAGTCACTGGTGTTAAGATAAAAAAAGGAGGCCTAGCCTCCTTTTTCTTTGCTGTCGTTACAGCAGATTGTTGTCGCGAACATATTGTTCAAACTCGGTGCAGCCACCGATATGCTCTTGATCGATGAAGATCTGCGGCACGGTTTCAACTGGCTTGCCTACCGTCTTTTCCAGATCGGCCTTGGTGATGCCCTCTGCATGAATATCGACATACTTAAATTTGAAATCATCGCGAGTCTCAACCAGTTGCTCTGATAGTTGAACGGCTCTAACGCAGTATGGGCAGCCTGGACGGCCGAAGATTACAACAAACATATTCGCTCCAGAAGTAAATGTTGGTGACTTTATACCATAGGCCAACGGCGTTTGCATATTTCAGATCATACAAACTTATGCCGGCTGTCGAATCGGCCTCGATAGTCGAAGAAACGCTCGACTAATTCCCAGCCGCGTTTGCCCTTCTTGAGGAGCAGAAGATCCGGCATACGAAAATGATCCCGTGCGGCAATTACCTGTTCGGGCGTATCGAAGCTTGGCTGTTTCTGACCCGGTGTTCGCGTGTGTTGATGGACAAACACGCCATAGAAGGCACGGATCTGCGCCTTAGTGGCAAAGTTAAAGCTGCTGGAGAAGTCATTTCCCTCGATATCCAAGTAACGCACCCTGAGCCGAGTACCTTCCGCCTCGAAAATCATCTCTTGGCACCGAAACAGGTGATGATGCTTCTGTTGCAGCACCTCTTTAAGACGCTTGTCTGGGTCGATCAGCGTCGACTGACAATGCTGGCACACCTTGGCGGCAATATCGTTCTCTTCGCCGCAATTGGGGCAAGCCTTGGAGCGGAAACGAAAGTCGCACTGGTGTTTGCCACTGTCATCATCTATCACGGCCTGACAGCGTCGTCCGAAGTGTTCTATGATGTCGCCATCACTGTCCACCAGCCCCCAGAAGACGTTGGCAAAGCCACAGACTGGGCAGGGCACCTGTACCGGCACACTCTTGCTGTCGGGTTTAGGACGGCCCACCTCGGGAAAGAAGAGGTCGAAACCGTTGGCGGCGTAATCGATCACCAAACAGTCCGGCTTGCCCTCACAGATCCTTAAGCCCCGACCGACCATCTGCTGAAACAGGCTCACCGAGGCCGTGGGCCTTAGAATCGCAATAAGATCCACATGGGGCGCGTCGAATCCGGTAGTCAGTACGGCAACGTTGACCAGATAATCGAGCTCGCGCTGCTTGAAGGCATCTATGATGGCATCGCGATCTTGGCTTGGTGTGTTTGCCGTGATAAGGCCTGCCTTATCTGTGGCGAGTAGCGTCATGATCTCCTCGGCGTGACGCACTGTCGCGGCGAATATGATGGTGCCGGCTCGGGTGTTGGTGAGCTGTTTTATCTGCTCCACGATCGCCTTGGTGGCACGACCGGCATGATGTAAGAGGGAGTCGACTTCGGCCTCGTTGTATTCGCCATTAGCACTGGGGGAGAGCTCGCTAAAATCATACTGGGCCGACAGGCCGTCCAGTACCTTGGGGGGCGTCAAGAAGCCCTGTTTAATCAGGGGGCGCATTGGCAGCTCAAAGATACAATGCTCGAATACCGGCTGCTCGGTATTGCCTATCTTGCCGTGGTAGTGGTAGCGGTAGATCCAGCCGCTTCCCAGGCGATAGGGGGTGGCCGTTAGGCCTAACAACCTAAGCTTTGGGTTCTGAGTTCTCAGATGACTCAGTAGCTGCTGATATTGGCTCTCTTTCTCGTTGGATACCCGGTGGCATTCATCGATGATCACCAGAGAATAGGGGTCATCAAACTGCTTGGGATTACGTACCGCCGACTGAATGCTGGCGACTACCGTCTTGTTGCGGGTCGATTTCTGTTTCAGGCCGGCCGAAAAAATACTGGCCTCTTCGGTGAGTAACCCGACCTTCTCGGCGTTTTGGGCGACAAGCTCTTTCACATGGGTGAGTACTAGGGTGCGTCCCTTGGCGATGCGGGCTAGTTCGGCGATGACAATACTCTTTCCCGCCCCGGTCGGAAGCACAAGAACGGCGGAGTCGTCGTAGCGTTTAAAGTGGCTGATGGCCGCGTCTACGGCCTGGCGTTGATAATCTCTGAGTTGCAAAGCAAATGCTGGTCTGTGATTGGGGCTATCAGGATATCAGTGCCTAACATGGCTCGCTAGGGCCTGTTGACCTTTTGAGAACAATTTTTGTTCTAATTGAGCACGTTCAAATCGCGGCGTGAGGCTTGAAGTATCGTTATTCTATATAAAAGCCGAGTAACAAAGAGTTGAACGTACTCAAGACGAACCCTGCGGGCAGCGTCTGTATCATTTTTCTACTGCGTTATCGCTCATTGATGTAGCACACCACATTACAATCGCTCTGCCTTGTATAAAAGCGATACAGAATGCTGCAAAAATGAACGCGAAAGATAAACAGGCCCTAGGGGGACCATAAAAAAAGCCCCTCGATGAGGGGCTAGAAGAGAGAATCTAGTGCAGCGAGCTGTTATTCGCTGCGATTGAGACGTGTCTCAATCAGGGTATCGATCACCGCTGGATCGGCGAGTGTCGACGCATCGCCTAAGTTGGTCACTTCGTTGGCGGCGATCTTGCGCAGGAAGCGGCGCATGATCTTACCCGAACGTGTCTTAGGCAGGCCGCCGGCCCATTGAATGAGATCCGGCGTCGCCAGGGCACCAATCTCTTTTCTTACCCATTGACGCAGCTCCTGACGCAGTTCTTCGCTCTCCTGGGTGCCCTTGGTCAGGGTGACATAGGCATAGATACCCTGGCCCTTGATGTCGTGAGGGTAACCAACCACGGCAGCCTCGGCGACATGCTCGTGAGCCACCAGGGCACTCTCGACTTCGGCGGTACCCAGACGATGGCCCGAGACGTTAATCACGTCATCGACACGACCGGTGATCCAGTAGTAGCCATCTTCATCGCGGCGGGCACCGTCACCGGTGAAATACATGCCGCGGAAAGTCTTAAAGTAGGTGAGGGCAAATCTGTCATGGTCGCCATATACGGTGCGCATCTGTCCAGGCCAGGAGTCGAGGATGACCAGGTTACCCTCGGTCGCGCCATCAATGATGTTACCCATGTTGTCTACCAGCGCAGGTTGCACGCCAAAGAAGGGACGAGTTGCCGAGCCTGGCTTAGTGTCTGTCGCGCCTGGCAGTGGCGAGATCAGGATGCCACCGGTTTCGGTTTGCCACCAGGTATCGACAATTGGGCAGTTCTCATGGCCAATCACCTCGTGATACCAGCGCCAGGCCTCAGGGTTAATGGGTTCACCCACAGAGCCCATGATGCGCAGCGAGCTGCCATCGAAGCCATCAAACTGTTCCTTGCCTTCGGCCATCAGGGCGCGGATCAGCGTCGGCGCCGTGTAGAGGATGTTGACCTTATGGCGGTCGATCATCTCACCCAGGCGAGCCGGGCTTGGGTAGTTAGGGATACCTTCGTGGATCAATATGGTCGCGCCGTTGGCAAGCGGGCCATAGACCATGTAGGAGTGACCCGTGATCCAACCCACGTCGGCAGTACACCAGTAGATCTCACCCTCTTTGTAATCAAACACATATTCGTGAGTCATCGAGGCATAGACCAGGTAGCCGCCTGTGGTGTGTAGCACACCCTTTGGATTACCGGTAGAACCTGAGGTATAGAGCAAGAAGAGGGGATCTTCGGCGCCCATCTCTTCGGCTACGCAGTGTTCAGAGGCGGTTTCCATCAGAGAATCCCACTTGATGTCGCGCCCCTCAACCCAATTGACTGGGTTGCCAGTACGCTCAAGTACGATCACTTTCTCGACACAGGTCACGTCTGGGTGAGACAGGGCGGCATCTATGTTGGCTTTTAACGGAATGGTGCGGCCACCGCGTACGCCTTCGTCGGCGGTGATCACCACCTTGGACTTACCGTCGATCACGCGTGAGGCGATGGAGTCAGGGGAGAAGCCACCGAAGACCACCGAGTGAATGGCGCCTATGCGGGCACAGGCCAGCATGACCACGGCGGCCTCGGGTACCATTGGCATGTAAACCGTGACCACATCACCACGACGCACCCCTTGGCTGCGCAGGGCGTTGGCAAACTTACACACCTCTTTGTGGAGTTCACCATAGGTGAGGGTGCGTTGCTCGGCGGCGTCGTCACCCTCCCAGATGATGGCCAGCTTATCGGCATTTTGTTCGAGATGACGATCGAGACAGTTAACCGAGGCGTTCAGGGTACCGTCATAGAACCAGTTGATCGACAGGTTGTGATCGTCGAAGGAGGTTTTCTTCACCTTAGTAAAAGGCTTCATCCAATCGATGCGCTGGCCATGCTCTCTCCAGAAACCTTCGGGATTAACCACAGATTCCTGATACATCTTCTTATATTTTTCGTCATTAATGTGGGCATTCGCCGCGATTTCGCTTGGAACTTTGTAGAGAGACTGGGTGCTCATCTGACTTCCTTTTATTTCTAATTGTGCGTAGATAAAGTATGGAATGCTTAGGCTATTTACCTCTATTAGACCTTGGTCTAGTAAAAAAATATCCTTTATTTTTAGTCTGTTGTGATTATATTTGCACGAGATTTAAGCTAGTATTTAGCGCAGAATAATTAAAAGAATTGGAATTGCTATGAATCTGACTCTGGTTGTTGGCGTGATCGCCCTGTTGTACGTGTCGCTACTCTTCCTGTTGGCCTGGGGAGCAGAGCGCTGGTTTGGGCGGATCACCAAGAAGATTCAGACCTGGATTTATGGTTTAAGTTTAGCGGTTTACTGCTCCTCCTGGAGCTTTCTCGGCACCGTCGGCCAGTCGGCGCAGGATCTCTGGTCTTTCCTGCCCATCTTCGTCGGCCCCATACTCATCTTTACCTTTGGCTTCGGTTTACTGCGTAAGATGGTGATCGTCTCCAAGGCGCAAAACATCACCTCGGTCGCCGACTTTATCGCCGCGCGTTATGGTAAGTCGCAGACCATCGCCGCCATCGTCACCCTTATCGCCCTGTTTGGCATCATGCCCTATATCGCCTTGCAGCTTAAGGCCATGGTGTTTAGCCTTAACCTGTTTCAGCCCGAAGACGCCCAATATGACGGCGCCTGGGTTTCCCTGATCGTCACCGCCATTCTGGCGATGTTTGCCATCTTATTCGGTACCCGTAAGCTCGACGCCACAGAGCACAACCCAGGCATGATGCTGGCGATCGCCTTCGAGTCTCTGGTGAAGCTGGCGGCCTTCCTCTTGGTGGGCTGCGTGATCAGTTTCGGCTTCTTCGACGGTTTTGGCGATATCTGGGCTCAGGCCAGTGAGCGTCAGTTGATCAATAATCCCGAGCTGCGGCTGGAGAACCTGATGCCCCAGCTATTGGTGGGCATGGCAGCATTTCTCTGTATGCCGCGCCAGTTCCACGTGATGATGGTGGAATGTAAGGACGAGCGCACCTTAGTTAAGGCCAAGTACCTGTTTCCGATTTATCTGCTGCTCTTTGGCATGTTCGTGGCGCCCCTGGCCCTGGCGGGCAAGCTGATGCTGGGGGATAGCGTGGCCGCCGATACCTATGTGATTAATCTGCCGCTGGCGCTGGAGCAGCCCATGCTGGCGGTGATCGCCCTGTTAGGCACACTGTCGGCGGCCACCGGCATGGTGATCGTGGCCGTGGTCACCATCAGCGTCATGGTGAGTAACGAGTGGCTGGTGCCTTTAATGTTGCACTCGGGCAAGATCCGCCAGAAGAACTTCAGTCAGTTTTCGCAGTTTCTGCTTAATGCCCGCCGCATAGCCATCGTGTTGATCCTGGGGCTTGGGTACTTCAGTTATCTCTCTTTCATGAACAGCGACTCGCTCTCCGCGCTCGGCATGCTCTCCTTCGGCGCCTTCGCCCAGCTTGCTCCAGCCTTGGTGGGGGGCATGTACTGGAAGCACGGCAATCGCGGCGGGGTCTATCTGGGGCTTATCGTCGGCTTCGGTCTCTGGTGTTACATATTGCTTCAGGGGATGAGCGACAGCCAGGGAGTCTTTGGTGGGGAGTTGGCGCTACTCGATAGTATCAACCCCAATATTCGCGACATACTCACCGCGCTCGTCGCCAACCTGGCGTGTTACGTACTGGGCTCTATCTGGTTTCGCGCCGGGGTCGCCGAGCGGATCCAGGCCAGTGCCTTCGTGACGCCGGGCGAGCTGAAAAACACCAGTAACCGTAAGGCTTCGCCCATCTCGCAGCAGGATCTCTTGATCCTGGCCAGTCGCTTCGTGAGCCCCACGAGAGCCTATGAGAGTTTCTCGCGCTTCTCCGATGAGGCGGTGCGCAGCGACAGCTGGCATAAGGTGGCCTCGCCCGAGCTGATCGCTCATACCGAGCATATGCTTGCCGGGGTGCTGGGGGGCTCAAGCGCCTCACTGGTGATGGATTCAGTGCTGCAGGGGCGCGACTTGGCGCTCGACGAGGTGTTTAGCTTGGTGGATGAGGCCTCATCTAAGATCATCTTGAGCCAGGACATGCTCAGGGGGGCGATCGAGCACGCCTATGAAGGGATGAGCGTGGTGGATAAAGAGCTGAATCTGGTGGCTTGGAACTACAAGTATGTAGAGCTCTATGACTATCCTGACGATTTTCTGCAGGCGGGCATGCCCATCGCCGATGTGGTGCGCTTCAACGCCGAGCGTGGCTACTGCGGCCCTGGGGATGTGGAGGAGCAGGTGGCCAAGCGGGTGCAGCATATGCGTAATGGCACGCCCCATGTGTCTGAGCGTGAGCGCCAGGATGGCAAGGTGATCAAGATCCAGGGGAACCCCATGCCCAGTGGCGGTTTTGTGATGACCTTTACCGACATTACTCAGTATCGCGAGCAAGCTAAGGCGCTGCAGGAGGTCAACGAAACCCTGGAGGCCAGGGTGAAGGAGCGTACCTATGAACTGGCGCTGCTGAACAGCCAACTGCTGGAGGCCAAGGCCCAGGAGGAGAATGCCAATGCCTCTAAGAGCCGTTTCCTGGCGGCCGTCGGTCACGACTTGATGCAGCCGCTAAATGCCGCCCGTCTGTTTACCGCGTCACTGGCGCAATACCCAAATTTGGATCAGGAGGGGCGTACCACGCTGTCTCATGTCAACAGCTCACTCAAGATCGCCGGCGAGCTATTAACGGATCTCCTGGATATCTCTAAGCTGGATTCTGGCATGGTCGAGGTGAACCGACGCGACTTTCCGGTGGCCGAGCTACTGGATGGCCTGGCGGTGGAATTCGATGCCATGGCCAAGGACTATGGCATCAAGTTTTCCATGGTGGCCAGCTCCAGCATCATCAGCTCAGATCTCAGCCTACTCAGGCGGGTACTGCAGAATTTTCTGACCAATGCCTATCGTTATGCCAAGGGCAATCGTGTGTTGCTGGGCTGCCGTCATCACGCCGGGGCATTGGAGATCCAGGTTATCGACACAGGCTGCGGCATCGACGAGCAGGAGTTAGGGGAAATTTTTAAGGAGTTTAAGCGTCTAGAGAATCCCGAAAGCAAGAGCGTTAGCGGCTTAGGGCTGGGGCTTGCCATCGCCGACCGTATCGCAAGGGTGCTAAATCATGAGATTAGAGTGGTCTCCAAGCTTGGCATGGGCTCCATGTTTTCCATTACCGTGCCATTAGGCGAAAAGGCCAAGGTGGCACTGCCTAAGAAGGCCAACCCTGTCATGCAGCCACTGGCCGGAGTAAAGGTGCTGTGTATCGATAACGAAGAGGCGATTCTTGCAGGGCTCGAGAGCCTGCTGAGTCGTTGGCAGTGCGAGGTGATCTGCGCCAGTGACCTGGCCGATGCGCGCATCAAGCTTGGGTTAAAAGGGGTTGCGCCCGATATCGTGCTGGCGGATTACCATCTGGATCATGGCCAGAACGGTGTCGATGCCATGGATGGGATCCGCGCCCTATATGGCGCCCACCTGCCGGGGATCCTGATCACCGCCAATACCCGTAAAGATCTGGTGGAAGATGTGCAGCAGCGCGGTTATCACTATATGGCCAAGATGGTCAAACCCGCGGCGCTAAGGGCGCTGATATCCAGTTTGGTAAAATAGTGAATTTATAAAACAATAGCCGTTAAAGTAATGGCCTTTAAAGCAATAGCCTTTAAAGTAAATAGCCCTTTAAAGCGTAAACAAGGAGTGAAGGTTGGGGTCGGTTAAATATCTAGAACAACAGGTGACGCCGAGTAAGATAGTCTGTGTCGGACGAAACTATGCTGAGCATATTCAGGAGCTTAATAATGAGGTGCCCGAAGAGATGGTGCTGTTTGTTAAGCCCAACTCGGCCATCTCAGAGACGCTACTCAGTAGCCTTCAGGAGCCGCTGCACTACGAGGCTGAGCTCTGTTTCATGGTAAAGGCGGGGCGCTTCGAGGCGGTTGGTGTTGGGCTGGATCTCACCAAGCGCCAGCTACAGAGTCGGCTCAAGGCTAAGGGGCTTCCCTGGGAGCGGGCCAAGTCCTTCGATGGCGCTGCTCTCTTTAGTGAGTTTGTGCCTTTTGACGGGGATCTGGATTCGCTGTCGTTTAATTTGGTCGTCGACGCTGAGGTGCGTCAGCAGGGGGATGTGGCATTGATGCTCAATCGCCCCGAGGCCATGTTTGTCGAGATCGCGAGTTTCATGACTCTCGATGATGGTGACATACTAATGACGGGCACACCCAAGGGTGTGGGGCAGATAGTTAAGGGTGAGCGCTTTACCCTGGAGCTCTATCAAGGGGAAAAGCAGCTTGTCAGCCAAAGCTGGGTGGCACAGTAAAGTGTGAATGCCCTAGTGCCAGCTTCTGGAACAGTCTAATGCACGCCAAGTTTGGGAAGGTGTGAGGATAAGTAACAATAGGTTTTAAGATGAAAAATTATTTTGACAGCCCTTTTGCCGGTCAATCGCTAAAGGAACAGGTTACCAATCCCAATATTATCGTGGGCGAGCATAGCTACTATTCAGGCTATTATCATCAACATAGCTTCGATGACTGCGCCCGCTACCTGGCGCCCGATAGGGATGATGTCGACAAGCTTATCATAGGCAACTACTGTTCTATTGGCTCTGGCGCCGTGTTTATGATGGCAGGTAATCAGGGGCATAGAAGCGACTGGGTCAGTAGTTTTCCCTTTTTCTATCAACAGGGTGATTGCTTCTCGGGCGCCCAGGATGGTTTTGTCCGCGCCGGTGATACCCTGATAGGTAATGATGTCTGGATAGGCTCTGAAGCGATGATTATGCCTGGAGTAACGGTAGGAGATGGCGCCGTCATAGCGAGTCGCGCCGTGGTGACCAAAGATGTGCCAGCCTACGCTATAGTAGGCGCCAACCCAGCGAAATTGATCCGTTATCGTTTCCAAGATGAAGAGATAGCTATGTTAACGGAGATGCAATGGTGGCACTGGAGTGATGACAAGGTGAAAGCGGCGATGCATCTACTTTGCAGCAAGAATATTGCCAGTCTGTACGCCTACTGGCAGCAGATTCGTTAACGTCTGCAGCGCGCCGCGGCCAGCGGCGCATCTCTGCTTTTCTATTTGCCTTTAAATTCATATAAATAATCATCTTTACTCTCTAGCTTTAATGCCTCTTCATTATTCCTTTTTTCTTTGTTTGATTTTTCAAGCGCGCTCCTCGTTAACTAGTTGACCTGAATCTGCACCCAGGTATACTCAAATATCAAACGTGTTGTAAAAAATATAAAACAAAGCCGCATTATGGCGGCGCAACCTAACGATTATTAAGGAAAGTCGGATGTCACTCGCTCGCTGCCACTCTTATTACAATGCCACTATCAAGCAAGAAACTCATTACCCTGCTCTCGAGGGCGAGCTGGATGTCGACGTGGTGATCATAGGCGCCGGTTTTACCGGGGTGGCGACAGCCATCGAGCTCGCCGAGCGAGGTGTGAAGGTGGCCGTGGTGGAGGCAAATAAGGTGGGTTGGGGGGCGACTGGCCGCAATGGCGGTCAGGTGACCGGCAGCCTCTCAGGCGATAACGCCATGGTAAAACAGCTACGCAACCGCATCGGCCATGAGGCGGAGGAGTTTGTCTGGAACCTGCGCTGGCGCGGCCATGAGATCATCAAGAAACGGGTCGCTAAATATGAGATAGATTGCGACCTTAAATTTGGCCATCTGCACACCGCCTATAAGCCCGCCCATATGGGGGAGATGCAGGCCACCTACGAAGAGGGGCTAAAGCGGGGCATGGGTGATGAGCTAACCCTGCTGGGTAAATCTGACATTCCCGATTTTCTCGATACGCCGCTCTATCACGGTGGATTACTCAATCGGCGCAACATGCACCTGCATTCGGTGAATCTGTGTATTGGCGAGGCGAGGGCGGCCGAGGCCAACGGCGCCTTGATCTTCGAGGGCTCGAAGGTGCTGGATATTCGCGACGATAAGCGAGTCACTGTCACCACAGACAAGGGGCGAATCACCGCCAACTGCGCCGTGCTGGCGGGTAATGCCTACCATAGATTGGCGCGCAATAAGTTAAAAGGCATGCTGTTTCCCGCATCGCTGGGTAACTGCGCCACCGTAAGACTCGACCCACAAGTCGCTAAACAGCTTAACCCCCATGACCTGGCCGTTTACGATAGCCGTTTCGTGCTCGACTATTACCGCATGACCGCCGACAATCGCCTGATGTTTGGCGGCGGCACCAACTATTCGGGACGGGATTCTAAAGACGTGTCTGGCGAGCTGCGCCCGGCCATAGAGCGCACCTTTCCCCGTCTCAAGGGGGTCGAAATCGAGTTCGACTGGACTGGCATGGCCGGCATAGTGGTTAACCGGATCCCTCAGCTGGGCAAGGTGTCCAAGCAGGTGTTCTATTGTCAAGGTTATTCGGGTCATGGCGTGGCAACCTCCCACATCATGGGGGAGATAATGGCCCATGCAGTGCAGGGGCAACTCGAGGAGTTCGACCTCTTTGCCCAGATGAAACAGATCAGGCTGCCGGTAGGGGATTGGCTGGGCAATCAGGGCATGGCGCTGGGGATGCTTTACTACCGTATGATGGAGCATTTTCGCTAGGGCCTGTTTATCTTTCGCGTTCATTTTTGCAGCATTCTGTATCGATTTTATACAAGGCAGAGCGATTGTCATGTAGTGCACTACATCAATGAGCGATAACGCAGTAGAAAAATGATACAGACGCTGCCCGCAGGGTTCGTCTTGAGCACGTTCAACTCTTTGTTACTCAGCTTTTATATAGAATAACTATACTTCAAGCCTCATGCCGCGATTTGAACGTGCTCAATTAGAACAAAACTTGTTCTCAAAAGATCAACAGGCCCTAGTTAACATGAGGTGAAAAGCTCACCAAACGGGTGGTAAAACGTAAATTATCAACTCTTTGCAGTATTTTGTGAGGTGGATGCTGACCGGTGCCATGATGGCGTGCTACATTTATGAACAAGGCATAAATTTGATCCATTTATCTGCTCAAGTAAAGGGGGCCTTATGCTAGGTGAAAACCACTCGCTCATTAACGATTTTCCAGATTATCAAGACCTGATCCTCAAGCTCACCGAATCCGACGATGGATTCGCGCAAGACAACAAGAAGTACAGTGCGTTAGACAAAGAGATCCGAACCTTAGAGCTTAACGATGCGCCTATTGATGATAGCGCCATGCATCAGCTTAAGCACGATAGAGCCGAGTTGAAAGATGCCCTCTATCAGCGCCTGCTCGACGCCAGCACCTGATCGCCGCCTAGACGTTAACTTTAGATGTTAACTTAAGACGTTAACTTTAGACGCTAAGTTAGTTCAATTAAGTGCTGTAACAAGCTAAACGCACCTTCATATCAGATGGAGGGGCGTTTTTTATGCTCTTAAAAAAGTGCAGACTCAGGGCAGGGCGCGGCCGAGAAACTCCACCATCAATTTTACCTTGGGCGAGAGGTGGCGGTTCTGTGGATAGAGTGCCCAGACACCTTCGTTAGGTTCCTGATAAGCGTTGAGCACAGACACCAGGAGCCCGGCTTTAAGATCCTGACCGATATAATAGTTGGGCAGCTGCACCAGCCCTAGCCCCTTAAGCGCCGCGTCTCTCAGACCGTGGCCGGTATTGCACCTGAGATTGCCCTTTATCTTTAGCTGACGCTCGCGGCCCTGCTCGATGAAACGCCAGTAGTCATGGTTGCCGATAAGGCAGTTGTGTTGACTGAGTTCGGATAGGCTATGGGGCTCACCGAAGCGCTTGAGATAATCGGGCGATGCGCAGACATAGTTGATGCGTTGGCTGACGCGTTTGGCGATCAGGCTGGAATCGGCCAGCTTGCCGATGCGAATGGCCAGATCTATGCCCGCATCCACCAGCCTCACCTGACGGTTGGTGAGGGTGATATCGACCTCGACGTTGGGGTAGGCGAGCAGGAAGTCGTTAACGATAGGCATGATGTACTTTTCGCCATAGGCCACGGGCGCCGTCATCCTCAGTACCCCCTGGGGCAAGCCCCTTAGGCTACTCAGGGCGCGCTCTGCCTCTTCCAAGCCATCGAGAACCTGACGACAGTGTCGGTAGTAGAGGTGACCCTCTTCTGTCAGAGAGACCTTACGTGTGGTGCGATACAGCAGCTTGGTATCTAGTCTTTGTTCCAGCGAACCTACCTGGCGACTCACCTGGGCGGTGGAGATCCCTAAGCGCTTGCTAGCCTGAGTAAAACTCTCGGTCTCCGCCACCGCGACAAACTCGCTTACCCCTTCCCACTCATGCACGGTTAAAACCCATTATTACGATATGGTAAAAATCATTTGTAAAAAATAGAGATTATCATCTTGTGTGAAATAAATAAAATGGACTCAAATGATCAAATCCCCCGTGATGTAACTGCTGGCGAGACAAGGTAATGGTCAGCGACTACATTGAAGTGGGCAGACAGATACACAGATACAGACACTAATTGGAGTAAGCGAGATGACAGACAAGTTTATTAAATCTAAGGCCGCCATCGCCTGGGGACCGGGCCAGCCGCTATCGGTAGAAGAGGTGGATGTGATGTATCCCAAGGCCGGTGAGGTCTTGGTGAAGATAGTGGCCACCGGCGTCTGCCATACCGATGCCTTTACCCTCTCTGGTGACGATCCTGAAGGCGTCTTCCCGGCAATTTTGGGCCATGAAGGCGGCGGTATCGTCGAGGCCGTGGGTGAAGGGGTGACGAGTGTGGCGGTAGGGGATCACGTGATCCCGTTGTACACCCCAGAGTGTGGCGAGTGTAAGTTCTGTAAGTCGGGTAAGACTAATCTGTGTCAGAAGATCCGTGAGACCCAGGGTAAGGGCTTGATGCCAGATGGCACCACACGTTTCTTTAAGGACGGTCAGCCAATCTTCCACTACATGGGCTGCTCGACCTTCTCTGAATATACTGTGCTGCCAGAGATCTCGCTGGCTAAGGTAAACCCAGAGGCGCCACTGGAAGAGGTGTGTCTGCTGGGCTGCGGCGTGACCACTGGCATGGGCGCAGTGCTCAATACGGCCAAGGTTGAGCCGGGAGCGAGTGTCGCCATCTTCGGCATAGGTGGCATAGGCCTGTCAGCCATCATAGGCGCGACCATGGCGGGAGCGAGTCGTATCATCGCCATCGATATCAACGATAGCAAGTTTGAACTGGCCCGTCAGCTAGGTGCGACAGATTGCATTAATCCTAAAAACTATGACAAGCCTATTCAGGAAGTGATTGTCGAGTTGACCGACGGCGGCGTGGATTACTCTTTCGAGTGTATCGGTAATGTGGACGTGATGCGCTCGGCGCTCGAGTGTTGCCATAAAGGCTGGGGTGAGTCTGTGATCATAGGCGTTGCCGGAGCAGGCCAGGAGATCTCGACTCGTCCCTTCCAGCTGGTTACCGGCCGAGTCTGGCGTGGCAGCGCCTTTGGCGGCGTAAAAGGACGCTCAGAACTGCCTGAAATTGTGGAGAGGTATCTGCGCGGCGAGTTTAAGCTCAGCGACTTTATTACCCACACCATGGCGCTGGAGGAGATCAACACCGCCTTCGAGCTTATGCATGAGGGTAAGAGTATCCGTTCTGTAGTGCATTTCAATCGATAACATTAGTTGGTTTAGACAGGGCACAGACGCTAGCGTCTGTGCCCTTTAGGGATGAGAGTATGACCATAGAAAATATCAGCAGCAACAAGTGTTTCGGTGGTTGGCATAAACAGTATCAGCACCGGTCTGGCGTACTAGATTGCGCCATGCGCTTTGCTATCTATCTGCCGCCCCAGGCCAGCGAACAGAAGGTGCCAGTGCTTTACTGGCTGTCGGGTCTGACCTGCACGGATGAAAATTTCATGCAAAAAGCCGGCGCCATGCGTATTGCGGCAGAGCTTGGCATGGCGATTGTCGCGCCCGATACCAGCCCAAGAGGGATGGAGGTGGCCGATGATGCCAGCTATGATCTGGGCCAAGGCGCCGGATTTTATCTCAATGCGACGCAAGCACCCTGGCAGGCCCATTATCAGATGTACGACTATGTGGTGAAGGAGTTGCCCGAGCTTATCGAAGCGCATTTTCCTGTGACCCAGGCGCGAGCGCTAGCGGGCCACTCCATGGGCGGCCATGGCGCCCTGACCATAGGCCTTAAGCATCCAGAACGTTACACGTCTATTTCGGCCTTTAGCCCAATCGTAAACCCCATTAACTGTCCATGGGGGCAGAAGGCCTTTAGTCAGTACTTAGGTAAGAACCGTGACGAATGGTCGGCCTATGACGCCTGTGAGTTGATGAAGCAAGCCAGTTGCGATCTACCGATCTTCATCGATCAAGGTAGCAGTGACAATTTCCTCGAGGAGCAGTTAAGGCCAGAAGCCTTGGTTGCGGTCGCTAAGGAGAAGGCGTATCCCCTGATCCTGCGCATGCAGGAAGGCTATGATCACAGCTATTACTTTATCGCCAGCTTTATCGAAGACCACCTCAGGTTTCATGCCAAGTACTTCCAAGGTTAAGTCGTGGCGCGGTTAGCCCATTTCATGGTGAGTACCATGCTGGGTATGATGACCAGCGTGGTAGCGATTAACCATTGATAGTTGTTCACTCCGGCCACAGAAAGTGCTTGCGTCTTAAGTTGGCTCATCAACAGCAGGGCCGAGCGCTCGGGCGTCGGCGCCAGCGTCGACTGCTGTAGGCTGGCAGTGATCAGCTGTTGGTGGTGGATGAATGTCTCGTTTAGAGGGTCATAGTTTTCGGCTAACTTTTGCATGGCGTTGCTGGTTTCTATCGTCATGAAACGAGAAAACTCGCCTATGGCAGACAGTGACCCTAGATTACGAAATAGATAGAACCAGGCGATCGTTTCGAGCAGGTGCTGCCTAGGTAAACTACGCAGAATATGTATGGTCAGCGTGATGTTTAGCAGTCCAATGGCGAAGCCTTTAAGTAATATTGCAGGCCAAAGGTATGCTTGGCCTATAAAGGCATTGCTTCCCGTTAGCCATATACAGGTCCCCATCATCATGACGATCCCTATGGGGACGACTTTGAAGGGATCACGGTCGGGGTTGCTGGTGGCAAAGAATGCAATACCAAGGCCGGCCAGCATACCGATAAAGCCGATGAGGTTGATATAGCCTGCGTTAGCGGCGCTGTATTGCATTATCTTCGTCATATATACAGAGGTGAGCATGGAGATGGCTAATACGACAAACCCCGCGACGGCGGCTTGTAACATGCTCAGCTTGCCGATACGGCTGGCCAAGACACTTGCGTCTAGATATTGGCCAGGTCCCCAGCGGTTTCTTATTGCTAAGCCTAATAGCGCTATCGCCGAGGCGGTGAGCAGCGCGATCCAGACCATGCTAGGCGCCTCAAACCAGTCAAAGCGTTCGCCCCGCAGCAGTATGTAGGCAATGCCACAGCTAGCGATCGTCAGCAACAGGGCTTGTAACCAGTTAAAGCCGATCTCCTGTGTCTCTTCCTGATGGGGCCAGTGACCATACCGAGCCCAGCCGAGCATGAGTAAGAAGGGCACTAGCTGTAGTGAAAAAGCCCACCGCCACAGATTGTTCTCTGCCAGGGTAGACAGCAGGTATGGGTAGATACCCAGCGGAATTAATACCGCCAACAGTAGTACCAGGCTCTCGGCCAAGGCGATAGCCCTGAAGCTGAGATTCTTTAAGATGATGGCGTGGGCGAACAGCACGAGAAAGCTCGCCGAGACGCCGTGGCCAAACCAACTTAACATCTGAGGGGCAGCCTGCATGCTTAGGCTGCTGACGAGCGTGCTGATTAGGCCTAGCACCGCGCCGATGCGAAATAGCTGGCGATAGCCGAAACGACGAGCCAGCCAGGCACCGAGTGGAAGCGCTATCAGCAAACCAAAGGTATTGAGTGTGTTAAACCAGCTGGCTTCATCCAGCGACAGGCCGATACTCGCCGCTATCTGGCTGGCGCTGTTGCTATAGATTTGACTGGTTACACTCTGGGGAAAAATCGCCAGTAGTGCTAAGAGCAGAATCGTAATAAAGGGTTTATTCATGAGGGCTTACCGTCGAGATGCTTGGTATTTATCGTCACTTCTGCCGAGAGACCCGGCACTATACGGCCCCGCAATGCCTCTGGGATCTCGAAGGTAATTTTTATGGGAACGCGTTGTACTATCTTGACGAAGTTGCCCGTGGCATTGTCCGGTGGCAGTAAACCAAATTGTGCTCCTGTCGCCGGCGCAATGCTCAATACCCGTCCTTCCAGGTGTTGTTCGGGAAAGCTGTCGAGCGTCACCTCCACAAGCTGGCCCGGCAGTATATCGGTGATCTGGGTTTCCTTATAGTTAGCCTCTATCCAGATAGCTTCGACAGGAACGATAGCCAGCAGGGGGGCCCCTTTACTGGCAAAGCGCCCGGCGCGCAGGGCACGATTACCTATGATGCCGGCAATTGGGGCTCTGACCTGTGTATTTTCTAACCTTAGTTTGGCGAGTGCCAGCAAGGCGCTGGCCTGCTCGGCTTGGGCAACCAAACGAGCCTTGTCACTCCTGAGGGTATTGAGTTGCTGCTTGGCTGAACTCAACTGCAACTGACTTGCCGCCAGTTTGGCTTTCGCCTGATTGTTCTTATTGGTTTGCGCTTCAAACTGTGATTGAGAAATGAGTTCCTTATCTAACAGGTTTTGCAGTCGATCCCATTCTGCCCGATGAAATACCGCATCGGCCATAGTCGAGTCTATCTGAGTCGATACCTGTTTTATCGATATCTGTTGTAGCGTTATACGTTCATCTATATTGGCAATTGCCGCCTGCGCCATGGACAGTCCTGCCTTGGCTTGATTGTATTGCGCCAGATAATCTCTGTCGTCAATTTGTGCCAGCAGTTCACCCGCTTCTACATATTGGTTATCGGTTATGTAGACGTGATTAATAATGCCCGATACCTCGGCACTCACTTGCGAAATTTCCCCCTGAACATAGGCGTTATCTGTGCTAATCAAGCCTGCTTTTGGGAACTGGTAATAATAAAACAGGGAAGCAAATAACATCATGGTGCTGATAATTAATGTTTTTTTGATTTTACTGCTCTGTGCTTTGCGAAGGAGTTGTTTCATGATGACGACCATAGATATAATACTGTACCGTTCAGTATCATATCTGTCGTTCGAAAAGGATGCAACCTTATCCTATAAAAAAGTGTACTATGGGGTATCAAAAGTTAGAGGAGGCATCTATGCGACCATCGAGTTTGAAAAAGCGGCAGAAGTATTTGCAGGTAGCCGCAGAACTCTTTTTAGAGCAGGGCTATGAAGGCACCAGCCTAGATCAACTGATAGAGCATTGTGGTGGCTCAAAGCTTACCTTGTATAACTACTTTAATGATAAGCAAGGCCTGTTAAAAGCCGTGGTTGTTGAGCTGACCGAACGCCTGCAACTGGGGTTAAGCATAGACGTAGATGCCGATAGAGCATTTAGGGAAGAGTTAATGTCTTTCGCGTTGAAATATATGGCGTTTATCTATCACTCTGAGCTCTTGAAGTTGGCGCGCTTACTGATGACGCAGACAAAAAGCGCACCGGAACTAGTGGCATTTTTTCTTGAGCGAAGTTCAGGCCATTCTCAACAGGCATTACAGGATTATTTGATGCATCGACAAGCGATGGACAAACTCGTCATCACAGATTTAGCCATAGCGAGTGAACAATTTCTTGGTGCATTAAAGGGAAATCGTCATTTCGAAGCCTTATACGGTGGAAAAATTCTTACATCTGATGAAATAAAAATTTACGCAGAGCATGCCGTAGATAACTTTATTCGCTGCTATCAATCTTGAATGCTTTCAATCTCGAGTGGAATGCCGTCGAAAGGTGCTGTCGAATGCTAGCAACAGATTCGGTTATTCGCCTTAGGCGCTTATGTTATCTTGCGGAATGGGGGTGTCTTTTGGCTGAGATCTTTTTGCGCTGACAAATTGGCAGGGAGCCAAGGGAAGATCCTAGGATCTTCCACCTAGGTTAAAGCTCGACTTTTTCCATCTCTAGCTGCTGCAGGGCGATCACCGCCTGGGTGCGATTTCTTACCCCAAGTTTTCTAAAGATGGCGGTGGCGTGGGCCTTGATGGTCGCCTCGGAGACGCCCAGGTCGTAGGCGATCTGCTTGTTGAGCAGACCTTCGGCAAACATCTGTAGCACCTTATACTGCTGCGGCGTGAGATCGGCGAGCTTGGCCGCCATCTGATCCGTGGCATCTTCGTTTATCTCTTGCAATTCGATGTTGCTCGGCAGCCAGATATCGCCATAGAGCACTGAGGTGAGGGCCTCAGAGAGGGTGTCCATAGAGGCGGATTTTGGAATAAATCCGGCGCTGCCATAGTGGACGGCGCGGCTGATGGTCATGGCATCTTCATGGGCGGATATCACCACAACAGGCAGCTCGGGGAAATGAGTTCTTAGGTGGATCAGTGTGGAATAGCCATGGGAGCCCGGCATCTGCAGGTCTAACAGTACTAAGTCATAGGCGGTGTCGCCCTGTTCCAATAGGCTTTGTAGGGCTTCGGCACTATCGGCTTCAAACCATTGGGTGTCGGCAAATGCGCCGCTCAGTGCTTGGCGCAGCGCATTTCTAAATAACGGGTGATCATCGGCGATGATGATGTGCAAATTTTCTAGCTTCATTGCTTTTTGATTATCTTTGTTGCACTTGAAGGTAAAGTCAATGTAACAGATAAATGACTCAGTATTCTAATGCTTTTGTACCTGGGCAGCGGGATTTTTTCGTTTTTACAAGCAATTATTAGACTTAAGTCTAGTATGGATGCGGGCGTGCCAATGATTTGGGCGTTCGAGAAATAGAAAGGCGAAGTCGAAAAAGGGTGAGGTAGAAAAAGGGTGAGGTAGAAAAAGGGTGAGGTAGAAGCGAAACAGGAGCTGGAGCAGAAGAATTGGAGCTGGGGCCGTGAAGCCTGAGAGGTTTTACAGCTAGGTCGGCAGGCATTGGCCCACCGACACAAAGCACTTTGGAGGCTAGCCTTCGCTCCACACCTTAGTGGGTTTACGCTCGTCATCCAGGGCCACAAAGGTAAAGACGCCACGAATGGCGTGCTCGCGATGATCCTGGTACATATCTTCCACGAAAATATTGACCTCAACCTTGAGGGAGGTATTTCCCACATAGATAACGTTGGCGATGATCTCAGCCAGGGTGCCGGCAGGAATCGACTTATTGAAGTCGATACGGTCTGAGCTGACGGTCACTAGGGTCTTACGGCAGAAGCGCGTGGCGGCGATAAAGGCGGTCTCATCCATCCAGGCCAGCGCCTCGCCACCAAAGAGCGTATTGTGGTGGTTGGTGATAGAGGGAAATATCGCTTTGATCACTCGGGCTTCTGACTGTGCGATGCGGGCGCGAATCGCCTCAGAATACTGAGTTTCTGTATCGGTTAGGGGCATACGGCAACCTTAAGGTTATGCATTGAAAAAAACCGGCGGATTATACTGACAATCGCGGTTAAATGACAGCGCTGTAACCTGGTAATGTGGCGCCTTTCATGGCAATAAAAAAGGCTTCACGGGGAAGCCTTTTTATCGCGTACTCAATTCGCTTAGCCAAGTTTTGCCATGCGGGCCTTAGAAGCCTTGGCAAGATCCCTTAGCAGCTGCTCTGAGTCGGCCCAGTCGAGGCAGGCATCCGTGATGCTCTTACCATAGGTGAGCGGCTCACCCGCCACCACCTTTTGGTTGCCTTCTTCGATAAAGCTCTCGGCCATGATGCCGGCGATTGCCGTCGAACCTGAGGCTACCTGCGCCATGATATCTTTGGCGACCTCGAGCTGACGCTTATGCTGTTTCTGGCTGTTACCGTGGCTAAAGTCCACTACCATACGGTGAGACAGGCCCACCTCTTTTAGCTTCTGCGCCGCGGCCTGAATATCGGCCTCATGGTAGTTAGGCTGCTTACCGCCGCGTAAAATGATGTGGCCATAAGGGTTACCACTGGTGCGGTAAACGGCCATGGCGCCATCTTTATCGGGCGAGTAGAAGATGTGTGGCTCTTTGGCGGCACGCACCGCATCGATGGCGATGTTGATGTTGCCGTCGGTGCCGTTCTTAAAGCCGACCGGACAGGAGAGCGCCGAGGCCATCTCACGGTGGATCTGACTCTCTGTGGTGCGAGCGCCAACCGCGCCCCAGGTGATGAGGTCGGCAATATACTGACCGTTGACCATATCCAAAAATTCGGTGGCGATAGGCAGATTAAGCTCGGTGATCTCTTGCAGCAGGTGACGAGCCAGGCGTAGGCCTTTGTTGGCATTGAAGCTACCGTCGAGATCCGGATCGGAAATTAGCCCCTTCCAACCGACAGTGGTACGGGGTTTCTCGAAATAGACGCGCATCAGGATGCAGAGTGAGTCTTTAAGCTCTTTATGCAGCACGGCCAGCCGCTTGGCATAGTCGATGGCGGCCTGAGTGTCGTGGATAGAGCAGGGACCGATGATCACCAGAAGACGTTTGTCTTCACCGGTGAGAACGGCTTCAACTTCACGTCTCTGTTGAACCAGGTAGTCGGCGGCGTCTTGAGTAAGCGGGTATTCAGATGCGAGTTTAGCAGGTGAAATGGCCTTACATAGTAATGTGGTGCGTAGTTCGTCTGTTTTAATGGTCATTCAATATACCGAGCGTTTGTCTTGGCTTTCGCCTGATTGCCTCGGATTATAACGAATAGTTGCTAGCTGCACAGGGGTAAACAGATGAAAATTTCCAGTATTTGTCTACATCTGTGCAGTTAGCTTGCCATTTGGGGCCTTTCGCTTGCCCTTTATGGCCGTCTGTTTAGAACATATGACGTTCTAGGCCGGTAACATCCAGGATCTTGGTGGCAATCTCTTCCACCGAATGATTGGTGGTGTTAACAAAAGGAATGCGCTCGCGCTTATACATCATCTCTACCTCTTTCACCTCGATACGGCACTGTCTAAGTGAAGAGTAGCGACTGTTCTCCATGCGGCTCTGGCGGATCTCATGCAGGCGCACCGGATCGATAGTCAGGCCAAACAGCTTGTGTTTATTTCTCTTGAGTACTTCGGGCAGCTTAAGGTTGTCCATGTCATCTTCGATAAAAGGATAGTTGGCAGCCTTGATACCAAACTGCATCGACAGATAGAGGCTGCTGGGGGTCTTGCCGCAACGGGACACGCCCAGCAGCACTATGTCGGCCTTGTCGATATGTTTCAGGGTCTGGCCGTCGTCGTTCTCCATGGCATAATTGATGGCGTCGATACGCGCCTCATAACTGTGATTGGCCTTGCCGTGGGTTCTGTGGGTAACCGGGACCGCCTTGACGCCCAATTGATCTTCCAGCGGGGCGACGAAGGTGTTCAAGAAGTCGTAGTCGATGCACTCACTGCTATAGATGATGTCTCGAATCTCGGCTTTTACGATGGAATGGAACACAAGTGGTCGTTCGCCTGTTGTAATAAAACAATCATTAATTTGTGCTTTTACCGTCTCGGCTTTCTGGGTTGTCTCGACAAATGGAATAGTAAGTGCTTCAAACTCAACTGGAAATTGAGACAGTACCGCATGGCCAAAAACCTCGGCCGTGATCGCCGTCCCATCTGAGATATAAAAGACTTTACGTGACATTTTGACCTCTTGTAGTAATAAAATTACAAATAAAATTATAGATTTACGCGTCTTGCTGTGGAGTGTAAAATGCCGCTGCCCTCGTGTGAAGGGGCCACACTGAAATAAACTTGCGGAGATAGAACTGTGCAGCAATATGTACTCTGGTATCAAGAATTAGGCATGGGTGACGTCAACAAGGTAGGCGGTAAAAATGCCTCTCTTGGGGAGATGATCAGCAATCTAGCTAATGCAGGTGTTCAAGTGCCTGGTGGCTTTGCGACCACTTCTTTTGCGTTCAATGAATTTCTTGAACAAAGCGGACTTAACCAGAAGATATACGAGACGCTAGAAGCTCTAGACGTCGATGACGTGAATGCACTCGCGACCGCAGGTGCACAGATCCGACAGTGGGTTATCGATACCCCATTCCATAGCGAATTTGAGCAGGTTGTACGCGAGTCGTACGACAAGCTTGCCTCAGAAACTAGCGATGCATCGTTCGCCGTGCGTTCTTCAGCGACCGCCGAAGATATGCCAGATGCATCATTTGCCGGCCAACAGGAAACCTTCCTGAACGTTAAAGGCTTCGACGCGGTACTGGTTGCCATCAAGCATGTATTCGCCTCACTCTTTAACGACCGAGCTATCTCATACCGTGTACACCAAGGTTATGACCACAAAGGCGTTGCACTTTCTGCTGGCGTACAGCGTATGGTTCGTTCAGACGCCGCCGCTTCAGGTGTGATGTTCACCATGGATACAGAATCAGGCAACAACGATGTGGTCTTCGTGACCTCTTCATTTGGCCTGGGTGAGATGGTTGTACAAGGCGCGGTGAACCCGGATGAGTTCTATGTTCATAAGCCAAGCCTGACAGCCGGTCACAAGGCGGTTGTTCGCCGCAACATCGGCAGCAAGTTGATTCAGATGGTTTACTCTGATGACCTGAGCCATGGTAAGCAGGTGAAGATTGAAGATGTGCCAGCCGAGACTCGTCGTCAATTCTCTATCAGCGATGAAGAGGTGATGGAGCTGGCTAAGCAGGCCATGATCATCGAGAAACACTATGGTCGTCCAATGGACATCGAGTGGGCCAAAGATGGTAACGATGGCAAGCTGTACATCGTACAGGCGCGTCCAGAAACCGTACGTTCACGTGAAGACGTGCAGCTAATCGAACGTTTCCACCTTAAGACCAAGAGCGAAGTGATTGGCGAAGGTCGTGCTATCGGTCACAAGATTGGTAACGGTACCGCTAAGGTACTGGCCTCTATCGAAGATATGGACCAGATCCAAGAAGGTGACGTACTGGTTACCGACATGACTGACCCAGATTGGGAGCCAATCATGAAGCGCGCCAGCGCTATCGTCACTAACCGTGGTGGCCGTACTTGTCACGCGGCGATCATCGCCCGTGAACTTGGTGTACCAGCAGTCGTTGGTTGTGGTGACATCACCGACAAGATCAAGCATGGTCAGGAAGTGACTGTTTCTTGCGCCGAAGGCGACACAGGTTACATCTACGAAGGTATTCAAGAGTTTGACGTCATGTCATCTCGCGTCGATGCCATGCCTGAACTGCCGATGAAGATCATGATGAACGTGGGTAACCCAGACCGAGCGTTCGACTTTGCTCGCCTGCCTAACGAAGGTGTGGGCCTTGCGCGTCTTGAGTTCATCATCAACCGTATGATCGGTATTCACCCTAAGGCACTGCTTGAGTTTAACGACCAAAGCGCCGAGCTGCAGCAAGAGATCCATGAGATGATCGCCGGTTACGAGTCACCAGTAGAATACTATGTGGCGCGTCTGGTTGAAGGTATCGCGACTATCGCATCGGCCTTCCATCCGAAGAAAGTTATCGTACGTATGTCAGACTTCAAGTCTAACGAGTACGCTAACCTGGTCGGTGGTGACCGTTACGAGCCAGAAGAAGAAAACCCAATGCTGGGCTTCCGTGGTGCGAGCCGTTATATCTCTGAGTCGTTCCGTGACTGTTTCGCCCTTGAGTGTGAAGCGATCAAGCGTGTACGCAACGAGATGGGCCTGACGAATGTAGAGATCATGATCCCATTCGTTCGTACGCTTGAAGAAGGCCGTCAGGTTATCGAGCTGCTAAAAGAGCAAGGCTTGGAGCGTGGTAAAGATGGTCTGCGCGTCATCATGATGTGTGAGCTGCCTTCTAACGCCCTGCTAGCCGACCAGTTCCTCGAGATCTTCGATGGTTTCTCAATCGGTTCGAACGACTTGACCCAGCTAACCCTAGGTCTTGACCGTGATTCAGGCATCATCAGCCACCTATTCGACGAGCGTAACGAAGCCGTTAAAGCCCTGCTGGCGATGGCTATCAAGGCCGCTAAGGCGAAAGGCGCTTACGTGGGCATCTGTGGTCAGGGTCCTTCGGACCACGCCGACTTCGCTGCTTGGTTGGTAGAGCAGGGCATCGACACAGTATCGCTTAACCCAGATACAGTGATTGATACCTGGTTATACCTGGGTGAAGCTCACGCCTAATTATTCTTTAGATAGAATAAGCTAATTGACGAAAGCCGCTTTTTAGCGGCTTTTTTTTGTTTATAATGGCAACATTATTTTAATAAACATCAATTGAAAAGAAGTCATCATGCTCCCAAAGTTATCCCATCAACAGACCCTAGAGCCTGTTTACTTGGCGTATCTCGACGCCCTTGCTCAGAGCAATTATTGTGGCGACATAGATAAGCGTTACAGTGCGCGTCTCGCCCAGGCAACGGATAACTCTGTGTACCAGTTTCTGCCACAGGCGGTCCTATATCCTAAGACTCAGGCCGATGTCAGGCTGATCATGACCCTGGCGACCAAGCCAGAGTTTGATAAGGTGGTCTTCAGTGCGCGTGGTGGCGGTACCGGCACTAACGGTCAGGCGCTGACCCATGGTTTGGTCTTAGATCTGTCCCGTTACTTCAATCAGGTGATCGAGATTAACGAGAAAGAGCGCTGGGTGAGGGTGCAGGCTGGGGTGGTCAAGGATGCGCTAAACGATGCGCTGCGCCCCCATGGCTTCTTCTTTAGTCCGGATCTCTCAACTTCTAACCGTGCGACCATGGGCGGCATGATCAACACCGACGCCTCGGGCGCAGGCTCGCTGGTGTATGGCAAGACGTCGGATCACGTGCTCGAGCTGACCAGCGTGCTGCATGATGGCAGTGTATTGGAAACCAAGCCACTAGACCTGCAATCGCTTGAGGCGCTCGACGCGCTCGAATCGCCCAGTTTAGGGGAGGCGCTGCAACGTGATATTGCAGCCATGACCCGAACCCACCGCGACGAGGTGGAGAAGCGTTTTCCCAAACTCAATCGTTTCTTGACCGGTTATGACCTGAAAAACGTCTGGAACGCGGCATTCGATGAGTTCAACCTGTCGCGTATCCTCACCGGCTCTGAAGGCACTTTGGCGGTGATCACCGAGGCCAAGCTGGACATTACGCCACTGCCTAACACCCGCATGATGGTCAACATCAAGTATGACTCTTTCCAGTCTGCGCTGCGCCATGCCCCGGACTTGGTTAAGGCCAAGGCGACAGTGGTAGAAACCGTGGATTCCAAGGTACTGAATCTGGCCAAGCAGGATATCATCTGGCATTCGGTGTCATCGCTGATCGAAGAGGTGCCAGGTGCCTCAATCGATGGCCTTAACATGGTGGAGTTTGCCGGTGAACCAGAGGAGGTCGAAGGGAAGGTTAAGCAGCTGCAGGCGATGCTAGATACTCAGCTAGCGGACAACCAGGCTGGCCTGCTGGGTTATCAGGTTACCGCCGATAAGGCGAGCATCAACACCATCTACGCCATGCGTAAGAAGGCGGTGGGACTGCTGGGCGCGACCAAGGGAAGCCGTAAGCCTATCGCCTTTGCCGAAGATACCGCGGTGCCGCCAGAGAAGCTGGCGGATTTTATCATGGAGTTCAGGGAACTGCTCGACAGTCATCAGCTGCAGTATGGCATGTTCGGCCATGTGGATGCAGGTGTTTTACATGTGCGCCCGGCGCTGGATATGTGCGACCCGCAGGATGAGCGACTGCTCAAGACGGTATCGGATCAGGTGGCGGCCTTGACCCTCAAGTATGGCGGCCTGATGTGGGGTGAGCATGGTAAAGGGGTGCGAGGCGAATATGGCCCGTCGGTCTTCGGCGAAACCCTGTTTGGTCTGCTCGAAGAGGTGAAAGGTTATTTCGATCCGCATAACAAGCTTAATCCGGGTAAGCTGGTGGCGCCCAAAGGCAGTGGTCCGCTGCTCTATAACGTCGACAGCGTTAAGCGCGGCGCTTTTGATCGGCAGATCCCGGTTACAACCCGTGAGGCTTTCCCCGATGTGATGAACTGTAACGGTAATGGCCTCTGTTTTAACTACAGTGCCTATTCGCCTATGTGTCCCTCCTTCAAGGTGACCGGAGACAGAGTGCAGTCGCCCAAGGGACGCGCAGGTTTGATGCGCGAATGGCTGCGTCTCTTGGAGGCCGAAGGGGTCGATGTCGAGGCCTTGGCGAAGGCCAAGCCCCTTGGCTGGTTGCAGCGCACCCAGAACACCCTGAAGAAAGAGCGCGAGTATGATTACTCCCACGAGGTGATGGAGTCATTAAAGGGTTGTCTGGCCTGTAAGGCCTGCTCGTCGCAGTGCCCGGTGAAGGTGGACGTGCCCAAGTTTAGGGCGCAGTTCTTTAACATCTATTACCAGCGTTATCTGCGTCCGGTGAAAGATTACCTGGTCGCGGGTATCGAGCAGAGTCTGCCCCTGATGGCCAAGATGCCCCAGGTGACTAATTTTGCCTCACAGAACAAGCTGAGTCAGTGGGTGATAAAGCAATCTATCGGCTACGTGGATGCGCCTGCGCTGTCGGTGCCGACGCTCAAGCAGCGTCTGGAGAATCATGCCTGTCGTGGCTATGATCTGAATGCGCTGCAACAGATCCCACAAGCCGAGCGCGACCAATATGTGCTCGTGGTACAGGATCCCTTCAACAGCTTCTACGAGGCCGAGACGGTTTATCACTTCATCAAATTGATCGAAAAGCTGGGCCTTAAGCCCGTGTTACTGCCCTTTAAGCCAAATGGTAAGCCGATTCATATTAAGGGCTTCCTGGATAAATTTGCCAAGACGGCTCAGTCCAGCGCCGATTTCTTAAATCAGGTGCACGCCCTGGGCATGCCTATGGTCGGGGTGGATCCTGCAATGGTGCTCTGTTATCGCGATGAATATAAAGAGATCCTGGGCGAGCGTCGTGGCGATTTTAACGTGCTGCTGGCCAATGAGTGGCTGCTTAAGGTGATTGACGCCAAGGCTCCTTTGGGTGAGGCGAAAGAGTCGACTAAGCAGTTTACCTGGTTCAGCCACTGCACCGAATCGACGGCCAAACCCAATACGGCTAAAGAGTGGCAGGCGATCTTCAGCGCATTTGGCGCCGAGCTAAGTACCGTCAGTCTGGGCTGTTGCGGCATGGCGGGCACCTATGGCCATGAGAGCGACAATCTTAAGCGCTCCAAGGCCCTGTATGAGATGTCTTGGGAGAAGGCCATAGCGTCGATGCCCAAGGAGCAGATATTAATCTCGGGTTACTCTTGTCGTAGTCAGGTAAAACGCTTCGGTGGCTTCAAGCCTAAGCATCCGGTGCAGGCGCTACTGGGTCTTATCGACCATGGCTAATAACCAGCCGGATTCGGCGTTGCAGCAATTCACGCAGGGTGTTCCCCTGTGTGATGAGGCCCCCCTGTTTCATATCGATAGCCAGGGGTGTTGGTTTTACCGAAATGAGCCGCTGCCCGATAAATTTTGTCGCCTGTTTGCCACCATTTTACATCTAACGCCTGAGGGATATCTGTTGATGACCCCGGTTGAGAAGGTGAGGGTGGACGTCGCCGAGTTTCCCTTTATTATCAATGATTATGAAGAGACACAAGATGGGAATTTTATCCTGATCAGCTCTATCGGCACTCAGTTCCAGCTGGCCGGGCGTGATGCCTTTGTGGTGGACGAGGCGGCAATATCTGTCTCCTTAGGGAGGGGATTATCGGCTAAACTTGGAAGAGCCTGTTATTATCGCTTTATCGAGCAATACCTGCTTAATCCAGAGGGCGACGTTAAGTAATGCTTAACCCTTTCTAAGATAAGACAATTGGTTTTTCGTTACGAATTAGCGTAAGCCAAGCCCTAGTTTCTTTAGGACCAGATGTTAGTATTAATGCATGACCGCTGTATCTGGAGGTGCTGATTGAAACACTATGAAAGCTTGGGATACCTGGTATCTCATCTTAATATCGAGCTTCAAAAGGCCTTGGATGAGAGGCTAAAGCGCTATGAGCTGGACATTAAACTCTGGCCTGTCCTGTTTGCCCTATGGCAGGAGGAGGGGATCACCCAGACCGAGTTGTCCAAGCGCTGTGATGTGGCTAATTACACCATGACCCGCCTGTTGGATCAGTTGCAGGTACAGGGCTATATCACCCGTCATCAGGAGGCGGACAATCGTCGCGCCTTTAAAATTTTCCTTACAGACAGTGCCAAGGCATTAGAGCAAGATCTTATCTGCGAGGCCGAACGGGTCAACGAGCAGTTTCTCGGTAATCTGTCTGAAGACGAATCCCAGCAATTTATCTACCTCCTCAATAAGATCAATGGCCTATCCTAGGGCCTAATATCTCACTCCACTCATTGCAACACATGGTAAAGCGCCGAAACCTTTAGTAATTGTGGTATTGGTGGTGAGTCTGTTCGCTGGTATCGACATCTCAAGGTGAGATGGCTTTGACTCACTTAGGGCTTGCATGCGACGGCACTATTTCAAGGAGCGTACAGGCGAATTATAGGCAAATGCAACAGGATTTAGTGGTCACTCGCTGAGAGGCGGCAATAATCGATTATCAGAGCTCCCAGGGAGCCTGTGCAGTGAAGGATAGCCAGGCACTTAGTTAGTAAGCAGGTGAGCTATGCCTTTGTGTCGTGAGCGTCAAGGGTGACTTATCATTCTCCGTGGGCTTGAATCATTATCCGTGGGCCCGAATCAGTTTATCTATGCAAGCGCATGTTAGTGTGTTCCGGATGCTGTAGGCGCCGAATAATATTGTTACTTGGGGTCACACCGCCAATAGCATGCCTAGGCTAGATACGGCCATGACTATGATGACAGATTGCAACAGCATACGACTTTGCATCAGGTTTTCCTTTCCCTGTTTGATGCTGGTGATCAGGCGGTTTTGCTTGTAGATGCGGCAGATCATCTGCTCGCTGTTGGGATCGATTAACAGTTGAAACTTACAGGGTACGCCACTGTTCAGTTTCACCTCATGTTCGCTCTTGGGGCCGAAATTAAGCTTACGCGACACCCGCTTGCCGTTAACAAATACCTGCTCAAGGCCTATCCAGTTACTGGCCTGTAACTCCACCAAATCCTGATTAAAGTGGTACTTGAAACTAATCATAATGCAATCCTAGCGAAGATGATGAGCCTCTAAGTCAAGCAGAGGAATATGACATTTTCCAGTACGCCTCTGTGAAAAATCTGTGTCTGAAAATTATCTCTTTGGCGGTAAAAGAAAAATCTAAGCAGAAAAATTTTACGGGATTTTGGTGCCTGTCGAAGGGGGATATCATTGTGCAAGATATGAATTACAGGCAATAAAAAACCACCGAACTTGTCGGTGGTTTTTCTATTCAGCAATCGTTATCTATTACTTTTCGCCATTGATGATGGCACGGGCCAGTTCATCGGCAACATCGGCAGTAGTACGGTTTTGCGCATCAGAAAGTTCGAAGATCTTCAGCAGTGTGTTGTAGATCTCTTCTACCTTGGCGGTAGACTTCTGCGCGTCATAATCTTTCTCGAACGAGACGTTGATGATACCACCTGCGTTGATCACATAATCAGGCGCATACAGGATGCCTAGCTCTTTGAGCTTCTCGCCATGGCGTAGTTCGGCAAGCTGGTTGTTGGCGCAACCTGCGACAATCTTGGCCTTCAGCAGCGGAATCGTGGTGTCGTTGATGGTGGCACCCAAGGCACATGGTGCATAGATATCGACATCCTGATGGTAGATATCTTGAGGAGCAACTACGGTAGCGCCAAATTCGGTGGCAACCTTGTCCAGTGATGACTGGTGAATATCGGTGACGATCAACTCGGCGCCTTCTTCGTGCAGGTGACGACATAGGTAGTAACCTACGTGGCCAACGCCCTGAACGGCAATCTTAAGGCCCTTGAGGCTATCCAGACCACGCTGGTGCTTAACGGCGGCCTTGATACCCAGGTAGGTGCCAAGCGCTGTAAATGGTGATGGGTCGCCGCTCTGACCTTCAAGACCCGCCATGTATGGGGTTTCCTGGTGAGCGATCATGATGTCACTGGTCGACACGCCCACATCTTCTGCAGAGTAGTACTTGCCACCCAGAGTATGAATACAACGACCGAAGGCGCGGAACAGGGCTTCACGGTTTTCAACTTTTGGATCGGCGATGATCACCGACTTACCGCCACCCATGGCCAGACCGGCGAGGGCGTTCTTGTAGGTCATGCCACGAGAAAGACGCAAAACGTCGGTCAGCGCTTCGTCATCAGACTCATAGTTCCACATTCTACAACCGCCGACAGCTGGGCCTAGGTTGGTGTTGTGGATGGCTATGATTGCACGTAAGCCACTTTCTTTATCATGACAAAATACGACCTGTTCGTGGTCATCAAATGAGATATGATTAAATACTGCCACTTTATGAGTTCTCCGCTTGGGAATTAAAACGCCGAATGCCAGAGAGGCTGCTTCGACGGCTTGTTATATTTATTGCAGAACGATAGCATTTAGCGATACTCTCAACAAAGCAAAGATTGGTATTAATTGTGATCGGCGTGGCAATTTTGCTTTCCACTTTACGTTAACGTAAAGTTGTGTGTGAGTTTTCACGCAATATGCGGCTTGCCAGCACCATTTCGCCCTTCACAGCATAACTATAACAATAGGAAGCAGTATGACGGAACAAGCAGTCGAAAACACCAAAACGCTCACTCCAGAAGAACAAGAAGCCCTGACACAACAATGGGTTAAAGAGCATTTTCAGAAGGCAAATCGCTTCCTGGCAGAAAAAGGGGTGATCCCAAGTAAAGTGATTGCCGAAGAGAGCCGTTACCTTGCGCCTTTCCTCGCGGTATGGAAGATGGAGTCTAAGCAGCCAAAGCCACAGACCTTCTGGGTGATGTCTGGCGACCTGCCTTCAGACTATGTCGATGTTAAGGTGGCCGCCACCGCTCGCGAAGCCATTCGCCATTTCTCTATGATGTGGCAACTTAAGGCGGAAAACCTGATTAAATCTGGCGCCGTAAAAGACAAGACTCAGGCGCAGTTTGCCCAGCTCTTGGTGTCACGCGCCGAGAGTCTGTATCAGATCCAAAACGACGAGAAATTGTGGAAAGAAGGCTAGGCGTTTTAAACAGCCAAAGCTTGCCACAACAGCCTTTAGCGCAATAAAAAAGCCGTCCATTTGAGGCGGCTTTTCGGTCTTTTCTGTCAATTATTTACTGGGTATCAGTTATGCCCTAAGCGCTTTTAGGCTAGGTAGGCATAACCCGAGTTGAGCAGCCAGACAAAATATTGCCCAATGGCTTGCTGCTGGCAGAGACTCAATGCCTGCTCGCCCTCGAAGCTGAACGCATCGGCTAGCAGCATAAGTTTATCATCCAACTCATCGGCTTCTTTAAAGGCGTAGATCTCGCCATTAATAAAGAGTCTGGTCTGTTTATCGCCTTCGAGGCGAATCACCTTAAGCCCGCCGATGCGCTGCAATGTTGCGCCGTCTTCTAATGCTCCCATCACCTCTTCTAGGGTGTAGTTATCTCCTTGCTCACACAGGTCAAGCTCGAAGCGGTTCTGGCTCAAGGTTTGGCCCAGTACGGTTTGGTAGTGATCGGGCTGAGATAAGATCTCAGAGACCAGAGCTAACATGCCTTGTTGCTGCTCAATACTCAAAAGGCCTGGGCTCGCCGGCTCTTGATTTGAGGTATAGCGCTTGTTGCCGCCGTTGGTGTCGATGAGATGATCGGCAATGCTGCTATATAGCTCCTGTTGGCTGGGCGCGCGAAAACCTATGGAGTAGCTTAGCGCGGTTTCCAGTGTCTCGCCGCGGGGGGAAAGCCCGGCGGGATATAGAGCATGTCGCCTGGCTCGAGTACCACATCCAGGATAGGCTCAAAATCATCGATCAGCGCCGTGTGGGTATCACCGCCGCGGGGAGCGTATTGCCCCTTGGCGCCGACTTTCCAGCGCCTTTTGCCTTCGCCCTGGAGCAAGAAGACATCATAGTTGTCGATATGGGGGCCGACTCCGCCGCCTGGCGTGGCATAAGAGACCATGAGATCGTCGAAGCGCCAGTCGGGAATGAAACGAAAGGCGTTAACGAGTGGTTCCACATCCGGGTACCAATGGTTGACGGCCTGTACCAGCAGCTGCCAGTTGGCCTCGCCGAAGGGGGCGTAATCTTCTATTGGACCTTGGATGATCTCCCAGTTGTCTTTCTTCGTCAGTACGATGCGTGAAGCGACCTCTTCTTCGCAGGCGAGTCCCGCCAGTTCATCGGGGGCGATAGGGTCTTGAAAGTGCGCGAAGGCGCCCTTGATCACCAGAGGTTGTTTCTGCCAGTGGTCGGCTAAAAATGCTTGCGTATCGAAGTTGGGAGTATACATGGGGTCGGTCGTCAGGCCTGAGTAATAGGGGGCAGTATATGCCAAAAAATAAGCTTTTTCTGAAAGCTACTTACTTAAAAAACTAGCTTTAAAAACTAGCTATTTGCTTTAAAAACTAGCTATTTTTAAACTACTTGTTGTCAAAATAATAGAGGCGGTAAGCTGCTGCCTACCGCCTCTTGTTGGGTGTTAAGGGATGATTACTTTAAGTCATCCACAAACGCTTCGGCGCGGCCAATGTAGTTGGCAGGCGTCATTTTCTTCAGCTCAACCTTCACGTCGCTTGGTAGCTCAAGATTGTCGATGAACTGCGCCAGTTGCTCGCCGTCGATACGCTTACCGCGTGTCAGCTCTTTGAGTTTCTCGTATGGCTTCTCAATGCCATAGCGACGCATAACGGTTTGTACTGGCTCGGCCAAGACTTCCCAGTTCTGATCCAGCTCTTCACGCAGGTGAGTCTCGTTGACCTCAAGCTTGCTGATCCCTTTCAGGGTTGCCTGATACGCGATGAGCGAGTGCGCCATGCCGACACCTAGGTTACGTAGCACAGTCGAGTCGGTCAGGTCACGCTGCCAGCGAGACACGGGCAGTTTAGCTGCCAGATGCTGCATCAGGGCGTTAGCGATACCCAGGTTACCCTCTGAGTTTTCGAAATCGATTGGGTTAACCTTGTGTGGCATGGTCGATGAACCGATCTCGCCGGCAACCGTCTTCTGCTTGAAGTGACCCAGGGCGATATAACCCCAGATGTCGCGATCGAAATCGATCAGCACTGTGTTGAAGCGAGCAACTGCATCGAACAGTTCGGCGATGTAGTCGTGTGGCTCAATCTGTGTGGTGTACGGGTTCCAGTTAAGGCCCAGGCTGGTCACGAAGCGCTCTGACAGCGTGTGCCAGTCAACTTCTGGGTAGGCCGACAGGTGAGCGTTGTAGTTACCCACGGCGCCATTGATCTTACCCATGATCTCGACGGCTTGGATCTGCTTAAGTTGACGCTCAAGACGCACGGCAACGTTGGCCATCTCTTTACCTAAGGTAGAGGGTGAGGCTGGCTGGCCATGGGTACGTGACATCAAGGGGACCGAACGATATTCATGGGCCAACTTCTTCACGCCGTCGACGATCTGCTGGCAGTATGGCACCAGCACCTGCTCGCGGGCTTCGCTGAGCATCAGGCCGTGAGACAGGTTGTTGATATCTTCCGAGGTACAGGCGAAGTGAACAAACTCGCCGATGGCGGTAAGTTCGCTGTTATCGGCGATCTTCTCTTTGATGAAGTACTCTACAGCCTTCACATCGTGGTTAGTGGTGGCCTCGATGGTCTTAACGCGCAGGGCATCTTCTTCGCTGAAGTTGTCTTTGATCTGGTCGAGCAAGGCCAATGCGGCTTCGCTAAAAGGAGGAACTTCTTCAATTTCTGGGCAGCTGGACAGCAGCTTTAGCCAGTTGATTTCGACTTGAACACGGTATTTGGTCAGGCCGTACTCGCTGAAAATCCCTCGCAATGAGGCGGTTTTACTACCATAACGACCGTCTACCGGAGAGATAGCAGTTAGTGCGGAAAGTTCCATTAGAAGCTCCTTTAATGAACTTAACTTATTATTTATAGGGTGAGGCTTTTCTTAGCTGTATCAACTATTGTTTTTCGCGAGAAGACAAGGTGCCTGCGCTTGCCTCCAAGTTGGCGCCACAAGACTGCGCTGCGCATGGCAGCGAGCAGCAGGGCGCGTATCTTATGTTGCACCATAGGTTGTTTCAGGTACTCGGGATTGCCCGAGATCTGTATCTTGGGGCCTAAGGTGCTGATTATATCGCTGTAGATGCCGGCGAAGTTGGCAACCACCTGCTCATCGGTAATGGCAAAGTGGTGCAGCTGGCGATGTACTTGATTGATGCGCTCGGCCAACATGCCCATGGCATTTGAGTTGCGTGATAGCTTACGCTCCAGCGCCAGGATACCGATGAGATAGCGGGTCACTTCGACATCTTTCTGTTTGTCATCGCCCAGCTGATTCAAAATCAGCTGATAACCGCGATTCAGTGCGACCTTGTCTTGATAGACATCGGCAGTGCAGTCGGGATTGGTGACCATGATGGTACCCAGACAGGCACCAAGCATCTCATCGTCAGCCTGGCCATGTCTGGCAACCTTTTGTACCTGACCAATCGCCTGCAGTATGCCGGCAAAGGCCATGGTTCTGTCGAATATCGGTTCGCTCACGGCTTACTCTCTAATCAGACTGTCTATGATGCCACCGCCCAGGCAGACCTCGCCGTCGTAAAAGACGGCAGATTGACCCGGGGTCACGGCCGCAACGGGCTCGTCGAAGAGCACCTTGATGCGATCTTCCCCTTCATAGGTGAGGGTACAGGCCACATCCTGTTGACGGTAGCGGGTCTTGACCGTGATTTTTGCGCCATCTTTTGGCCCTTTCCTGTCGACCCAGTGTAGCTGATCGGCATAGAAACCAACGGACATGAGGCGAGGGTGCTTACCCCCCTGACCGACAACCAGCACGTTGCGCTCGAGATCTTTATCGACCACATACCAAGGATCGTCATTGCTGTTCTTCATGCCGCCGATCCCCAGCCCCTTGCGTTGGCCTAGGGTGTGGTACATCAGGCCCTGATGCTCACCGATGACTTCGCCTTCGGCTGTCTCTATCTTGCCGGGTTGCGCGGGCAGGAAGGTGCGCAGAAAATCGGTGAACTTGCGCTCGCCGATAAAGCAGATACCTGTGCTGTCCTTCTTGTCGTGAGTAACCAGTCCCATCTTCTTGGCTATCTCGCGCACTTCACCCTTTTCCAGTTCACCTACAGGGAACAGGGAGCGGGCGATCTGCTCGTGGCTCAAGGTGTAGAGGAAGTAGCTCTGGTCTTTGTTGCTGTCGACGCCACGTAGCATCTGGCTTTGGCCCGAGGCATCGCTGCGGCGTACATAGTGGCCCATGGCGATGTAGTCGGCGTCTAAGATATCGTCGGCAAACTCGAGAAATGCCTTAAACTTGATCTCTTTGTTGCACATGATGTCTGGGTTAGGGGTACGGCCTGCCTTGTATTCGGCAAGGAAGTACTCGAACACATTGTCCCAGTATTCGGCGGCAAAGTTGACCGTGTGCAGCTTGATCCCGAGTTTGTCACAAACGGCTTGGGCATCTTTAAGATCTTCGGCGGCGGCGCAATACTCGTCGGTATCGTCCTCTTCCCAGTTTTTCATGAACAGGCCTTCGACCTGATAGCCCTGTTGCATGAGGAGATACGCCGAAACAGATGAGTCGACACCGCCGGACATACCGACGATCACTTTTTTACCGTTTGGATTGGGTTCGATTGCTGCCATAAATCCTAAAAACCATTAAATTCGTGTAGCTATGGTGACGTTTTCCGTGGTTGAGCAAGCTCATTTGCCTGCGCTCTTTTGCCTGCTTAGTTGAGTGCCTTATTACAAGTAAATTGCGCACTACATGCTGGGAAAACCGCCACCATAATATGCGGGGGCATATTCTATCATGCATTGTGACTTTGGGCTAACTAGAGAAAGCGGCTATTGACCACCTCTGTCGAAAAGAGTTTTCCCTGACGAAAGTCGTCAATACATTGCAATACCAAGGGGCTTCTGAGCTGCGTCTTACGCTGGGCTATCTCGTCATATGTCATCCACAGGGCGCGGCGAATAGCGCTATCTTGCGGGGTGGGCGATAGCTGCTCATTAAGGACACAAGCATAGGTGAAGCGTAGAAAGGCCAGGCCTTCATTTGCCTGAAACTGATAGATGTTGATGAGCGACCGTACCTTGATAGTCAGGCCTGTCTCTTCCCATACCTCGCGTTCGCAGGCCTGGTTTAGGCTCTCAAAGGCTTCCAGGTGACCGGCGGGCTGGTTGTAGGTGAGCTTGCCGTCGATTAACTCCTCGACCATCAGGTATTTGTCTTCACTGGCGATCACGCAGGCGACGGTGACATTGGGTTTATAACGTTCCATCTATTACCTCATTAGGATTGGGGCAGCACCTTATATTCACCGTTTGCGATCTCATCCAGGCTCCATTGACCTATTTTATAACGAATCAATCTTAGGGTCGGGTAGCCCACGTGGGCGGTCATGCGCCTGACCTGACGATTACGTCCCTCGCAGATGGTGATCGCCAGCCAGCTGGTGGGGATCTGTTTACGCTCTCTCACCGGCGGGTTACGGGGCCAGATGTTCGGCTCGTCGATGCGCTCGACCTTGGCGGGCAGGGTCGGACCATCTTTTAGGCTAACCCCCTCTCTGAGCGCTTTGAGCGCCTCATCGCTGGGAATGCCTTCGACTTGCACCCAGTAGATCTTGTCGGTTTTCTTCTTAGGCTCTGTGATACGCGATTGGAGCTGACCATCGTTGGTGAGCAGTAGCAGCCCCTCGCTGTCTCTGTCGAGTCTGCCGGCGGCGTAGACATCTTGAATCGGGATAAAATCCTTCAATGTCTGACGTCCCTGTTCATCGGTAAATTGGCACAAGACATCAAAGGGCTTGTTAAATAGCACTATAACTGGGTTTTGCGGCCTTGGCTTCGGCTTAGTCCCTGGCTTGCCTTTGGGACGGGGCTTATAGTGACCTTTAGCCTTAACGCCTTTTGCCGATGGTGCTGCCGAGCCCTGCTTGTGCTGGCGATGATTCCCCTTGGCATTGAAGTCAGGAGATTGGGAGGCAGGCGTCAGGGAGGATGGGGATTTGGACGATGTGGCGTCTTTTCTTGCGCCCCTACGTTTATTTACTGGCTGATTGGCTCCGGGTGTTTTTTGGGTCACGAGACAAACTTTTGGCTGAGTGTATGCTAATGCTGACATTGTACTGTGCATTGGCCATTAGTGGAATTTGAATATTGGCGTGAATGATTTATGATGTCGGCCAACTAAATGTGATCGATAGCAAAACGTGAACAGCTTTTGAGATGTTAAACGCGCTTTGTTTTGCATTAAATCGGTTTAAGTGTCAGGGCATGGCCCCAGGGCGTTCACCCTTACAGTTTCTCCTTTTCATGACTCGCATTCGCCATCGTAAAATTATAATAATGACATCATAGTTGTTTGATTCATAAACAATTTATTTTACAAAAACGTAGGAAGTAATAATGAACGATAATCCAACGATCATCTATACGGAGACAGATGAAGCTCCGGCTCTCGCGACCCTCTCTCTGTTACCTATTATCAAGCATTTCACCGCAGCTGCAGGTGTCGGCGTCGAGACACGCGACATCTCTTTGTCTGGACGCGTTATTGCCAATTTCCCCGAATTCTTAACCCCAGAACAGCAGATCTCTGATGCCCTTGCCGAGCTGGGTGAACTGGCCACTAAGCCAGAAGCCAACATCATCAAGCTGCCTAACATCAGCGCCTCGATCCCACAGCTGAAGGCCTGTATCAAGGAGCTGCAAGACAAAGGTTATGCACTGCCTAACTATCCTGATGAGCCGCAAAATGACGCAGAAGCCGATATCAAGGCTCGTTACGACAAGATCAAAGGTAGTGCCGTTAACCCTGTGCTGCGTGAAGGTAACTCAGATCGCCGCGCGCCAATGTCGGTGAAAAACTACGCCAAGAAGAACCCACACTCAATGGGCGCCTGGAGCCGTGACTCTAAATCTCATGTTGCGCACATGGAAGCGGGCGATTTCTATGGTAGCGAGCAATCGGTTACCATCAACGAGCCGACTAGCATAGATATCTTGTTTGAAGGTAAAGATGGCAGCGCTAAGACTCTGAAGTCAGGCCTTAAGTTACTGGCCGGTGAGGTGATTGACGCATCGACCATGAGCAAGAAAGCCCTAGTTGCCTACATGGAGCGTGAAATCGAGGCGGCTAAGGCCGAAGATGTGCTGCTGTCGCTGCACCTAAAAGCCACCATGATGAAGGTGTCAGATCCTATCATGTTCGGTCACGCCGTTAAGGTGTTCTACAAGTCGCTGTTTGACAAGCATGGTGAGCTGTTTGAAGAGCTCGGCGTGGATGTTAACAACGGTTTTGGTGACGTGTATGCCAAGATTGCTAGCCTGCCTGCAGACAAGAAGGCCGAGATTGAAGCCGATATCGCGGCTATCTACGCCGAGCGTCCAGCCCTGGCTATGGTCGATTCAGACCGTGGTATCACCAACCTGCATGTACCAAGCGATGTAATCATCGATGCCTCTATGCCGGCGGCGATTCGCTCTTCCGGTCAGATGTGGGGCCCAGATGGTAAGCTGAAGGATACTAAGGCGCTTATTCCAGATCGTTGCTACGCTGGCGTGTACCAGGAAACTATCCAATTCTGTAAAGAGAATGGTGCCTTCGACCCTACCACCATGGGCAGCGTGCCAAATGTGGGCCTGATGGCTCAGAAGGCCGAAGAATACGGTAGCCATGACAAGACCTTCGAGATCGCCGCTGACGGTGTGGTCAAGGTTGTCGATGCCGCCGGTAATCAGTTGATGTCTCACGATGTCGAAGCCGGTGATATCTGGAGAATGTGCCAGGTTAAAGATGCACCTATCCGTGACTGGGTTAAGCTTGCCGTTAACCGTGCGCGTCTGTCATCGACACCTGCCGTATTCTGGTTAGACGAGAACCGTGCCCACGACGCGCAGCTGATTGCCAAGGTCAACAAATATCTGCCAGAGCATGATACAGATGGGTTAGAGATCCACATCATGGCGCCTGTGGCCGCAACACGCTTCTCGCTAGAGCGCATCAAGCAGGGTCTGGATACCATCTCGGTAACGGGTAACGTACTGCGTGACTACCTGACGGATCTGTTCCCAATTCTTGAGCTGGGCACCAGTGCCAAGATGCTCTCTATCGTGCCGCTAATGAGTGGTGGTGGACTGTTTGAAACCGGTGCAGGCGGCAGCGCGCCTAAGCACGTTCAGCAGGTCGAGAAAGAGGGTCACCTGCGTTGGGACTCTCTAGGTGAATTCCTAGCACTGGGTGCGTCACTCGAACACCTAAGCCAGAACTATGGCAACCCTAAGGCACAGGTATTGGCCGATGCGCTGGATAACGCAATCGGTAAGTTCCTCGATGAAAACCGCTCACCATCACGTCGCGTGGGTGAGCTGGATAACCGTGGTAGTCACTTTTACCTGGCGATGTACTGGGCACAGGCGCTGGCCGCTCAGGAGACTGATAGCGAGCTAAAAGCGCAGTTTGCACCGCTAGCCGAAGCCTTGACCAGTAACGAAGCTAAGATAGTTGCCGAGTTAAATGGTGCTCAGGGTCCTGCGGTTGATTTAGGTGGTTACTATCGCCTGGATGTCACTAAGGCCGAAGCGGCGATGCGCCCGAGCGCAACGCTGAATCAGTTGCTGAGCTAATAAAAGCTAAATAAAGAGGGCGCCATGGCGCCCTTTTTTATTGCTTGTTTTAGGTGTTGATGGGCGTTTAAAAATGCAATAAAAAAGGCAGGGATAACCCTGCCTTTTTTGTTTTGGCCCCACTAACTATTTAGTGGGCGATATCGCTGACGCGTGCATCCCTTTAGGCCCCTGTTCCACCTCGAATTGGACTGATTGGCCTGCTTTTAGAGTTCGATAGCCTTCCATTTCAATGGTAGAATAGTGTGCGAAAACGTCTTCACCACCAGCTTCAGGGCAGATAAACCCGAATCCTTTGGCGTTGTTGAACCATTTCACAGTTCCGTTTGCCATACTTCCACTTCCTTCTGTTGTTTACTGACCAGTAAGATAGTAAAACTTATGAGACGGGGTAAATTCACCGCTCGTTGAACAGAATGAAACCAGTAAAAGCGGATGTCAAGACCAATTTAACAAAAAGGCAACATTTGCGTTATATTCGTCAGCAATTGGTTCTAATGGTCGGATGAGTAACAGGTTTATCCCGGCTGGTCAGCAACTTTTGGAAGAAGCCAAAACTAGAGGCTAATATTGAAATATGGGTAAAGTAGGTAATATTGAGCATATTGAAGAGCGTGCGGAAACAGAACTCATGCCGCCTTCGATGTACAAAGTGATCTTAAACAACGATGACTATACCCCGATGGACTTTGTCATCGAGGTGTTACAACTCTTTTTTAATAAAAATGAACAAGAAGCCACAGATATCATGTTGGCAATTCATCATCAGGGTAAGGGAATTTGCGGCGTTTTCCCTTTCGGCATTGCAGAAACCAAGGTCGCACAGGTAAATCAGTTTGCAAGACAAAACCAACATCCGTTACTGTGTTCATTAGAGAAAGCCTGAATATCGAAGTTTTGTGATTATTTTAGGGGGTGCTTATGTTAAATAAAGATTTAGAGGTCACCTTGAATCTGGCATTTCAACAAGCCAGAGACGCGCGACACGAATACATGACCGTAGAGCATCTGCTATTGGCGTTAATCGATAATCCAGCGGCGCAAGAGGCGCTGCTCGCCTGCGGTGCAAACCTCGACAAGTTAAGAGAAGAGGTGTCGAGTTTTATCGAACAGACCACACCTATCATCAGCGATCCTAACGACGACAGAGAAACCCAGCCCACCTTAGGTTTTCAGCGCGTACTGCAGCGCGCCGTCTTTCATGTGCAATCCTCTGGGCGTAACGAAGTCACTGGTGCCAACGTATTGGTGGCCATATTCAGTGAACAGGAGTCTCAGGCGGTTTACCTGCTGCGCAACGGCGAGATCACCCGCCTAGATGTAGTGAATTACATCTCCCATGGCGTAGCGCGTGATGAGCTGGATAATGCCCAGGAACCTGAGCAGATTGAAGATCACAGCGAATCGGAAGAACGTAGCAAGCTGTCGCAATTTACCGCAAACCTGAATGAAGAGGCGCGTAAGGGCAACATAGATCCCCTGATTGGCCGCAGCGATGAAATCGAGCGTTCGATTCAGATCCTCTGTCGTCGCCGCAAGAATAACCCATTGCTGGTGGGGGAGGCCGGTGTCGGTAAGACGGCGATCGCCGAGGGGCTTGCCTACCGTATCGTCAACGAAGAAGTGCCCGAGGTGATGGCCGATGCCACGGTTTACTCGCTGGATCTCGGCGCCCTGTTGGCGGGAACCAAATACCGTGGCGACTTCGAGAAACGCTTTAAGAGCCTGCTTAAAGAGCTCTCGCAAGACAAACATGCGATCTTGTTTATCGATGAGATCCACACCATTATCGGCGCAGGAGCTGCGTCCGGTGGTGTGATGGACGCCTCGAACTTGCTAAAACCCTTGCTCTCTAGCGGTCATCTTCGCTGTATGGGCTCGACCACTTTCCAGGAGTATCAGAGCATCTTCGAGAAAGATCGTGCCTTGGCAAGGCGTTTCCAGAAGGTCGATATTAACGAGCCTTCGGTGGCAGAAACCACCAAGATTCTGCAGGGTCTCAAGAGCAAGTACGAGGAGCATCACGGGGTGCGTTATACCCTAGCGGCCCTGTCGGTAGCGGCGCGTTTGGCGGATAAGCATATCAACGACAGGCACCTGCCGGATAAGGCGATCGATGTGATCGACGAGGCGGGCGCGCGCATGGCGATGCAGCCGGTCAGTAAACGCAAGAAGACCATAGGTCAGGCGGAGATCGAGTCGATTATTGCCAAGATGGCGCGCATTCCTGAGAAGACAGTATCGGCAACCGATAAGGATATGCTGAAGAATCTCGAGCGCAATCTCAAGATGGTGGTGTTTGGTCAGGATAAGGCGATAGAAGCCTTAAGCTCGGCGATTCGTCTGTCTCGCAGTGGTTTGAGCGGCGCCCACAAGCCCGTGGGGAGCTTCTTGTTTGCAGGCCCGACTGGTGTGGGTAAGACAGAGGTGACCAGCCAGCTGGCGTCATGTCTCAGCCTTAAGCTGGTGCGCTTTGACATGTCCGAGTATATGGAGAGTCACACTGTGTCTCGCCTTATCGGTGCACCACCAGGCTATGTTGGTTACGATCAAGGCGGATTGTTAACCGATGCGGTGATCAAGAACCCACACTGTGTAGTGTTGCTCGATGAGATAGAAAAGGCTCACCCCGATGTCTATAACCTGCTGCTTCAGGTAATGGACCACGGTACCTTGACCGACAACAATGGCCGCAAGGCGGACTTTAGGCACGTAACCCTGGTGATGACCACCAACGCGGGTGTTCAGGAGACGGTGCGTAAATCTATCGGCTTTAAGCAGCAGGATCATAGTCAGGATGCGCTGTCGGAGATCAATCGCGTCTTCTCGCCTGAGTTTAGAAACCGCTTAGATGAGATCATCTGGTTCAATCATCTAGATATGACGGTCATCGCCAAGGTGGTCGACAAATTCCTGGTCGAGCTACAGGCGCAACTGGATGAGAAATCTGTGGTGCTGGATGTTAGCGATGATGCCAGAACCTTATTGGCCGAGAAGGGCTATGATAAGGCGATGGGGGCACGGCCGATGGCTCGAGTGGTTACCGAGATGATCAAGCGGCCACTTGCCGATGAGATCCTCTTTGGTAAGCTGGAGAAGGGGGGGATTGCCCATGTGGATGTCGACGGCGACAAGTTGACCATCAAGGTCGAACAGTCGGAGCGGCTGACACAGGCATAATATACAGACGTAATAAAAAGGCTGCATCTGCAGCCTTTTTTCATGATTTGGCTAATACCAATCCCAATAAATAACTGATCATTTAAGCTAGTTAAAACGTTCAATAACGGCATCAGTAATTTTAATTGTAGAATAACTACTTATCTAAAAACCCTGCTTTGTTCCCGAGCGTTTTTCCTGCGCTATTTCTGCTCACTTACTGTGATTGCTATCATTCGCCTTAGGCGATAAGGGCGCGCATTAATATTGCGCGTCGTTAGCCCGGTATCGTTATCTATTAGGAACAAAAAAACCGGCACTGCCGGTTTTTATCATTCGTAAGCTAACGTTTAGCGTGAACGGAAGACGATGCGCCCTTTGCTCAAATCATAAGGGGTCAGCTGAACAGTGACCTTGTCACCCGTTAGAATACGGATGTAGTTTTTACGCATTTTGCCTGAGATATGGGCGATTACTACATGACCATTCTCTAGCTCTACTCGAAACATTGTATTTGGCAAGGTTTCAAGAATAGTGCCTTGCATCTCAATGTTGTCTTCTTTCGCCATTAATCAGTTATCCTGTTAGCCTTCAAATATTAAAAACGGGCGTATCATGCCGCAAATTAGCGCTTCTGTAAAGAGGTGTTCGTTATCTGGGCAAATATCTGTTTGCTTTATTTTTTCTAATTAAATGCCGTTATTCGCTTCGTTGCCAACCGTTTGCGGTCAATATCTCATAGGGATGATAGGCCGTCTTGTAATTCATTTTTCGTGACTCATGGATTTGATAACCCAGGTAGAGGTACTCCTTGCGCATCTGCTTGGCAAGTTCGCACTGCAGCAGGATCATCAAAGAACCCAGAGAGCGTTTGTCTAATTCTGGCGCAAAAAAGCTATAGATGGCCGACAGGCTGTTGGGTAGGAGGTCGGTGACCGCCACGCCAATCAGCTCGTCGTTCAGCCGAAGCTCCAACAGTTTTGGGGGGTGCCAGCTACACTGCACGAAATGATCGTACTGTTCTCTCGATGGTGGATACATGGGGCCGTCATGATGACGCGCCTTGATGTACCTGTCATAGAGCGCATAGTGCTCGTCGGTGCAGTTGTCGACTAAGTGCCAACTTACGTCCTTGTTCTGTTTCAGGGTACGTTTCTGGCGCCGTGACGGGATAAAGGCATCGACCGGAATGCGAATGGGCAGACAGGCCTGACAGTGGGGGCAATGCGGCTTATAGATGGTCTCACCACTACGACGAAACCCCAGGGCGAGCAGTTTCTCAAATAAGGTCAAGTCGAGCGACTCCTCCTGCAGCACCAATAGCTGTTCCTGTTTATTGGGCAGGTAGCTGCAGTCGAAGGTATGTGTCATACCCACCTGTATGGTGTCGGATCTAGAGTTCAATCTGCACCTCTTGTGGGTGCCAGGCGTCGCTGGCGACCTCGGTATCGCGAAAGCGCTTCAATAAATTGATGAAGTCTGCGCGTTTTAATGCCTTGGCGCCCAGTGAGGCCAGATGAGGATTCATGACCTGGGCATCGATTAATCGGTACCTGTGTGACAACAGGTGCTGATGCAACATGGCCATAGCCGCCTTGGAGGCATTGCTTTGCAGGTGAAACATGGATTCGCCACAAAATACCTGGCCAACCGCTACTCCATAGAGGCCACCAATGAGTTTATCGCCGTCCCACACTTCGACCGAATGGGCCTTGTTATATTGGTGCAATGCCTTATAGGCTTGCTGTATCTCTAAGGTGATCCAGGTGCCTTCCTTGCCCTGGCGGGTGAGGGCACAGTGCTCTATCACCTGATTAAAGGCGCGGTTGACGCTAAAGCGCCATTGACGGCGTTTAATATCACGTTTCAAGCTGCGACTCACCTTGAGCGCGCCGGGCACGAACACGGCTCTTGGGTCGGGCGACCACCAGAGGATAGGGTCGCTTTCGTTAAACCAGGGGAAAATCCCCTCATAGTAGGCATTGATGAGGCGTTTGGGGTGTAGATCGCCACCGATGGCCAAGAGTCCGTTTGGATCGGTCAGGGCAAACTCCGGAGAAGGGAACTTTGCCAGCTCATGATTTAAATAGGACAGTGAGTTCACAATTGCGTAAAATTAGTTATCGGCCTCTTTATAAGTTAGCGGAAAACCTCTTATGTTGAAACCTACACCCAGCCTCTTTCGCTTCATTTGGTCAGTTTTTATCTTGGTTGCCAGCCTGGGACTGAGTACTAGTGCCAGTGCGGCCTATGAGCGCAATCAAGCTGTCCCTGTCGAGAAGGTTGAGTATGGTTATGTCACCTCGGTACGTAAAATTACTCAGACTCAGTTAGTGGAAGATCGTAACCAAGGTTGGCGTACTTTTGGTGGCGCCTTGATAGGCGGTGTCATAGGCCATCAGTTTGGTGGCGGCAGCGGTCAGGATGTGGCCACAGTGTTGGGCGCCCTGATAGGGGGCGGTATAGGGCATAGTGCCGGCGGCGACTATTATCAGCAACTAAAGCTGGTCGAGCTGATGATACGGTATGAAGATGGCCAGGAGGTGATGGTGATCCAAGACTTAGATCCCGGCATGATCTTCAACGTCGATGACGAGGTACGCGTGGTTTATCTTCAGGGAGGCGTGCGCGTCGATCTGGCGATGTAGCAGGCGTGTAGCTATTGCAGAGTTATATTCAATAAAAAAGGAGCCCTGAGGCTCCTTTTTTATAACAACATCTTGCTTGGTTAGAAGCCGCGAGGAAGCTGTCCTTTACCCGCCAGCTTAGCACGCCATAGTTCTTTCGGTGTCATGCCACCAGAGGTAGACTTGTTGGTTTTTGCTTCCGCCTTAGGCTTGGCTGCTTTCGCAGGCGCGGCCTTCTTAGGTGCAGCCTTTGCTTTTTCCGCTTTTGCCGGTGCCTTAGCTGCTGGAGCTTGCTCACCTTGTTCAGCCAACATAGCTTCTAAATCACTAAAGCGAAGAGACTTACCACCATCGATCTTATACCAGCTTCCTTTCTGCTCGATAGTAACACTCTTACCCTGCGCCTTGCTCAATGCAGACTCGAGTGCGCTGATCACCTCTTCTTTGGTCAACTTTGACATAGTATTAACCTATTTCTTTTAATGTGTAATTGAAGGTTTGGCCTAATTTTATAGTCCAAAGGCCTGAATTGTCCAATTTTCACAGAAATTCAACGTATTTCTATGAACTGAGGCCCAGATATGGCTAAACTAGGCGCTATCGCCACGGCCATTTTTTACGTTTTTGAACGGAGAATTGGCCAAAGTTATCTGATTCATATGAGGAGCTTAGATGAATCGCACAGCATTGACTCGATACCTCACGGAATTTCTGCAGGTAGGCAACTATAAGGATTATGCCCCCAACGGGCTCCAGGTCGAGGGTAAAGAGCGGATCAAGACGATTGTCACTGGGGTGACCGCCTGTCAGGCATTGATCGATAGGGCGGTTGAGCTAAAAGCCGATGCCTTGCTGGTGCACCACGGTTTCTTCTGGAAGGGAGAGCCTGAAACCATTACCGGCATGAAGCATCGCCGAATCAAGTCGCTGATCACCAATGATATTAACCTCTTTGGTTACCATCTGCCGTTAGATGGTCACCCTATGCTGGGTAACAACGCCGAGTTGGCTCGCGAGCTCGGGATCATAGATGCCGAATCGATTGAAGGGGTCGCCCAGGGGCTGGTCTGGCAGGGGCGTCTCGATGAGCCGATGGCGCCGAGTGCGTTTGCCGAGCATCTCGCTGGCGTCCTGGGTCGTCAGGCCCTACACCTTGGTGAGAGTGATAAGCCGATTCATCGCCTGGCCTGGTGCAGCGGCGGCGCGCAAGACTATATCGATATCGCCGTCGAACTGGGCGTCGATGCCTTTATCAGTGGCGAGGTATCTGAGCGTACCTTCCACAGTGCGATTGAACAGGATATTCACTATTACGCCGCAGGCCATCACGCCACGGAAAGGTTCGGCATCAAGGCATTGGGTGAACACCTGGCTAATGAGTTTGGCCTGACTCACCATTTTGTGGATATCGACAATCCGGTGTAACGCATCTTTTAGCGACTCAACTAAAAGAAAAGGCCGCTATTAGCGGCCTTTTTGTCATATCGGTTGTGTACCAATCATCTGCATAGCGACTTATTTAACGCGCATGCCAGGCTGCGCGCCTTCATGGGGCTCCAGGATCCACAGGTCTTTCTTACCCGGCCCCGCGGCCAGCACCATGCCTTCAGACATGCCGAAACGCATCTTACGTGGCGCCAGGTTGGCTACCATCACGGTCAGCTTGCCTTCCAGATCTTCTGGTGCGTAGGCAGACTTGATACCGGCAAACACCTGTTTAGTCTCGCCGCCCAGATCCAGCTGAAGCTTGAGTAGCTTGTTGGCTTCTGGCACATGTTCCGCCTTGGCGATGCGGGCAATACGCAGATCTAATTTGGCAAAGTCATCGAAGCTGATCTCTTCGCTGATTGGGTCGAGATCCAGCTGGCTCTTCGGCGCCTCGGCGACCTGCAGGTTTTCGGTAGACGCTTCGATGATGGCTTCGATGTTTTTCATCTCGACACGTTGCATCAAGGCCTTGAACGGCGCGATTTCATGGCCGCTCAGATCCTTGGCCAGATCATTCCAGGTCAGCTCAAGTTGTAGGAAGGCTTCAACATCCTGGGCCAGTTTCGGCAGCACAGGCTTGAGGTAAGTCACCAGGATACGGAAAAGATTCAGCGCATTGCTACATACCTGATGGGCTTCTTCTTGCTTATCTTCCTGCTTCACCAGTTGCCATGGTGCGGCATCGGCCACATAGGCGTTGGCGATATCGGCCAGGGCCATGATCTCACGCATCGCCTTGCCAAATTCGCGAGTCTCGTAAAACTCGGCAATGGCATCTGCCTTGGCAAGGAAGGTCTCGCTTAAGCTATTATCGGCTACCTTGGCCAGCTTGCCTTCGAAGCGCTTGCTGATAAAGCCAGCTGTGCGAGAGGCGAGGTTAACCAGTTTACCCACGAGATCTGAGTTGACGCGCTGGGCGAAGTCTTCCAGGTTCAGGTCGAGATCGTCGATGCGGCTGCTGAGCTTGGCGGCGTAGTAATAACGCAGGTACTCGGGGTTTAAGTTATCCAGATAGGTTCTGGCCTTGATGAAGGTACCCTTAGACTTTGACATCTTGGCGCCATTTACCGTCACATAGCCGTGGGCATACACGCTGTTTGGCTTACGGAAACCCGCGCCTTCGAGCATGGCTGGCCAGAAGAGGCTGTGGAAGTAGACGATATCTTTTCCGATGAAGTGGTATACCTCGGCGGTAGAGTCTTTTGCCCAGAACTCGTCGAAGTTGAGGTCGCCGCGCTTGTTACACAGGTTCTTGAAAGAGCCCATGTAACCGATAGGGGCGTCCAGCCAGACGTAGAAGAACTTACCCGGTGCATCGGGGATCTCGAAACCGAAGTAAGGTGCATCACGGGTGATGTCCCATTGCTGCAGGCCTTGTTCGAACCATTCGCCCAGCTTGTTTGCCATCTCTTGCTGCAGGGAACCTGAACGGGTCCACTCTTTCAACATCTCTTCGAAGGCAGGCAGGTCGAAGAAGAAGTGTTCTGTCTCCTTCATCACAGGTGTGGCACCGGATACCGCCGACTTAGGATCGATCAGATCCGTCGGGCTGTAGGTCGCGCCGCAGCTGTCACAGTTGTCGCCATATTGATCCACAGACTTACACTTAGGGCAGGTGCCCTTAACGAAGCGATCCGGCAGGAACATAGACTTTTCTGGATCGAACAGCTGAGAGATGGTTTTAGACTTGATATAGCCGCCATCGCGCAGTTTCAGGTAGATCTCGCTCGCCAGCTCACGGTTCTCGTTGCTGTGAGTGCTGTGGAAGTTATCGAACTGGATATTAAAGTCGGCAAAATCCTGCTGATGCTCTTTCTGTACCTGAGCGATCATCTCCTCGGGCGCCATGCCGAGTTGCTGTGCCTTAAGCATGATGGGCGTGCCGTGGGCATCGTCTGCACAGATATAGTGACACTCGTGGCCGCGTAGCTTTTGAAAACGCGCCCAGATATCGGTTTGAATATACTCAAGCATGTGACCTAAATGAATGGGGCCATTAGCGTACGGAAGTGCGCTGGTCACGAGAATTTTACGTTGTGAAGTTGCCATCTTGTCTCTAAATCAGTAAGTGCCCAAAAAGAATGGCATAGATACTAACCGATCATCGCTAAAGTTTCATCAAAACCTGCTTTAAGTGAACTAAATCTATCCGAATATGAGGAGTTTTTCTGATACACTTAGCCAAATTTATTTTTGGAGGTAGTCGTTTTGTCTTCAGCGTCTCAGAATTATCATCTTCATCATGATCTGCTCGGTCCGGTTTTGGCCATTTTAGATGCCCATCAAGACCCCTATTTAATGCAAGGTCTCGTCAGCGCAGGTTGTGTTACCAAGCTGGATATTGAAGGCAAGCGATTGCAACTCGGGCTGTGTTACCCTTACCCCTGTCAGAGCCAGTATCGTGATACGGTAATGGCAATCACCAACAAGCTGGCGGTACTCGATGCCATTGACGAAGTCGAGTGTGAAATCGATTTCCAACCCGCGGTGATCTCGTCCGGCGCGGTGGAGCCGCTACCCAATGTGAAGCAAGTGATTGCCGTTGCCTCGGGCAAGGGCGGTGTGGGCAAATCGACCACCTCGGTTAACCTGGCGCTGGCGCTCGCTGCAGAAGGCGCCAAGGTCGGCATTCTCGATGCCGATATCTATGGCCCTTCTATTCCTTTAATGCTTGGTGTCCCCAATTTTAACCCTGTCTCACCAGACGGCAAGATGATGACCGCGGCCGAGGCTCATGGTATCGCCGCCCAGTCTATCGGTTTTATCGTCAGTGGTGATGAGGCCGCCGTATGGCGCGGCCCAATGGCGGCGGGTGCACTGGCGCAGCTGCTTAATGAGACCCTGTGGCCCGAGTTGGATTACCTGGTGATCGACATGCCACCGGGCACAGGCGACATTCAGCTGACCCTGTCACAGAAGGTGCCTGTAAGCGGCGCCGTGGTAGTGACCACTCCGCAAGATATCGCCCTGGCCGATGCCAAGAAGGGGATCAGCATGTTCCAGAAGGTCAACATTCCCGTACTAGGGATTGTCGAGAACATGAGTTTCCATATTTGTAGCGACTGTGGTCATAAGGAGCACCTCTTCGGTGAGGATGGCGGCCTTAAGATGGCAGCGCGTTATAATGTACCACTATTGGGGCAGCTACCGCTGCAACTTAATATCCGCGAGGATGTGGATAGAGGCACGCCGAGCGTAGTGGCGGATGGTGAGAGCCAGGTGGCCTTGTTGTATAAGGAGATCGCCAGAAAGGTGGGGGCACAACTTGCCCTGAGCCAGACACAGAGTGTCGTATCTATTTCAATTTCAGATGATGAGTAAGGTTTACAAAGCATGAATTCGCAATGTGTCATAATTGGTATCGCAGGGGCATCGGCATCGGGTAAGAGCCTAATCGCGAAGACGATTTTCGAGGAGCTATGCCGTGATCTAGGCACAGATCAGATAGGGGTTATCGCCGAGGATGCCTACTATAAGGATCAGAGCCACCTGTCGATGGACCAGCGTGTCCTGACGAATTACGATCACCCTAAGGCACTGGATCATCAGCTTTTGTGTGAACACCTTAGCGCCCTAAAGAATGGTGAGTCTGTGGAGATCCCACAGTACAGTTACACCGAGCATACCCGTATGGCCGAGACAGTCACCATGACGCCAAAGAAGGTGATCATTCTCGAGGGGATCTTGCTACTGACAGATCCTCATCTGCGCGAGCAGATGGATGCGAGCGTCTTTATGGATACGCCACTGGATATCTGTTTCATGCGCCGCCTGACCCGCGATGTGGCCGAACGTGGCCGTACCATGGAGTCTGTGATGCAGCAGTACACTCAGACGGTACGGCCTATGTTCCTGCAATTTATCGATCCTTCAAAGCAATACGCCGATATTATCGTGCCGCGGGGTGGTAAAAACCGCATCGCAACCGATATATTAAAGGCGAGAATTCAGCACCTTTTAGCAAAATAATCGCTGTTTACGGGGAGTTTGGCTGAGATGCGTTTAACTGATTTAGAGATTGAAGCATGTCTGGACGATGGGTCTATTATCCTTGAGCCTCGTCCGAGCAATGATGCCATCAATGGTGTCAGCGTCGATGTAAAACTCGGCGATCAGTTCCGCGTCTTTCAAGACCATACGGCGCCCTATATCGATCTCAGCGGTCCTAAGGCCGAGGTACAGGCGGCTCTAGACAGGGTGATGAGCGACAAGATAGTGATCCCGGAAGGGGAAGCGTTTTTCCTCCATCCGGGTGAGCTGGCGTTGGCGGTGACCCATGAGAGCCTGACCCTGCCTGCCGACATTGTCGGCTGGTTGGATGGTCGCTCCTCCCTGGCAAGGCTCGGGCTCATGGTGCATGTCACGGCTCATCGTATCGACCCAGGTTGGCAGGGAAAGATAGTGCTTGAGTTCTACAACAGCGGCAAGCTTCCTCTGGCATTGAAGCCCATGATGACCATAGGTGCCCTCAACTTCCAGCGACTAAGTTCGCCCGTGGCGCGCCCCTATAATCAGCGCGAGAGCGCTAAATATAGGGATCAGCAAGAAGCCCTTGCCAGCCGCATTAGCCAGGACAAGTGATGTCGAAGGCTATCTGGGTAAACGGTCAGCAAGAGGACAGTGTTTCGGCGTTCGATAGGGGACTCGCCTATGGTGATGGCCTGTTTGCCACCATGCGTTGCAGTGGCAATGAGGTGCGCTTCCTCGACAGTCAACTGTTGCGTTTAGTCCAAGGCGCCGCCAGATTAGGCTTGCCAACGCTAGATGACGACGGGCTGCGCCAACGGCTAGCAGAGGCTTGCGCGCAAGGTGTTAGCGCCTTCTCACAGGATTTTTGCCTCAAGTTACTCATTAGCAGAGGCTGTGGTGGACGCGGATACCTACCGCCTGCTGCGCCAACGCTGACTGAGGTGATCTCACTTCACGAGATCCCAAGTCACTATAGTGATTGGCAGACTCAGGGGATCAGGCTACAGATGAGTCAGGTAAGCCTGGCCCGGCAGCCGCTGCTTGCCGGCATCAAACATCTTAACCGTCTCGAGCAGGTGTTGATTCGCCGTCAAACACTGAGTGAGGGTTATGATGACTGGTTGGTCTGCGACACGGCCGGTAATATCATCGAAGCCTCTATGGCTAATCTCTTCTTTATTCAGGGGCGCACTATCGTCACACCTAGTCTGCAACAGGCCGGGGTGGCCGGTGTGATGCGCGAGCAGTTGATGCTGTGGTTTGTTGAGGCTGGCTTTAATCTTGAGGTGCGCAGCGTCTTACCTCGCGAGCTAGCTCATTTTGATCACGTCTTGGCCAGTAATAGCCTGTTTGGCGTGGTCGCCGTGACCGGCATCGCAGAGCATAACTTTAGCCACAGCCCACTGCTAACCCAATTGCTGCACGATCTAAAACTAACTTTATGAAAAAAATGATCATAGGTGTGCTCGCCACACTCTTTACCTTACTTACCGTGAGTGCGATTGGCCTCTATTGGGTCTATCAGAGCGTGGTGAGCTACGGCCAGGCACAACTCAAGCTAGATGCGCCCGTCGAGTTTGAGCTGGCACGCGGCACCTCCTTTTCACAGATGGCCACCGCCTTGGCGCAAACCGGCGCGGTGGACGAGCTTTGGAAACTTAAGCTGCTGGTTAGGCTGCGCCCTGAGCTTGCCAAGATCCGCAGCGGCCTGTATCAACTCTCCCCCAACGACACTGTGGTGGAGCTACTCGAAAAGCTTCGTCAGGGCAAGGAGATGGTCTTTACCGTGACGCTTGTTGAAGGGCAGAGCATTAAAGAGTGGCGTGAGCAGCTCAAACAGTTACCGCGCCTGAAATGGCAGGATGGGGCCTTTATGCAGGTGCTCGAGGATAATGGCGATGAGTCTAAGCTGCCCGAGGGTAAGTTTTATCCTGACACCTACCACTATGGCGCCGGTGATACGGTTAAGGTGATCCTGCAGCAGAGCTATCAGAAAATGCAGCAGGAGCTGGACAAGGCCTGGCAGGAGCGCGATCAGAGTATCCCGCTTAAGAGCCCTTATGAGCTGCTGACCATGGCCTCGATTATCGAGAAAGAGACAGGCAAGGCCAGCGAGCGCCCCTGGATCTCGGCGGTTTTTACCAATAGGTTACGTAAGGGGATGCGTTTGCAGACAGATCCTACGGTGATCTATGGCATGGGAGAGCGTTATCAGGGCAACATTACCCGTAAAGATCTGCGCGAGCAGACCCCCTATAACACCTATCGCATTCATGGCCTGACGCCGACCCCCATTGCGGCCCCGAGCGGCGCATCCTTGATGGCGGCGGCGCGTCCGGCCGATGTCGACTATCTCTATTTCGTGTCGAAGAATGACGGCAGCCATATATTTTCTAAAACATTAACCGAGCACAATCGTGCTGTAGACAAGTATCAGAGAAATCGATGAAGCAAAACAGCGCGAAATTTATCGTTATCGAAGGATTGGAAGGGGCGGGCAAGTCGAGTGCCATTGCCCTGGTAAGAGATTTTATCGAGAAGCATACCGGCCTGGCGCCCGTGTGTACCCGTGAGCCCGGCGGCACGCCGCTCGCCGAGCGAATTAGGGATCTGGTAAAGATTGCCGATCCTAGCGATCCCTTGTGTGATGAGTCAGAGTGTTTGCTCATCTATGCGGCCAGGGCGCAGCTGGTGGCTAACGTGATTAAACCTGCATTAGTGCAGGGCAACTGGGTGCTAGGCGATCGTCACAACCTCTCTTCTCTGGCTTACCAAGGTGGCGGACGTCAACTGATGCCTCTGGTCGAGGCGGTGAGTCAGGCGACACTGAAAGACTTTAAACCCGACCTGACCTTGTACTTAGATATCGACCCGCAACTTGGCTTGCAGCGCGCCCGAGACAGAGGCGAACTGGATAGAATCGAGCAGCAGGCACTGAGCTTTTTCGAGCGCGCCAGGGCAACTTATCTGCAACTGGCCGAGCAGGATGAGACTATCAAAGTGATCGATGCCAGTCAGACCATGGCCGAGGTACATAAAGAGATCTTGGCCGTGTTGCAACAACAAGATTGGTCATAACAACGGCGGACTTGATGATGGAGCTACCTTGGTTAACGCCTGTTCGTGAATCTTTCTGTGGTCAGTTGATGACTGGCCAACAGGGACATGCCTACCTCTTAGGGATCCACCAGGGCTATGGCGGCATGCAGCTGGCGGAAACCTTGGCCCAGGCCAGTCTGTGTATGTCGCCGACCCAAAGTGGTGGCTGCGGTGTCTGTAAGAGCTGTCAGCTGTTTATCGCAGGTAACCATCCAGATTGTTATTTCGTCGAGGCCGACGGCAATCAGATCAAGGTGGATCAAGTCAGGGAACTGTGCCAGAAGTTGACAGCCACCGCCCAGCAGGGGGGCAGGCGGGTCGCCGTGATTAAGAACTGTGAGCGCCTCAATACCGCGGCGGCCAATGCGTTACTCAAAACCCTGGAGGAGCCGGGCAAGGGGACGCTGCTGTTGCTGCAGAGTGATACCCCAAGCCGTTTGATGGCCACCATCAGCAGTCGTTGTCAGCGCCTGCATTGCCAGCTACCGAGCCGCGAAGCGGTGCAAGACTGGCTGGCAGCACAGTTTACTTTGAGCAGCGATGTGACCTGGTGTCTGCCGGTTGTCGGTGGCCCTGTGGATCTGCTTATCGCCTTAAATGACGGACGATACGAGGCCTTGATCGGCCTGAGAAAAGCCTGGGTGCAAAGTTTGTCGTCTGGGCACCTGTGTGCTAACTTAACTAATATAGATGAAAAGCAAGTTTCTGATGCACTTAAAGTTTTGTATGTTGTCTTGCGACAAAAACTGGTGAAGCAGAAAAATGCTGATGCATTAATTAACATCAAGATAACAAAATTTGCAGCCAAGGTCATGGACACGTATCATAGCCTGAGTATGATGCCTAATGTGAATTTTATGGCTGTTTTTCAGTCGTTTATCTTAGAGTATCAGTCGCTAACAACAAGTTAAAATAATATGGTCGATCTCGTGGTTAATTTTGATACATTACATCAGCTATATAGAGCCTACATGCCTTTTATTCAGCCCGCGGGCCTGTTTGTGGCGACCACCGAAAGCCACTATCTAGGACAAGAGCTTACCATCGCCTATCAACTGCCGGGTTCGACCGTGCGTCATGAGTTTCAAGGTCTGGTGGTGTGGATCAACCCCCTAGGGGCATCGGGTGGGCGACCGGCAGGTATCGGGGTGAAGATCATTACCGACGCCTCAACCCATAAACATCATATTGAAAACCTACTTTCCCGTGAACTCGCCTCAGGCGATTTGACCTGCACCATGTAGATAGCTATCCTTTGCCTCCTTTTGTAGTGACTTAGGATTTTTGCGTGCTTATCGATTCCCATTGCCATCTCGATCGCCTGAAAGCGGCGCCCGATCAAGATTCGTTGAAAACATTGCTAGCCCAAGCCAAGGATCGCGGCGTGGAGTATTTCCTGTGCGTCAACGTGCGCCAGCAAGGTTTTGCGTCTATGCAGGCGAAAATGGCAGCGTTCGACCAGGTATTTCTGTCGGCGGGCGTGCATCCGCTGGATGTGCAGGAGGGGCTGGATACAAAGCAGCTGCACAGCTATCTGCAAGACCCTAAGGTGATCGCCATCGGTGAGACTGGCCTGGATTATTACTACTCGGGCGAGACTAAGGCGCTGCAACAGCAATGTTTCGAGCAGCAGATCGCCCTGGCGGTTGAGGTGGATAAGCCACTGATCGTTCATACCCGTGATGCCCGAGAAGATACCATCGCCATGCTTAAGGCCGGTCAGGCCGATAAAGTGGGGGGCGTGCTGCATTGCTTCACCGAAAACTGGGAGATGGCGAAGGCCGCCATAGACTTGGGTTTCTATATTTCAGTATCCGGCATAGTAACTTTTAAGAATGCCGGCGAGTTACGCTCGGTGATCCGTAAGGTGCCAAGAGACAGACTCTTGGTGGAAACTGACGCCCCCTATCTTGCGCCTGTGCCTCATCGCGGCGAAGAGAATCAACCTGCCTTTGTAAGGGATGTGGCGGAATTTGTCGCCGAGCTGCGTGGCGAAAAGTACGAAGAGCTGGCCCAATATACAGGCGACAACTTCTTTAGATTGTTTAAAGATGCGACCAAACTGGTGCAGGCTTAATGCCTTGCCGCTTTGGTGGTATTTAAAAGAAGAGTTAAACAGCTAGGGCCTGTTGACCTTTTGAGAACAAATTTTGTTCTAATTGAGCACGTTCAAATCGCGGCAGGAGGCTTGGAGTATAGTTATTCTATATAAAAGCCGAGTAACAAAGCGTTGAACGTGCTCAAGACGAACCCTGCGGGCAGCGTCTGTATCATTTTTTTACTGCGTTATCGCTCATTGATGTAGTGCACTACATGACAATCGCTCTACCTTGTATAAAAGCGATACAGAATGCTGCAAAAATGAACGAGAAAGATAAACAGGCCCTAAGAGAAACAGACAAAAAAAGACCCAAAACTATTCCAATTGTTCTGGGTCTAGGGGAATGGCTCTTTGCAGAGCCGTGCGCTACTGTTTGAGATTGCCTCGAATTTGTCTCAGGCTTATAGTGTAGTCAAACTCCACCTCACTGCCGGGCTCGTCTAGGCAAATCTCAGATTAAAATGTAACAAAATGTTAATGAAAAACCACTCGCTCTAATTCGGTGGCTTTTGCTTAGACCTTCACTGATGCCCGCTTAATCCACTGCAATGGTAGAGGATGAGCAGATTTTATCCCGCACCAAGTCACGAGGCAGGCTATTCTTGAGTTTATTGCCCAGGTGTTTCACCAAGCCCAAGTGTGTGCCTTGGTAGCTGACCAGCTGCTCGCCCTGAGGCTTCTCTTTTGTGGCTAATCCTATGTCGCGTCCCATCAGGTATTGAATAGCCTGTGCCTCATCCAGCGCAATACCTCGCGTATTGTCCGCCAGTGCCATCACCGCCTCATGTCTAGGTTTGAAGCCTTTCTTCAGAGCATAGGCCAGTTTGATGCCGATCCGCTGAAAGCGAATCTTGCCGATGAGCGGCTCGACATTACTGGGGAACAACCAGTACTCATCGTCCCTCTGCATCAAGATTCCCTGGCTGTCGAGTCTGATGCCGAAACTTGTCTCGAAGTAGTCGCAGAGGGCCTGGCGGGACTTCTTGTCGATCGGGCGAAAGGGGAAGTTTTTCTGTTTGCGCGGCTCTTCTGTATTTCTGGGAACCTTTGCAAGCTTGGTCAGTTTGGCAATGAAGAAGCCTTCGCTGTCGAAGATCTGCGGCCAGACATGGAGGAAGCCCTCTCTGGTACAGGCTTTGTCGGCACCTGGGAAGAGGTCGGCAAGGGATTCAAACTGCACCGCGTCGCCATAGGTGGCCTTGAGGTGCAGGCAGACATCCTGATTCTCTCGGCGATTGAGGGTGCAGGTGGAATAGACCAGGCTGCCACCTGGCTTGAGGGCGAGAAAGGCCGATTCGATCAGGTCGCGCTGCACGCTGGCAATGGCCTCTATCTCCTCTGCATCCCAATGTTTAAGGGCATCGGGGTCTTTGCGCACCGTGCCTTCACCGCCGCAGGGGGCGTCGAGCAGTATGGCATCGAAGCGCTCGAATAGGTACTCGCCAAACACCCTGGCGTCGAAGTGGGTGAGGGCGAGATTACTGGCGCCCATGCGCTGCACGTTGGCGTGTAGCACCTTGACCCGACTGGAGGAGTACTCGTTAGCGACCAACAAGCCTTGGTTGTTCATCATGGCGGCGAGCTGGGTGGTCTTAGACCCCGGCGCCGAGGCCATATCCAGCAGACTCAGGGAGGCGGCATCCTCGATTGAGGCAGGAAATAAGGCTTTAGGTGGCAGCATGGAGCTGGCCTCCTGAATATAAAACAGCCCCTGAATATGCTCTACCGTATTGCCTAGCTGAATCGAGTCATCCACCTTGACCCAGAAGCCTTCCTCACACCAGGGGATAGGTTCAAACTGCCAGCCTTTGGCGCTCATCATGGCGATAAAGTCAGAGGTCGTTATCTTGAGGGTATTGACTCGAATGGAGGGGCGTAAAGGCTTGGCGCAATAGCTTATAAATTCGTCCATCGAGAGATGATCCGGCATATCTTTCGCTATGCTATTGATAAAATTTTGATTTAGTTGAACCATAGGTAACAGAATAGAGATATCGTTAGTCGCCAGTATATCACATCCATTATCGGGCCTTGAGCAAAGCTTGGGGTGAAAGGAGTCTCGGGTGTTAAATCGCGTTTGGTTTGCCTTTTTTGTCGCCGCCTTAGTCGCTATTAGTATTAGTCTGTTTCAGGGGCAGTGGCAGATTTTATCAGCCGTGGTCGATGCCCTGTTTGCCAGTGCTAAGTTGGCCGCTGAAATCGCCTTGGGGCTGATCGGCGTGCTTTCGCTGTGGATGGGGCTGATGCGAGTGGGTGAGAAGGCTGGCGTTGTCGGCGTCTTTGCTCGCCTGTTCGAGCCTCTGCTCAGCCGTTTGATGCCCGAGGTGCCCAGAGGCCATCCCGCCTTTGGCAGTGTGACCATGAACCTGACGGCCAATGTGCTCGGGCTCGATAACGCCGCGACGCCACTGGGGCTTAAGGCGATGCAAGATTTACAGAGCCTGAACCCGGTTAAGAGTGTGGCCACTAATGCCCAGATCCTCTTCTTGGTGCTTAATACCTCCTCGGTCACCTTAGTGCCGGTGACCGTCTTCCTCTACCGCGCCCAGCAAGGCGCTGAGTCGCCGGCGGATATCTTCCTGCCTATCTTGCTGGCCACCACTGCCTCGACGCTGGTGGGGGTATTGGTCGTGGCCATCTACCAGCGTATATCCCTACTCAATAGCGTCCTACTCGGTTATGGCGCCCTGATGTTGGCGGCGGTATCGGCCCTGGTGTTTTATCTGGGGACCTTGACGGTAACTGCCATCGGCGAGTTTTCCACTGCCCTGGGTAACGGCATCTTAGTGCTGCTGATCTTCAGCTTTATTCTGGTGGCTGGGCTGCGTAAGGTGGCTGTCTATGATGAGTTTGTCGGCGGCGCCAAAGAAGGTTTTACCCAGGCGGTGCAGCTAATCCCCTATTTACTCGCCATGTTGCTGGCCATCGCCTTGCTGCGTGCCTCGGGTGCGCTCGATTATCTGCTTGGCGTCATCGCCGCCCTGGTGAATCTGCTTGGCGGAGATACCCGGTTCGTCGACGCCTTGCCTACGGCGCTGATGAAACCCTTTAGCGGCTCAGGCGCCCGCGCCATGATGTTGGAGACGATGCAACACTACGGGGTCGATTCATTTGCCGGCCGCTTGGCGGCTGTAGTGCAGGGTAGTACCGAGACCACCTTCTATGTACTGGCCGTCTATTTTGGCGCCGTGGGGATCCGCAACGGCCGTTATGCCCTGGTGTGTGGTTTGACTGCGGATCTTGCGGGGATCTGTGCCGCTATCTGGGTCTGCTACCAGTTTTATGGTTGATTGGTACCGAAAAGGACGCGTGCAAAGGCAAGCATGGATAGGCGAGTATGGATAGATAATACCAATCACAGCAAATATGTGATCAGAAATAGCGCAGGAAAAACGCTTGAGAACAAAGCAGGATTTTTAGATAAGTAGTTATTCTACAATTAAAAATACTAATACAGTTATTGAGCGTTTTAACAAGCTAGAATGATTAATTATTTACTACGATTGGTATAAGCCATGGGGAGCAAAGCCATTGATAGGCAAGCCGATATACAGGCAGCCAAACGTTAGTTCGAGCGGTTAAGAGGTCACACAAGCGTTCGCTTAGGGCGAGAAGCGTTAAACCGTGTATAAAGGCGATATTGAGAAAATCAGAAGCGATAGCTTACCGACAGCATAGGGCCGATAAAGCTGTAATACAGGTTGTAGTCGGCCACATTGAGTTCATCGGCAATACCGTGTTTAAAGTCAACGTCGACCTTGTAGTAGTTAAAGGCCGCTGACATGTGCCAGTTCTTGGTGATCTCGGCTTCGACACCGGCGCGAATATCTACCAGGCTGCCCCTGATATCATCGAGCTTGATGTAGAAATACTGTGCGTGGGCGTTGAACTTGAAACCAGGGCTGAATTCATAGTCGCCATACAGGCCAACATCCGGCAAAGGCGCAGTAACCTCTTCATCGACAATTCTAGGTGTGGCGGTTTGCGCGCACTGTTGCAGCGTTTCGCCCTTGGCACAGACACCTATTTCACCGTTGAAGGCGGTCTTGATAAACATGGCATGGATGCCCAGAGACAGTCCTAGGTTGAAGTTATTACCCTGATAGAAGTTATAACCATAGCCCAGGCGTGCAATATCGATATTAAGCGTGGTCTCCAGACGGGCTCCGGACTGAATGTCGTAAACCTGATCGTCTAGGGTGACCTGAAACGGCACGGTAAGTTTTTGTACTTCCGCATTACGGTGCAGCTGTTTCCAGTCGAAATAGATGCTGTGGCGCGAGTTGAAATGGTAGCTAGCCTCGAAGAATGGCAGAAACTGCGACTCTTCCAACGCTAAGTCTTCTTCGAAATCAAGCTTGAAATTATTACCCAGAACCGGATTGGTGACATCCATGCTGGAGTTAGAGTTTGAGTAGAAACCGCCGAGTTTTAGAACGATCTCACTGGGCTCTACCGGTGCTGATACCGAATAGGAATTGGCAGCTCCTGCGGCAAAAACCGAAGAACTTAAGAGACCCAAGCTAAATATGGCGACCGACTTAATCACTAACTACAACCTCTATCAATTAATAATTATTATAAGTTATTGATTTATTTAGTAAGACTTTTTTACTACGCTACCATTCTAGCAGGATATTTAAAATTGTGAATGATTTGTATCAAAAAATGTCAGGGTTGCGGCATTTTTGTTGATATTGAGAGCTGAATTACACAAATAAGAAGGCTCCCGATAGCCTATCGAGAGCCTTATCATTCAGTCTTTGGCGGGTTAGAAAAACAGTGGCCAGAGGATAAGTAGCCAGGTAATGCCACACAGGGCTAACGCGATAAAGACCGCCGCCGAGGCGATATCTTTTGCCTGTCCGCTGAGGGGGTGGATCTCGTGGCCAATACGGTCGACCACAGCCTCGATGGCCGAGTTAAGTAGCTCGACGATTAACACTATCATCAGCGTCATGATGAGCAGGATGCGTTCAACCATAGGCACGTCTACCAACAGGGCTATCGGTAGCATGAAGAGGACCAAGATTAACTCTTGGCGAAAGGCGGCCTCAGATTGCCAGGCGAGCTTAAGGCCCTGCATAGAGAAACCTGTCGCTCTGAAGATGCGTTTAATACCGTGGTTATTTTCCGGTTTCATTAGGTGTCCATTTCTTTCGTTAGTATCGCGATAGAATCGCATTAGTATTGCATTTGTATTGCATTAGTATCGTTTTAGTCTCTCTGCTTGCCTTGCTCTGACGCCGGCAGGCTAGTTACAAATTGCGCGCCAGTATAACACTCTAGTTACCACCATAACATCTGCATGAAGGGCTTTGAGCTAAACTTACCGCTTAGCTATCATCATGTTGCTCAAGGAGGAGCCTATGTTGTGTCACAACAGGTCTATAGTGGTCGGCAGTATTGTCTTGTTCCTGAGTTGGCTATCGCCAGTGGCGCTGGTCGCCGAATCCAGCGAGCTGCCTAATATCGATAAACCCGATAAGGCAGCTAACCCGACTAACCCAACTAACCCAATTAGCCCGGCTAAGTCCCCCGGCACGGTTGGCTCCTTAGTTGCCGAGGTCAACCAGTTGAGCTCAAAACGTTCGAAGCTGACGCGCCGGCAACTGCCCGACCTGCAATTGGCCGGTAGCCTCGAGGCCGACCGGCCTATATCTGAGTATCTGGTGAGCGAAAAGTTCGATGGCGTCAGGGGACGCTGGACCGGCACACGTATGCTTACCCGCTCCGGTCAGCCGATTAACTTGCCTGCTTGGTTTTCCAAAGGCTTTCCCACGGACCCCTTAGATGGTGAGCTGTGGATCGGCCGTCAGCAGTTTGAAGCCATTTCTGCCTTGGTACGTGATAAAGACGCCGACCCGGCGCGTTGGCGCGCCGTTCGGTTTATGGTCTTCGACTATCCTGCCATAGATAGCCCCTTTGGCGAGCGTTACGCCTTGGCCGTCAAGCGTTATGCTAACCTGTCGCCGTTTTTGCAAATTATTCCCCAGTGGCACATTCAAGATAGGCAGGCGTTGAATGCCGCGTTGGGCGAGTGGGTGGCCGAGGGCGCCGAGGGTTTGATGCTGCATCACCAAGGTGCCCATTACCACGCCGGACGAAATAGTGATTTGGTGAAGCTCAAGCGCTATCAAGATGCCGAAGCCAAGGTGATCGCCTATCTTGCGGGTAAAGGAAAATATCAGGGGATGATGGGCGCGTTGGAGGTCGAGACGCCAGAAGGCATACGTTTTAAGCTGGGGACAGGTTTTACTGATGAGCAGCGTCGCCATCCTCCGGCCATTGGCAGCATGGTAACCTACAAGTATTATGGCCTGACCCATAATGGCGTGCCTAGGTTTGCCAGCTTCAAGCGGCAACGAGAGCCGCTTTAAAAAGCGCATAAAACATGTACGAAAGGATAATTATGTCGAAGATCAACCCGTCGAAGATCAACTCAGTCTTGTTTGTCTGCCTTGGAAATATCTGCCGCTCCCCGACGGCCGAGGCGGTGTTTCGAGGGCTGCTAAGGGACCGCGGCTTGTCGATAGACTGCGATTCGGCGGGCACCTCTGGCTACCATGAGGGGGAGGGACCTGACAGGCGTGCACGCTTGGCGGGCGAGCGCCGCGGATTGGACTTTAGTGGCATTCGCGCCAGAGGGGTTAGAGATGAAGACTTTGAACGTTTCGATCTGATCCTGGCGGCCGACAGGGCTAACTTGCGTGAGTTGCGAGCGCGTTGTCCGGCTCAGCATCAGTCTAAGCTGACCTTGATGCTCTCGTTTCTAGAAGAGGGGGAGCGGGAGGTGCCAGATCCTTATTACGGTGGCGATGAAGGCTTCGAGCTGGTGTTAGACCTACTGCAACAGAGCTGTGAAAAGCTATTGGTGCAGATTGCGAAATAGGGGCTTTGGTTAAACCGCTTGCAACAGGCCTTTATCTAAGTGTCATCGATTGTGTCATGTTGCAAGCGGCATAGTGGTAAGCGCTTATCTTAATCCGTTAGCTATGGCTAACGATGAAGCGCTGAATTGTTATGACGGGCTTAGTCGTTATGACGAACGCCCGAACGTTTGAGGCGCTCTGCCTCGATCTTTGCCTGTTTCTCAGCCTCTTTTTCGGCCAGGATACGCGCCACCTCGGCCTTCTCGGCTGCGGCCATCTCTGGGGTCTCCAGTGACAACTGACCTATTTTACCCGAGCGGAACTCGTGCAGTAACAGTTCAGAGGCCTTGTGCAGGTCGATTCTGCCACCCGGTCTTAGGGCGCCGCGCTTACGGCCAATCGCCTCTAGCAGGCCGATATCATCATTCGGCAGCTCTTTCAGCTTATAACGCTCTAGCATGGCATCGGGATAGGCCTTGAGGAAATATTCGGCGGCAAACATGGCCACATCTTCATACTCCATCGCCGTGTCTTTAATAGCGCCGGTAACCGCCAAGCGATAGCCACTGGCCTCATTGTCCACCTTTGGCCAGAGAATACCTGGGGTGTCGGACAGCACTATGCCATTCTTGAGGTTAATACGTTGCTGGGTCTTGGTGACGGCGGGTTCATTGCCCGTCTTGGCGATGACTCTGCCAGCCAAGGTGTTGATAATGGTTGATTTTCCTACGTTAGGAATGCCCATGATCATGGTGCGGATATCTTTCTCTATCTTGTCGCGGGCAGGCACCAGCTTACGACAGAGTTCGGGGACCTTGCGCACCTGTGCGGCCTGCAGCGTGGTGATGGCCATCGCCTTAACCCCTTGCTCCTGCTCCAGATACTCAATCCAGCGCTGGGTTACTTCGGGATCGGCCAGATCTGACTTGTTGAGCAGTTTGATACAGGGCCTGTCACCGCGCAAACTGGTGACCATAGGGTTTTCGCTGCTGTAGGGGATGCGGGCATCGAGCACCTCGATCACCAGATCGACCTGAGGCATCACCTCTGCTATCTCTTTGCGCGCCTTGTGCATATGGCCTGGAAACCACTGAATTGCCATCTCTGTACTCTGTCTCTGTGCAAATTTGGGGAGGGATTTTACCCTGATATGGCTTAAAAATCATAAATAAAAAGCGCCCACGGGCGCTTTTTATCTTAGTCTAAGCGGTTAGATAACCCCTAATTCTCTCAGACGCTCCATCAGATAGCTGTCTGCTGTGTAGCGCTCCGATAGAACCACCTCTGGCTTAGGATGTAAGAAGAGGGGCAGGGAGATACGCGAACGCGTCTTATCGGCGCCTTCCGGGTTGACCACTCTATGGGTAGTCGATGGGAAGTAGCCGCCTGAGGCTTCCTGCAGCATGTCACCTATGTTGATGATCAGGTTGCCGAAATCGCTTGGTACGTCCAACCACTCGCCCGATTTGGTTTTCACCTGAAGGCCAGGTTCGTTCGCGGCCGGCAGCACGGTCAGCAGGTTGATATCTTCGTGGGCGGCGGCGCGAATGGCACCTAG
>NZ_JPII01000049.1:0-233771 GCF_000832025.1 Shewanella sp. cp20 | reverse complement strand
GGTAGTGAAGAATACGCAATAGTGTCTTGTGGCTGTTTTCGATCATTTTCGGCAGGGCGATAGAGTAGTTAACCGCCACTTCCGCCGGCGTATGGGCTTCCACCCAGCCTAGCAGCTCCTCGGCCAGGGCGTTGGCCTCTTGGTAGTAACGCAGTATGTTTTCTCTTAGCGAATCGGGAATGCGTCCCCATGGATACACATGGTAATACTCTTTGATGTCTTTAACCGTATGACCCTTAGCGGTTTCAGACACCTCTGCCGGGAAGAAACCATCATGGGTTTCCGGCTTAAACAGATAGTTCTGTTTCTCGTCGCTATTGAAGAAGGCCTGCCATTCTTCATAAATAGTATCGACTAAGGCCTTGTCGATTGGGTGATTTGAGAGTACGCCAAATCCTGTTTCGCGCAAAGATTCAACGAATCGCTTGGCGCTGTCTTCTGCACGGTAATCTATTGTTTCTAATTTCATATTTTGTTTTCTTGTTATTGAACCCCGCAGGCAGTGTACCCCTGGGATAGCCTTTGAGCAATTAGGTGTGACAAAAATCACGTTTTCATTGTTTTAGTACAAGAAGGGGATGGTTTGCCTCAGATGTTTTCGTTATTAAAATCATTGGCTAGCTAACAAACAACAGATTATTAGTGCCAACATGTAATAACCTACCTGTTTACTAGGTCTTTTATCTGCTATTGTGAGAGTAGTGAGATCTTATTGGCCCGATGGGTCGTCTTAGCGGTACAGGAGTGCAAAGCCTTTAACTATGCGTGAGCTAACGGAATTTGAGCGGTTTGTGATTGAGAGTAAGGGCACGGAGCGGCCCTTTAGTGGCGAGTATAACCAGCACGATGCGCCAGGGGTCTATCATTGTAAGCGCTGTGATGCGCCTCTCTATCTGTCCGAACATAAGTTTAATGCCCATTGTGGATGGCCCGCCTTCGACGACGAGATCCCGGGGGCGGTCAAGCGCCTGCCCGATGCCGATGGTCACAGGGTTGAGATAGTGTGTCACCAGTGTGGGGCTCACCTAGGTCATGTGTTTGAAGGCGAGTATCTGACAGATAAGAATTTGCGCCACTGTGTCAATTCTGTCTCCATGGTATTTAAGGGTGAGACGAAGCAAAAGAGTGATGACAGCCATATTCGCTGGGCCACCCTGGGCGGCGGTTGTTTCTGGTGCCTAGAGGCGGTATTTAGCCAGCTCAGAGGGGTGATCGCCGTGAAGTCTGGCTATTCAGGGGGCCATGCATCGAGCGCTAACTATCGTGCGGTGTGCGCCGGTGATACGGGCCATGCCGAGGTGGTACAGATAGAGTTCGATAGCCATATTATCAGCTACGAGGAGCTGTTAGAGGTCTTTTGGCAGAGCCATGATCCCACCACGCTCAATCGCCAGGGTAACGATGTTGGCACCCAATATCGCTCGGTGATTTTCGCCCATGATGATGAGCAGATTAAGACTGCCAGCCAGATGATCGCCAGATTGACCGAGGCGAAGGTTTTCGACAAGCCCATCGTCACCGAGCTGGTGGCACTGGAAAACTTCTATCCCGCGGAGTCCTATCATGATGCCTACTTCGAGCATAATGGTCAGCAGCCCTATTGCCAGATGGTGGTTAAACCAAAGGTGGACAAGATAAAGGCCCTGTTTAAGGAACGGCTCAAGTCGGGTGGGGGAGCATAAAAAAAGGCGCATCATGCGCCTTTTTTGTTGCTAACTTTAAGCAAGCTCCTAGGAGGTGAGCGTTAAGAGTCCAGCTTGTCGTCGGCCACCTTGTAGTGGGGATCTTCTATCAGGTTAACTTCCACCAGATCGCCCGCCTTATGCAGTAGCTGCTTGCAGTCGTGGCTGAGGTGACGCAGGTGCAGTCGCTTACCCGAGCTGACATAGCGTTCGGCCAATGTATCTATGGCTTCGAGCGCAGAGTGGTCGCATACGCGGGAGTTTTGGAAATCGACAATCACGTCTTGGGGATCTGTCTTGGCATGAAACAGCTCTAAGAACTCGGCGACCGAGCCGAAAAACAGCGGGCCGTTGAGTTTATAGACCTTCCAGCCATTGGCATCTTCGCTGACATCGACGTTGATGTGCTTGGCGTGCTCCCAGGCAAATACCAGTGCAGAGACGATAACACCAACAAACACCGCAAAGGCGAGATCGGTAAATACGGTCACCACCGTCACCAGGACGATAACGAAGGCATCGTGCTTAGGCACCTTACGCATCACCTTGAAGCTTGCCCACTCAAACGTGCCCAGTACTACCATGAACATCACACCGACCAGCGCCGCTAGCGGGATCATCTCGATCAGCGCCGAGCCGAACAGGATAAAGGTGAGCAGGGCGATGGCTGCCGTGATCCCTGAGAGTCTACCGCGTCCGCCTGAATTAATGTTAATCATCGACTGGCCGATCATGGCGCAGCCACCCATGGCACCGAAGAAACCACTAGTGATGTTGCCAATGCCCTGACCGACACACTCTTTGTTGCCTTTGCCTCGGGTACTGGTCATCTCATCGATCACCGTCAGGGTCAGTAGCGATTCGATAAGGCCAACCGCCGCCAGAATAAAGGAGTAGGGCAGGATGATCGACAGTGTCTCCAGGTTAAAGGGCACCGATGGAATGGCGAAGGTCGGCAGGTTACCCGCAATGGTCGCGCTCTCATCGCCTGACATGGATTTCAAGAAGTCCAGTACGTTACGAGTATCGAGATCCATGAAGACTACGATGGCGGTGACCGTCAGGATCGCCGCTAACGACGAAGGAAACGCCGTGGTGAGCTTAGGCAGGAAGTGGATGATAGCCATGGTGAGGGCGACTAGGCCCAGCATGAGGATCAATTGATCCTGTGGCAGCCAGGTTAACACACCGTTGGCGTCTGGCACCTTAAATTGGCCCAATTGCGCCAGAAAGATCACTATGGCGAGGCCGTTGACGAAGCCTATCATCACAGGATAGGGCACGATACGAATAAATTTCCCCAGCTTGAACAGGCCGCATGCCACCTGTATCAGGCCTGCGAGTACTACGGCGGCAAAGAGGTATTGCACCCCATGTTCGCTGACCAGTGCCACCATGACGACGGCCATGGCGCCGGTTGCGCCGGAGATCATGCCTGGACGACCTCCGATAAGGGCGGTGACCAATCCCATGATGAAGGCGGCGTATAGGCCAACCATGGGCTCGACACCGGCGACGAAAGCAAAAGCAACGGCTTCGGGCACCAATGCCAGTGCAACCGTGAGTCCCGACAACAGGTCGGCTCTATGGCTGCTGGTTTTGTGACGAATAAGATCGAACATTTAGCCTCTGTTATTAATATGTTGGTTGATTGATTTTCGGCCGCGCATACTAGCAAAATAGCGGCGCTAATAAAATAAAAAGCCATGCATTGTTGCATGGCTTTTTTGACTTAAGGCTTAGTATACCTTAGGGACGGGCCATTTCCGAGTTTGCGCTGTTGGCGCGTTTCGCCGGCTCGGCCGAGGCTTCTTTTGCCGTAGGCTCATATTGACGTCCCGATGGGGTATCGACTAGCGCCCTGGCTTCTACCTCAGGCTTGGTCATGGTCGAGCTCACCATGGAACCAAAGCGGCTGGTAGCCTTAGCTGCAGGCTTGTCGGCCTTAATGCTAGCCGCCTCTTCTGACGACTCGGTCTCTACAGGCTTTTCCTGTACCTTAGCGGCAGGTTTTACCTGAGTGCTAGGTGCCTGTATGGCTGCTGGCTTTGCCATTGGCGCAGAGGCAGCGCTGCTCTCTTTCGCTGCAGGCTCCTGAGCCGCTGGCGCCTGTGTTTCAGCCTTGGCTTCTTGCGCTTCGACTTCAGAGGTTTCGACCTGTGCAGCCTCCACCACTTCGGCAGCGACAACTGACTCTTGCGCCTGCGCTGCATCGTCATTCGCCTGTGGCGCAGCTTCCTGGCTAGCCTTTACCTCTTCAGGTGTGCTGGTTAGATCCAGTTCCGCCTGAACTTCCTCTTTCAGACTGGCCTCTGCTTCACCCGCCAGTGGCAGACTTTGCTGAGTGTCTTCTACAGAGGTTTCCTCTTCAGCTACGACTTTGGCCTTCGGCGCACGACGCTTTGGCTTAGGCTTGCTCTCTTCTTGAGCGGCTTCTTCAGCCACTTCTTTAACAGGTGCTTCTTCTGCAGCGACACTGGCCGCTTCATTAGCTTCTGCCGAGGTCGTTTCAGCTTTGCTTTGGTCAGCGGCTTCTTGTTGACTAGCCGCTTGTTGAGTTGCTTCCGCCTGGGCTTCGCTAACCACTTCAGCACCGCTGTCGGTTTGCAGCTGCTCGTTTAGCAGAGGAGCGGTTTCCACCTCATTTGGGATAAAGGCGGGTTCGCCATTGCTCGCTTCGCCATTGCTTTCCTCATCGCGACGACGACGCTGACCGGCGGCGCGCAGATGACGTGGGCTACGACGACTACGACGCTGACCTTCTCTTGGCTCGCGCTGCCTTCTGTCTCACCTTCCTGGGCCTGAGCAGCTGTATCGTCGACTTGCGCTTCGTCTTGAGTCGCCTTGTCGGCATCAACTGGGGCCTGAGGCTCGCTCTTGGCCTGAGTCTCTGTCGCTGGTTGCTCGGCGGCCGTTTCTTCGGTGGCGCTTTGTGCGACTTGCTCGGCTTGAGTCTCTTCCTCTACCTTGTCGACTTTTTCCTGCTTAGGCTTGCTCTTACGAGGCTGACGCTTCTGGCGCTGCGGCTTGTCTTCTGCTTTGGCTTCAGCGGCGGGCACTTGTACCTGCTCGTCGTTGGCCTTTTCGGCAACGTCGACGGCCAGTGCAGCTTCATCGGCTAACTGCTGCTCAGACTGTACGCGCACCTTGCGGCGCATGTTACGGCGTTGACGACGCTCGCGTGCGGCCTCTTGCTTTGGCTGCTGTGCCTTGCTCTCAGTGTCTTTACTCTGGCTCTGAGGCTTGTCGTCACGGTCGCGCTTTTGGCGTTTCTCGTTACGGCTCTTAGCATTGCGGTTGTCCGTGTCGTCAGACTTGGCACTACGGCTGCGTTTGTTGTCAGTCTCTTTACCTTCTTCGCGACTCTTACGTGTATCGTTGCGACGATTGTTGCGACGGCTGTTACGGTTTTGCGCGTTGCGACGAGGCTGCTCTTTCTTAACCTCTTCCTTTGGCTGCTCTGGCTCACCGCCAAATAGCTTACCGATAGCGGCAAATAGCTTAGCAATCAGGCCTGGCTCTTGCGGCTTTTCGGCCTGCTTGGGCGCTGCGGGTGCCTTCTGGGTTGGGGCATCCTTAACCGGCGTCGAGAAACCTTTGAGGGCTGGCTCTGGTGCGGCGGCACGCTCTAGCTTGCGTGGCTCATAGAGTTTAGATTCAGGCTGCTCGAGCAACTTGTAGCTCGACTCGCTGATCTGGTCGTCTTTGCGATGGCGGGTCACGCGGTAGTCCGGTGTCGTCATGTTAGGATCTGGGATCACATAGACTTCTACGCCATGACGCTGCTCCGTGATACGAATGGCTTTACGCTTCTCGTTCAGTAGGAAGGCGGCGACATCGACCGGTACGACGGCCTCAATTTGAGAGGTGTTCTCTTTAATCGCTTCCTCTTCCATCAGACGCAGAATCGAGAGGGCCAGCGACTCAGTACCACGAATAGTGCCTTGACCATGACAGCGTGGACACAGGTGCGCGGCAGACTCTTCCAGAGACGGACGTAGACGCTGACGTGACATCTCCATCAGACCGAAACGCGAGATGCGTCCCAGTTGGACACGGGCTCTGTCGTGATGCACGGCGTCGCGCATTCTGTTTTCGACTTCGCGTTGGTGTCTGACCGGTGTCATGTCGATGAAATCGATAACAACCAGGCCGCCCAAGTCGCGCAGACGTAGCTGACGGGCAATCTCGTCGGCCGCTTCAAGGTTCGTATTGAGTGCGGTTTCTTCGATATCGCCGCCCTTAGTCGCACGGGCCGAGTTGATATCGATAGAGGTCAGGGCCTCGGTTGGATCGATAACGATAGAACCGCCAGAAGGCAGGCGTACTTCGCGTTGGAAGGCCGATTCGATCTGGGTTTCAATCTGGAAATGGGTAAACAGCGGGACTTCTGCTTCGTAGCGCTTGATGCGATCGACGAAGTCAGGACGAACCAGGGCCACGTGCTGTTTGGCTTGTTCATAGATACGCTGATGGTCGATAAGTACCTCGCCCACATCGCGGCGTAGGTAGTCACGAATGGCGCGTACGATAACGTTACTCTCCTGATGGATCAGGAAAGGTGCAGGGCGGTTTTGCGCCGCTTCTTCGATGGCTGCCCAGTGATGCTGGAGTACCTTAAGGTCCCATTTCAGCTCGGCAGCGTCTTTACCAACACCAGCGGTGCGTACGATAAGGCCCATGCCTTGCGGTACTTCCAGCTCAGACATGGCCGCTTTTAGCTCGGTACGCTCATCGCCTTCGATTCGGCGAGAGATACCACCGGCACGAGGGTTATTTGGCATGAGTACCAGGTAAGAGCCCGCCAGACTGATGAAGGTGGTCAGGGCCGCGCCCTTGTTGCCACGCTCTTCTTTGTCAATCTGTACTATGACTTCCTGACCCTCTTTAACCACCTCTTTGATGTTAGGTCGGCCCTGGAAAGAGTAACCTTTAGGGAAGTATTCGCGTGCAATTTCTTTGAGTGGGAGGAAGCCATGACGCTCGGCGCCATAGTCGACGAAAGCCGCTTCGAGAGAGGGTTCTACGCGGGTGATTTTACCCTTGTAGATGTTGGCTTTCTTCTGCTCGTGACCAGGGCTCTCGATATCGAGATCGTACAGTTGTTGCCCATCAACGAGGGCAACGCGCAACTCTTCAGACTGAGTCGCATTAATTAACATCCGTTTCATGATGACGTATTTCTTCTTAAAATAAGGTCATCAAACGACGCTTTTTCGATGCATTACGGGCCCAGAATTGGTAAGTGGAGCCTCACGGCTTGGGTCTGGGCTAGGGTGCGCAATCTCTGTAAGACGCAATCGCTGCGTGTCGCATCCTATTTATGGCTTATTTTTTAAAATCGCTAAAAACAAGGAATTCGTTGTTAAACGTCAACCAACCCCATAAATTCTAATGTACTTTCCGGTAATGCCAAAATCGATAAGTGCTCGTCTGACGACAAGTTAATAGTAAACTTCGAAATTGGGGGCGCTATTCTTAGAGAAACCACGTTGAAATGTGGCATTGATACTGTGTTTAGTCGTTTAAACTCGTTTTCTCGGTTTATTTTTATCCAACGACTTGTAAGTCAATGACTTACTACTCAGTAAAAATGGCTTTTAGTCTCCGCTCTTCGCGCCTGCATTGGGGGATTTGTGAACACTTTATTCAGTATTTATCCCCATTGGCGTGGCAAATATAGCAACAATCCTGAAAATCAGCAAATGGAAAGGCACAAAACTTGTTATCTGATGTACAATGTGCAGCTTGAAAGAGACAAGGCGTAGCATGAACAATCAACAAGCATTAAATAAAGTCGAACTGGTGACGATCGACGAAGATCACCTCGGCCAGCGAATCGATAACTTTCTGGTGACTAAATTGAAAGGTGTTCCCAAGAGTATGATCTATCGTATCGTGCGCAAGGGAGAGGTGCGGGTCAATAAGAAGCGGATCAAGCCCGAATATAAGCTGCAAGACGGTGACGTGGTGCGTATTCCGCCTGTTCGTGTCTCCAGCAATGACGATAAGCCAGGACCGAGTGCCAAGTTGACTAAGGTTTCCCAACTCGAGGGACGCATCCTGTTTGAAGACAAGGCCATCATAGTGCTCAACAAGCCGGCAGGCATCGCGGTGCACGGCGGCAGTGGCGTCGATTTTGGCGTGATCGAGGCGATGCGTTCACTCAGGCCGCAGCAAAAATTTCTCGAACTGGTTCACCGATTGGACAAGGAGACCTCGGGGGTCTTGTTGATTGCCAAGAAGCGTAGCGCCCTTAAACATCTCCACGATCAACTGCGTTACAAGAAGATGCAGAAGGATTATCTCGCTCTGGTACGCGGTGAATGGCAGCGTCATGACAAGGTGGTCAATGCACCGCTATTGAAACTCACCCTTAAATCGGGCGAGCGCATCGTGCGGGTCAACCAAGAGGGCAAGCCCTCGGAAACTCGTTTTAAGATTATGCAGCGCTACCAGGGGGCCACGCTGGTGCAGGCCAGTCCTGTTACCGGACGCACCCATCAGATCCGTGTGCATTGCCAGTATGCCGGTCACCCCATAGCTTGCGATGAGAAATACAGCGAGCAGAAGTTCGATGACTCCATGCGCGCATTGGGGCTTAACCGTCTCTTTCTCCATGCGGCCCAACTGAAATTTACCCATCCGGTCACCGAAGAGGTGATGCAGGTTAAGGCGCCACTGGATGCAGCACTACAAGACTTGTTGAATAAATTGGATAAGGCATGAAACGATACGATTTAGTGATCTTCGATTGGGATGGCACCCTGATGGACTCGGTCAGCAAGATAGTGGCCTGCATGCAGCAGACCGCCAGAGAGCTGAGTATGATGGTGCCGAGTGAGCAGGCGATACGTGACATCATAGGCCTGTCGATGGACGAGGCACTAAATGTCCTGCACCCCAGTGCCTGTGAGCAGACTCGCCAGAATATGGTTAATGTGTATCGCAAGCAGTATCTGCAGCTCAATCAAACGCCGAGCCCTCTGTTTGATGGCGCCGAGCAGTTACTCTTGTCCCTTAAGGCATCTGGGCATCAACTGGCGGTAGCTACCGGCAAGGCCCGCGCCGGGCTTGACAGAGTGCTCAATGAGACAGGTTTTCATCAGCATTTTGTGGCCAGTCGCTGCGCCGATGAGGCCATGAGTAAGCCTCACCCGCAGATGCTACACGAGCTGTTATCACTGCTCGACGTCGCGCCAGAGAAGGCGGTGATGATTGGCGATTCTGTGCACGATCTGAACATGGCGAGCAATGCGGGCATAGATGGCATTGGCGTGAGTTATGGCGCGCATTCGGCCGTTAAGCTTCAAGAGGCTAATCCTGTCGCCATCGCAGCGCATCCGTTGGCGCTGCTCCCCCTCATTACTGGGCAGGCCGGTTAAGCTGTTTCCGGCGCTTGATGCGGTACATGGCTTTGTCGGCCAGGCAGATCAGCGCCGAGACATCTTTTTGAGCAGGCTCGACCCAATGGTAACCGATACTGGCGGCGAGTCGCAGATGCTTCCCTTCGTGCCTAATGCCTTCATCGAGCATCTGATCTAGGTTGAGGCAGAGTCTGGTGAGCGCCCGTCGCTTGTCATCCTCATCTTGTGCGTCGAATCTATGCAGTATGATAAATTCGTCGCCGCCTATGCGCGCTACCATCTCCGCCTCGGCGCATGCCTCTCGTAAGATCTGCGCCACTCTTTGTAAAACCTGGTCGCCCACCAGATGGTTGTAGTTGTCGTTGATCTTCTTGAAATCATCTAGATCCAAATAGAGTACCGCCAGCTCAGCTTGGGTGTCAGACAAGTTAGGCAGTAAGTCGGCGAAGTGATTAAACAGGGCGAGTCTGTTAGGCAACTGAGTCAGAGAGTCATGAAATGCCAGATATTCGCTCTTCTCTTTTGCCTTGTGCAGCTCGGTGATGTTATGGGCCGAGACGATGACACCATTGATTCGACCATTCTCATCCTGGTGGGGATTGTGATGGACGTTGAGAAATTGCGGCTCATCCAGCGAAGGAGGGTGGATACGGGTCTGAGTGTTGACTGATTCCCCGGCAAAGGATTTGTCTAGCAGCGGCTTTAGATAGTTATCGAAAACCGCTTTCCCGTGGATTTCGCTGGCATGCTTGCCAACAATCTCACTTGCGTTGCAGTTGAGTAGGTGTTCGTAGCCTTTAGATACCACGTGGTAGCGATAGTCCAGATCGACGAAGGACATCATATGATGGGTCGATGCGATCATCTGCTTGTGCACTGATAGCTCCCTCGACAGCAACAGGCGCTTATATTCTACGCCGATTCGCTGAGCTAATAGGCGGAAAAACTCCCGTGACTTGGTGTTCTCCCTCTGGGGCAGGGGATCCATGACTAAGATGTGCCCAATTGGGTCGCCCTCATCGTCCAGGATCAACTCTCCCTGATAACTGACCGCCCCCAGATCTTTAATCAGCTTAAAGTCGGGGAAGCGTTGTTGTAGATCGCTTGCGTACAAGAGATGGGTATTGGGGTAACGCATCTGATAGATGGCTTCACAGGGGGAGCCTTTGAGATCAAACTCAAATCCGGGAATGGTTTGTTTCACATCGCAAAAAGCAACAACTTCTATCTTGCCCTCATGCTTAGCGGGTCTAGCGAAAGCCGCCCAGCGACACTGAGTGACAAGTGCTAGCGCCTTCAGTGCCCGCTGAAAAAAGCGCTCATCAATACAGGGCGCGGCAAGCAAGGCAAGGGCTTCTTCAAGATCGGTCATAGTATAACCACCCCAAGTAAACTGACCTCCTTGTCGCTAACATTGTTATTGGCATGTAACAACCAGTCATTTCAACATAGCGAGTTTTTGCTCGGTTGTGAAGTGGTTGTCTAGTGATTAGTCCTGAATTGGATTCATGTGGTGGTATTAACTGCTAGGCCTTTGGTGGCAGTTTTTAACTCGCTGCCGGGGCAAGGATGTCGACGCCTTGCTTGAGTAGCATCTCAGTGAGCGCGATCAGGGGTAAACCTACTAGTGTGTTAGGATCTCGTCCCTCCAGACGCTCGAACAGGGCGATGCCGAGACCTTCAGACTTAAAGCTACCGGCGCAGTAGAGCGGCTGCTCAGTATCAACATAGTATTGGATCTGCTTACTGGTCAGCGTCTTGAAGTGCACGACGAAGGGCTCGCAGATTACTTCATGGGTTTCGTCGGCCGCATTAAAGAGTGCGAGTCCGGTATAGAAGGTGATCGATTTGCCAGAGACACGCTCAAGCTGTGCGATGGCGTTGGCTCGCGTCAGCGGCTTACCTATGATGTCGCCATCGACCACCGCCACTTGATCTGAGCCGATAATCAGCCCGCTCTGGCGACCTTGGGTGCCCGCCCTGGCTTTGGCGAGTGCCAGACGTGTGACCAGTTCCTGAGCCGGTTCTCCGGCAATGGGCGTCTCGTCGACCTTTGGGGCGCAGGTATCAAACTTGATGGCCAGCTTCTGCAGTAATGACTGACGAAAGACCGAGGTGGAGGCGAGTATGATGCTTGGGGTCATGGTTTAACCTTGTTGTTTCTCTGGTATCCGTTGCGCCTGAAGCAATAGCCGATTCTTCTGCCTGTATATGCCTCTATGACATTTATGGCATCTACATCCATGGCATCTAGATTGAGGCGCGTCGTAAACGAGGGTCTGTGTGGTGACCATCATAATTGATCTGGCTTCAAAAGACAGAGCTAACCCTAGAGCATCTAAAGCGGCGCGTGAACATTAGCCGTGTGCGTTGAGAAAGAGGCAGAGTCGTTGCCTATGGCCGTTGTATTAGGGCGGTTTTATGAGAACTGTTATCTCGGGCTGTTTTCTTAGCGCAGTGGGCCGGGCGTGGTGAGCTAGGTGTTTTGCGTCATGACTCATTAGTTAAGATAGTTGGCTATGGGGTCAATAGTGGCTGAGGTTAGACAAAAATGAGGTTATAAATAAACCCTCAAATGCCCCAAGAAAGAGACCGATATACTTGCCGCGGGCTATATTTAGACAAGGGTAATGAAAAGAGCAGGCTAACCCCGTGCGAATGCTTTTATTTTAAGCGTGCGGGGCTTGAGTATCCATTGGCCCTTGGGTAAAATTTTCGCTCCAACAATTTTTGAATTATTGATGGGTTTTATCGCTTTCGTTAACGGGATCGATAAAGGAGATAAATTTTCCTTTGACTCAAGGTAATTCAAACTATAATATGCGCGCCTTATGCAAACAGTAAAGATACCGGTTTCAATTGATCCTATACGCGCAGCGGCCAGCAAGCTTTCTTATGAAGGCGTTGTGCCCGGTGTGCAGTTAAAGCGATTAAATGAGTTATGTGCCGGCGACTGTTCCGATGTGGCAGTGTCGATTGAATGTGGTGTAGATATACAGGGGATAGTCTACCTGAAAGGGAAGGCTGTGACGGAGCTCACTCTGATATGTCAACGTTGCATGACGCTATTTACCACTGAGGTTACGGTCGACTTTTGTTTTAGCCCTTGCGGGTCTGAGGCAGAAATCGATGAGCTCCCGGATGCGTATGACCCTATTGAGTGCAATGAGATAGGTGAGATTCGTCTGCATCAATTGATTGAAGATGAATTGATAGTAGCTATGCCTTTGATTCCGATGCATGCAGAAGAAAGCTGCAGCAAAGGCGATCAGGATGTAGTAGTAGGCGAGATTGAACCCGCTCAAGAGGAGCGTCCAAATCCGTTTGCAGTGTTAGAAAAACTGAAGAGCAAGTAATCTAGGAGACAGGTCAAATGGCTGTACAACAGAATAAAAAATCTCGTTCAAAGCGCGGTATGCGCCGTTCACACGACGCGTTGAGCACTGCTCAACTGTCAGTTGATGCAACGAGTGGTGAACTACACCGTCGTCACAACGTGACTGCAGACGGTTACTACCGTGGTCAAAAGGTTATCAACAAGTAATCTGTTGATTGCCGATGACTAATCTGACGCTTGCGTTAGATGCGATGGGGGGCGATTTTGGTCCCCGCATCACAGTGCCTGCAACCCTGCAGGCACTTCGCTTATATCCCTTCTTACACGTCATCATGGTGGGTGACAGGTCGCAAATCGAACCTCTGCTAAGGCACCTTGAGTCAGACATACTCTCGCGTATCGAACTCGTGCATACCACAGAAGTGGTGAAGATGTGCGACAGACCCGTGCATGCGCTGCGTAACTGCAAACAAAGCTCAATGCGTCTGGCAATCGAACTGGTACGGGATAAGAAGGCGCAGGCCTGTTTGAGCGCGGGTAATACCGGGGCCTTGATGGCCATCTCCAAGGTGTTACTCAAGACTCTGCCGGGCATAGACAGACCCGCCCTGGTCAGTTGCCTGCCGGCGGTCAATCATAAACCCGTGTATCTGCTGGATCTCGGTGCTAACGTCTCCTGCTGCAGTGAAACCCTGTTTCAGTTTGCGGTGATGGGTTCAGTGTTATGTGAGGCCGTGGATAAGAATCCTACCCCTAAGGTAGCTCTGCTCAATGTGGGCATCGAAGAGATAAAGGGCAACGATCAGGTACAACAGGCGGGGCAGTTACTGCAACAGAGCCCACAACTCAATTACGCCGGCTTTATCGAAGGCGATGCTATCTATTCGGGTAACGTCGATGTTATCGTCTGTGATGGTTTCGTCGGTAACATTACCCTGAAAACCTCAGAGGGGATCGCAAGGCTCCTCGTCCATCAGTTGAAGAAAGGCTTAACTCAAGGCTTTTTTGTACGATTACTGGCCAAGTTAATCGCACCGCGCATTAATAGTGTTTTAAATCAGATGAACCCCGACCACTATAACGGAGCAAGTCTGATAGGATTGCGCGGAATTGTAGTAAAAAGTCATGGAAGTGCGGATGAATCTGCCTATTTACAAGCAATTAGTTTGGCAGTGACCGAAGCACAACGTCGACTCCCCAAGATGATCGAAGAGCGTCTTGAGTCGATCCTTTTAGACATAAATAACTGATATCTCCTTATGCATACAAAAATTCTCGGAACTGGTAGTTATTTGCCAGCGCAAGTCCGTAGCAATCAAGATCTGGAAAAGATGGTGGACACCAGTGACCAGTGGATTGTTGAACGTACCGGTATTTCAGAGCGCAGAATAGCCGCCGAAGACGAATCAGTATCGACCATGGGTTATGCCGCCGCCGTACGCGCCCTGGAAATGGCAGGGGTAGACCCTAGCGAGCTGGATATGATCGTATGTGGCACCACCAGTGCCAATAACGCCTTTCCTGCTGCTGCCTGTGAAATTCAGGCGATGCTGGGCGTGCACACCATTCCGGCCTTCGATGTCGCCGCTGCCTGCTCAGGCTTTGTCTATGCCTTATCGGTTGCCGATCAGTTTGTGAAGACGGGCGCGGCCAAGAAAGTCTTGGTGATTGGCGCCGATGTCTTGTCGCGTCTGTGTGAGCCAGAAGATCGCACTACCATTATCTTATTTGGTGATGGCGCCGGCGCCGCCGTTGTTGGCGCTTCAGAAGAGCCTGGCATCATCTCGACCCATATTTACGCCGATGGCCGTCAAGGCGATCTGCTTAAGTGTTCCTTCCCGCCAAGGGCCGGTGAGTCGTCTCAAGCCGTTGGCTATATGACGATGAAGGGCAACGATGTCTTCAAGGTCGCCGTGACTCAGCTTTCCCATGTGGTCACTGAGACGCTACGCATCAACCAGATCGATAAATCAGAGATCGACTGGCTGGTGCCCCATCAGGCCAACTTCCGCATCATTAAGGCGACCGCCAAGAAACTCGACATGAGTCTGGATAAGGTGGTCTTGACCCTGGCCAAACATGGTAATACCTCGGCAGCCTCTGTGCCGATCGCCCTGGATGAGGCGGTGCGTGACGGACGTATTCAGCGTGGTCAACTCTTGCTCCTCGAGGCCTTTGGTGCCGGATTTGCCTGGGGCAGCGCGCTGGTTCGTTTTTAGTCGATTTTAGTACTAGAATACATTGATTTAGTAAAGGTATATAAAAATGGAAAAGATTGCTTATGTCTTCCCTGGGCAGGGTTCTCAGGCCGTAGGCATGTTGGCCGAATTGGCGGCGGAACATGAGGTCGTCGGACAAACCTTCGCTGAGGCCAGCGAGGTATTAGGCTATGACTTGTGGCAACTGGTACAAGAGGGACCTGCGGAGTCGTTGAATCAGACCGACAAGACCCAGCCAGCTTTACTTACTGCAAGTGTCGCCATTTGGCGTGCTATTCAGGCTACATCAGCGCCTCAGCCAGCCTTGCTTGCAGGCCACAGCCTGGGTGAATACTCGGCATTGGTATGCGCAGGCGTGATCGATTTTAAAGACGCGGTGAAATTGGTTGAGCTACGTGGCCAACTGATGCAGCAGGCTGTGCCTGCCGGCACTGGCGCCATGTTTGCGATTATCGGTCTGGACAACGATGGTATCGCTAAGGCTTGTGAAGAGGCGGCGCAAGGTGAAGTCGTCGCTCCGGTTAACTATAACAGCCCTGGCCAAGTGGTTATCGCCGGTGAGAAGGCGGCGGTAGAGCGTGCGGCAGATGCCTGTAAGGCGGCCGGTGCCAAGATGGCCGTTGCCTTGCCTGTGAGTGTGCCATCTCACTGCCAGTTGATGAAGCCTGCCGCGGATGAGTTGGCAAAGGCGTTGGACGCATTGAGCTTTAATGCTCCTAGCATTCCTGTGATTAACAACGTCGATGTGGCTATGCCTGAGGCGGTTGATGTCATTAAAGATGCGCTAGTACGTCAGCTTTACTGCCCTGTTAGATGGTCTGAGACCGTTGAGAAGATGGCCGCAGAGGGCATCAGTCAGCTGGTTGAAGTGGGCCCAGGCAAGGTGCTAACCGGGTTAGCGAAAAGAATCAATAAATCACTGAGTGCGAAAGTGGCGAATGATAGCGCCTCTGTTGCAGCGCTCGGTGAATAAGGAGTAATAGATGAGTTTCAATCTCGATTTAACAGGCAAGGTTGCCTTGGTCACCGGTGCTAGCCGTGGTATCGGCCGCGCGGTCGCTGAAACATTGGTTGAGGCCGGTGCCTTAGTGATCGGCACCGCGACCAGTGAGCGTGGCGCAGCCGCTATCCAGGAATACCTGGGTGATAAGGGTCATGGATTAGTATTAAATGTCACCGATGGCGAATCAGTTGACCAATTATTTGCCTCGATCAAAGAAAAAGTCGGTGAAGTTGATATTCTGGTAAACAATGCGGGTATCACGCGCGATAATCTCTTGATGCGTATGAAGGAAGATGAGTGGACGGATATCATAGATACCAACCTGAGCTCTCTCTATCGCACCTCTAAGCCGGTGTTACGTTCAATGATGAAGAAGCGCAGTGGCCGTATTATTAATATTGGCTCTGTTGTAGGCACAATGGGCAATGCAGGTCAGACAAACTATTGCGCAGCTAAAGCTGGTTTGATTGGATTTACAAAATCTCTTGCAAGAGAGGTTGCATCTCGTCAAATAACAGTGAATGCTATTGCTCCTGGGTTTATCCAGACCGATATGACGGATGAGCTGACGGAAGAGCAGCAAAAAGGTATTATGTCACAAGTTCCTATGGAAAGACTGGGACAGCCGCAAGAGATTGCAAATGCTGTACTGTTTTTAGCATCGGATTCAGCGGCTTACATCACAGGGGAAACTCTGCATGTAAACGGCGGCATGTACATGGTTTAAACGTCGGTTATAACAACTGACTGATTTTGATTGATTTTTGGCGTAGACTTACGTAGGTTTTGTGGTTAGACCACAAAAGTTAAGCTTGCATTGTGTGCCAAATTGAATAAACTACTCGCAATCTTACGCAAGTGCGTAATTTGAATAGGAAAGAAAACTAATGAGCAACATCGAAGAACGTGTAAAGAAAATCATTATCGAGCAACTGGGCGTTAAAGAAGAAGACGTAAAACCAGCAGCATCTTTCGTTGACGACCTAGGTGCAGATTCTCTGGACACCGTTGAGTTGGTAATGGCTCTAGAAGAAGAGTTTGACACTGAGATCCCTGATGAAGAAGCTGAAAAGATCACTACTGTTCAGGCAGCGATCGATTACGTTTCTAAGAATCAGTAATACTGAATTCTCTAAAACAGGCGGCAATTATGCCGCCTGTTTTTGTTTGAGGGCTAGGCGCAGGTGAGGGCGGATGCCCGTCTGAGTTTCCTGTGCTATAACCTAATAAGCCTTGTTTTCCGGCCTCCTTCGAGGCCTCCCATCTCATTCTAGTGAAAGGTGAAAACGTGTCTAAACGTCGTGTAGTCATCACAGGTATTGGTCTTGTCACACCAGTAGGCAATACCGTAGAGACCTCCTGGAAAGCCCTGCTTGCGGGACAGAGCGGTATTGCACCGATAACCAAATTTGATGCCAGCGAGTTCTCAACTCGTTTTAGCGGCTCGGTCAAAGATTTTGACGTAGAGCAGTACCTGCCTAAGAAAGAAGCCCGTAAGATGGATCTCTTTATCCAATACGGTATGGCGGCGGGTATCCAGGCGATTGAAGACGCCGGTTTGAATATGGAAGTGGAAGATCCCACTCGTGTCGGTACCGCCATCGGCGCCGGTATGGGCGGTATGCCGCTGATCGAGGCGGCACATTCGGCCCTGTTAAAGGGCGGTCCACGTAAGATCTCGCCATTTTTCGTACCCAGCACCATCATCAACATGATCGCCGGTCATCTGTCGATCAAGTATGGCATGACAGGTCCTAACTTTGCGGTCACCACCGCCTGTACCACAGGCGTGCACAACATCGGCTTTGCTGCACGCACCATCGCCTATGGCGATGCCGATGTGATGATTGCCGGCGGCGCAGAGGATGTGACCTGTCCGCTAGCCGTTGGCGGCTTCGGTTCGGCCAAGGCGCTCTCGACCCGCAATGACGATCCCGTTGCGGCCAGCCGTCCCTGGGATAAGGACAGAGATGGTTTCGTCATCGGTGACGGTGCCGGCATCATGGTGATGGAAGAGTATGAGCACGCTAAGGCGCGCGGTGCGACCATCTATGGTGAGCTGGTAGGCTTTGGTATGAGCGGTGATGCCTTCCATATGACCTCGCCACCGGCGGATGGTGCAGGCGCTGCATTGGCAATGGAAAATGCCATCAAGGATGCCGCTATCGACAAGCAACTAGTGGGTTACATTAATGCTCACGGCACCTCAACACCTGCAGGCGATAAGGCCGAGGCCTCTGCGGTGAAGAATGTGTTTGGCGATCATGCCTATAACTTGTTGGTGAGCTCGACTAAATCGATGACGGGCCATCTGCTTGGTGCGGCCGGTGCAGTCGAAGCCATTATTACCCTGCTGGCGCTGCGCGACCAGATGATCCCACCGACCATTAATCTGGATAATCCAGACGAAGGCTGCGATCTTGATTTCGTGCCGCACACGGCGCGTGCTCACGCGTTTGATTATGCTCTGTGTAACTCCTTCGGTTTCGGCGGTACTAACGGGTCATTGTTGTTTAAACGTGGCGAATAAGTATCAGTTTTAAAGCGAAAAAAGCACCTTAATGGTGCTTTTTTTATGTTTGAATTAAGGTGAAATGGCGCCTGAATTAAGCTTAGTTCATCTCTATTGGCAGCGACTAAAAGCAGGCAGATAATCTGGCTCTGTTAACTTCACTCTGATGGTGTCATCGTGTTAAATCCAGTCGTTGTTCCGTTAATGCCCATGGTTGGTCTGCTCACCGCTAACCTCAATGGACTCATTCGTGGTGAGCATTCTTTTCGTCTGCCTGTGGGGCTAAAGACCTTCATTCTCGCCTCGGCCGCGTTTGCCACCGTTTGGTTTGCCTTATTGGTCACCGCCATCTATAGCGGTGGTGATACCAATCTGGCGGCCGGTGTCGAGGTGCTCGTGCTCTTCCTGCTGGGGATTGGCCTCTCTCGATTTATCAAGATCCCGGCTATCTTGGGCCAACGCGCCCAGCTTTGGGTGTTTCGCCTGAGTCTGCCATTGATCCTCGCGGCCTGTCTTGCGGTAGTCCGCTGGGGATAACTGCGCTAAAAGCATGATTCTTAGTTACTATCTCGGACTTATTTGCAGTACACTTTAGTTTTATTATCTCTGATGAGGTGGCTGTGATGGCGGGACAAGATAGAGAAAGCACCCTGCGATTTTTGGCCGAGCCGGCCGATGTTAACTTTGGCGGTAAGGTGCATGGTGGTGCGGTCATGAAGTGGATCGATTTAGCCGCCTACGCCTGTGCGGCGGGGTGGAGCGGAAAGTACTGCATCACCGCCTATGCCGGGGGCATACGTTTCGTTAAACCCATTCATGTAGGCAATATAGTCGAGGTCGGGGCAAAGGTTATCTACACCGGCCGGACCTCGATGCATATCGGGATAGACGTGAAAGCGGGCGATCCTAAACATCCTGAGCGGCACCTTACCACGCATTGTATCGTGATCATGGTGGCCGTGGATGATTCCGGTCAGCCGTCATCCGTGCCTGAGTGGGTGCCTGTTACAGAGTCTGATAAGCTGATGCGTGACTCTGCCATTCGCCTGATGGAGATGCGTAAGAAGATTGGCGCCGAGATGGAAGCACACCTTAAACCTTAACTCCTAACTCTTAAATTTTAGGGCTTGGCTGCTCATTATCGTCTATGACTCTAACTTCAGTTGAATCTAGCGCCCGAGCCAGTGCCGCGGGCGATAATCCTTATTTCCTCGCCCTGGACTATGGAACCCAGAGCGTTAGAGCCTTAGTGTTCGACCGCCAGGGGCAGCTCATCGCAAAACGGCAGCACGCAGTGCAGCCCTATCGTGATGGTGCGCCCGGCGTGAGTGAGCAGTCGGCCGACTATTGTTATCGCCAGTTGGTGGATGTGGTGCGCGGCCTCTTCGAGCACACCCAGGTGTTACCTGGTCAGATCAAGGGAATGGCGCTGACGACCCAGAGAGCCTGCACTGTGCTGCTCGACCATGCAGGGGAGGCGATATCGCCTGTCTACATGTGGTCCGATAGACGGTTGGCGAGCAACGAGTTGCCACCTATGGCCTGGTACTACCGGCTGGGCTTTCTCTGCATCGGCCTTAGGCGGCGAATTCAATACCTGCGACGCGCTGCTAAGGTGAACTATCTGTTTGAGCATCATAAAGACAAGCTGGTTGCCGCCGACAAGGTGGCGCTGCTCAGCGGCTATCTCACCGGAAAGATCACCGGACGTCTCATCGACAGTGAGGCATCTCAGGTGGCTTATCTGCCCTTCGATTACCGCCGCAAAACCTGGGCGAATAGCCGCAGCTGGCGTTGGCAGGCGCTGGCATGCAGTCCATCACAGATGGTGCCTTTGGCCGCGCCGACTCAGGCCATGGGGAAGGTGAGTGAGCATTTTGCCAAGGATACCGGGTTAGCAACTGGCCTTGCCGTTTATGGCGCCGGAGCCGATAAGGCCTGTGAGGTGTACGCGGCCGGCTGCGGCGAGCAGGATATTGCCTGTATCAGTCTGGGCAGCGCGGCCATACTCGCCTGGGGCGGTCACAGATACCGCGAGGCCTATCGTTATCTTCCTGCCTTTCCTTCGATTGAGGCGACAGATTATATTACCGAGATCCAGCTAGAGAGAGGCTTTTGGCTGCTCAGTTGGCTCATCGAGCAGTTTGGCGCGCAGGAGGTTAAAGACTCCACGGCGCTCGGCATTAGCCCAGAGCAATATATCACCCAGGCCATCGCCAAGGTGCCCATAGGCGCGGAAGGTCTCCTGCTGAGCCCGCTGTGGGCGCAAGGCGTCATCTACCCAGGGCCAGAGGCGAGAGGCAGCATTATCGGTTTTACGCCAGAGCATGGCCGGCTGCACCTGTACCGCGCCGCCATCGAGGGGGTCTTGATGACCCTCAAGCAGGGTTTGCTTCGTTTGGAGCGGCTCAAGGGATCACCCTTTAAGCTGGTTCGGGTAACAGGCGGTGGCGCACAAAGCGATCTGGTGATGCAGATGTGCGCCGACATTTTTAACCGTCCGGTGGAGCGTTTATTATTGCATGAAGCCTCGGGGCTGGGCGCCGCCATGTGCTGCGCCGTAGGTGCGGGGATCTATCCTGATCTCGCCAGCGCCAGACGCCAGATGCGCCGTCTGGGTGAAAAGTTCGAACCCCAGGGCGAGCATGTGGCACAATATGCCAGCGTGTTTAAAGCCTATGAGGCCTTGTACCCCCAAATAAAACCTTTCTTTAAGAAGGTGAATAAGCAGTATTAATCAATAAAGAGATAGGACAGAAGATGGCAAAGGTAGCATTTTTAGGATTAGGCGTGATGGGATACCCAATGGCGGGGCATCTGGTGAAGCATGGTCATGAGGTAACTGTCTATAACCGTACGCAGGCCAAGGCACAGGCCTGGTGTGATGCCTATGGCGGGAACTGGTGTGCGACGCCTTTCGAGGCGGCTAAAGGACAAGATTTTGTGTTTGTCTGTGTCGGCAACGATGACGACTTGCGCTCTGTTGTGCTGGGAGATACCGGCGCGCTAGCCGCCATGGCTGAGGGCAGCATATTGGTTGACCACACTACGGCATCTGCGGATGTGGCGCGTGAGCTTGGCGGTGCGGCAAAAGCGAAAGGCATTGGCTTTATCGATGCGCCTGTCTCCGGCGGACAAGCCGGCGCCGAGAATGGCGTGCTGACCGTTATGGTGGGTGGCGAAGCCGCCGACTTTGAGGCTGCCAAGCCTGTGATGCAGGCTTATGCTCGCTGCTCAGAGCTGCTCGGTGAGGTGGGCAGTGGTCAACTTACTAAGATGGTAAACCAGATCTGTATCGCAGGTGTGGTGCAGGGCTTGGCCGAGGGCTTACACTTTGCCCGTAGCGCCGGACTCGATGGTGAGAGAGTGGTCGAGGTGATCAGTAAAGGCGCCGCGCAATCTTGGCAGATGGAGAACCGTTATCAGACCATGTGGCAGGGACAATATGACTTTGGTTTTGCCGTCGACTGGATGCGTAAAGATCTAGGCATCGCCCTGGATGAAGCGCGCCGTAATGGCTCGCACCTGCCGTTGACGGCATTGGTCGATCAATTCTATAGCGAGGTTCAGGCTCAGGGCGGTCAGCGCTGGGATACCTCAAGCCTGTTAGCGCGTCTGGAGAAGAGCCGCGGCTAATATCACATACCCTGGTTACTGCTAAAACCGCGGTTGCCAAATATTAAAAAAGGACTGCCAAGCAGTCCTTTTTTGATCCTTAATGCTATTACAAGTGTCTTTACACCGGATCGACCATGATGTGCTCAAGTTCGACCGCCGCTACCGCGTGTAGGGCATCCATGGTGGCTCCCACTAGTGAGATCTTACCCTGGCTCGACTCGATCAACACGGCGCGGTTGATCTCGCTAAAATCGCGATTATGTCTGGCCATTGCCGACAAGGCCATTTGCATTGGCAGCATGGACGGGTTAAACGCTGCATTTTCCGCATAGCGGCCGCAGAAGGTCGCGCCATCGCGTGTCTCTAACACCACGGCGGCATAGCCTTCACTGTATGGCGCGTAGCTCAGGCTCAGGTGATCAAGAGCTTCGATGATCATGGGATCGGCGCTTTCCAGGGCAAACTCGTGCTGCTGTTTGGACAGCAGTGGCGTCTTGATATTCAGATCGGCCGGACCGAAGGCGTAGGGCAGATAGTGAGACAAGGGCTGAGTCGCCTGCTCAGGCAGGTGGATGCGGATGGCTTGCCCCTCGACCAATTCATTCATAAATTGACGGCAGTGACCACAGGGAGAGGCGTTGACTATGATATCTTCGATGCCTGTCTCGCCGCTTAACCAGGCGTGGCTGATGGCGCTCTGCTCGGCGTGCACGCTATGGAAAAGTGCCTCGCCGTCGAGTTCCAGGTTGGCCCCCATGTAGATGTCGCCGCTGGCGCCCTTGGCAATAGCGCCTACATAAAACTCACTAATGGGAGGCTTGGCGAGTGCCGCAGCTATCGGCAGCATGGCGAGCAGTAACTCATCCTGGCTCATCTGGGTAGCCTGGGCGAGGTCGGCCACCTGCTGGGCGTCCATATGCCCGACAAAGTCCTGGTTCAATAAAGGGACTAATTGATCTGCCAAAGGTTGTGGCAGTTGAGCTATGCAGTGAACAAATCTATCTTGCATGAGCTTGATCCTTAATTGTTAAGCTATTGGAAAATCATTTTAGTAACTAAGTTACCATGAAAACGGGATCTGACGCCCATTTTGATGGCTGTTTCGACTAAATTACCGCTTTTCGGCTACAGGTTGCTAAGATAATGACACAATGCCGTCAATAACTTCTGCTTTTCTTCGTCTGCCTCGGTGTCATTGACCAAGGTTTCGAGCTTGATCATATAGTCTGGATCATTCAGACGAGCCTGGCAGAAGGTGCGCCAACGTTGCTGTTCTGTGTCATCCAGTGTCTCAGGATAGTTACGGGCGCGGTAGCGAAACAGCATCTCGGGTAGACGCTCGTCATCAAAGTCTAGCTCCAGTGCGGCCAAGTGCTGCGGCGCCGTATGACGTATGATCTCCATCTTGCTCTTGTCGGCGTGACTGAAGAAGCCGCCGCTGTAGAGTTGCAGATCCGGATCGCTCATCTCATTGCCATGCTCGGTATCGAATACCGCGACCAGCTTCTCTCTGATCTCCGGATGTTGCCGCAGGCGCTTGTATTGGGCGCGGGCAAACTCCTTGTCTATGTCTAAACGCTGGGCATTACCGTCGGTGAGTGTCTTGGCGGTCGCAATGAAGGGACACTTGTTGATGTGGAGCTGTTTTAGGCCGATAGGCAGTTCATCGCTGGCGAGATCAGCCCTTGGGGTATACATGCGCTCGCGGATCTCATCGCTACTCAGTTCAATCAGCGGGGTGACATCCATGGCCAGGTTGACACAGATGATGGCATTCTTATTGGTGCTATGGTGAGCCACAGGAGCGATCAGCGTGGTACAGCCATTAAGGGCGCTGATCTTAGAGCTGACATGCACCAGAGGTTGCATATTCAGCACATCTATTTGCTTGCTCACTTCGTTTTTCTTTCTCAGATTGAAGTAGTATTCGAACAGCTTAGGCTGGCGCTGTTTGATCAATTTGGCCATGGCGATGGTGGCGTACACGTCCGACATGGCATCGTGGGCCTTGTCATGGCTCAGGTTGTTGGCTTGAGTGAGGTGTTCGAGTTTAAAGCTGGGGCTGCCATCTTCTTTCTCGGGCCAGTTTATTCCCTCTGGTCTCAGGGCGTAACAGGCGCGCACCAGATCGATAATGTCCCAGCGGCTGTTACCGTTCTGCCATTCCCGTGCGTAGGGATCAAAGAAGTTGCGGTAGAAACCGTAACGGGTGACCTCATCGTCGAAGCGTAGCGAGTTATAGCCCGCCACACAGGTGTTGGGCTGAGAAAACTCGGAGTTGATCTTGGCCATGAATTCCGCTTCCGGCATGCCTTTGAGATTGGCGAGCTGCGGCGTGATCCCGGTAATGAGGATCGCCTCCGGTGAGGGCAGATAGTCGCTGGCCAATTTGCAGTAGAAGGTGACTGGCTCTGAGATGATGTTGAGATCCATGTCGGTTCGAATGCCGGCAAACTGAGACGGCCTGTCTTTGGCCGGGTTTGCACCGAAGGTCTCGTAGTCGTGCCAAAAAATGCTGGGAAGATTATTTGCAGCCATAGCGTAAGTTAGCCTGTGAATAGTGGCAGTTATCATAGCACCCTAGATTGCGCCTGCACTAATTTAACGGTTTATTTTCCCTATTTGATTGAAATCGCGCCATTTTGAAGTTGGCAGCCCCGCTATTGGCCAGTTACAATGTTCGGCTAACGAGGAATAGCTCTATGTTCGAACCTTTACTGACTCAACCACAATTTATCGAACTGACCCAAAGGTGTCAGTTGCATCTGCGTTTGCGTGAGTCGGTAAGTGATTTTAGCCTGCTGCAGACCATGGGCGGACACCTGCTCGAATGTGTGGTGACCCAGGCATCGAGTGACAATGGCTTGATCTTAAGACTCCATCCATATCTCATCTGTGAGTTGGTGCCTATAGCAGTGTCCAGTATCGATGCCAAAAGCTCCCAAACAGAGGTCTTACATCGCTCCCACGGTCAGGGGTGGCGGCTGTTTAGTGCGCTTGGGATCTCACCTGTGATGTGCGCCGAGCACTTACGAAAAGGCCTGGTGATTGACCTTGAGGTGCAGGGCAGTACTGTGAGTTTTACGCCACAGTTTGATCAGAAATGGTTGCTGGTGACTCTAGAGCGAGATCTGCGGCTCTTCGGCGGCCCCTTGGAGCTGCGCAGGGCCAAGGCGGTGCTGGCTCGGGCAGAAGATCTTAGCCAGAATGCCGAGGCGCTGCTACTTGAAATCGGTGAGATAGAGCTGGTCCGTCAAGAGTTGGCCCATTTTGCCAACCATGGCGATGTGAAGCAGCATGGGCTTATCTTAAGTGAGGTGACCAAGGTGGATGAGCAACTGTTGCGCAAGAAGCAGCTGTTGTCACATCATTATTATCAGCGAGTACAGCGACCTAACTGGCAGCATGCTGCCAATCAACATGAAGAACTCGAGGCACTGCAGCGTAAGCTGGAGTCCTATCAACTCCTGGCACCACCCGAACTTAACCTCATGGTTGAGCAGATGTTTTTAGACGACTAGTCGGGTCATAGCCCGACTGGGATTGGAATGTAGCAATGAATTACCTTTGTCCTATCTGTCAGCGCGCGCTGTCACTCATAGATCGTACCTGGTGCTGCGAGGCGAATCACAGGTTCGACTGCGCCAAAGAGGGTTACGTTAACCTGCTGCCGGTGCAGAAGAAACGCTCTAAAGATCCCGGCGATAATAAAGAGATGATGTTTGCCCGGCGGGAGTTTCTCAACAAGGGCTACTATGAGGTGATGAGTGATAGGGTGAACGCACTGGCATTGGAATATGCCAGTGAGGCTCGCAATGGGCTCGATATAGGCTGCGGCGAGGGGTATTACACCCATAGACTACAACAGGCGATGAACAAGGCGGAGGCCTTTAGCCTCAGTGGGCTGGATATCTCAAAATCGGCGCTGAAATATGCGGCGAAGCGTTATCCTGATATTCGATTTTGTGTGGCGAGCAGTTTCGAGATGCCTTTTGCCGAGCAGAGTTTCGATTTCATGTTGCGTATTTATGCGCCGTCACAAGATGCTGAGCTAAGACGTGTCGCTAAACCGGGCGCGATTCTGATCACCGTCTCGGCTGGCCCACAACATCACTTCGCGCTGAAGCAGGTGATCTATGACCAGCCGAGGCCTAATCCTGAGGTCGATAGTAAAATTGAAGGCTTCGAGCGCCTGCATAGCGAGCGACTGATGCAGACCATGACGATCAAAGATAGCGGGGATATCGCCCATTTTCTGGCGATGACACCCTATAACTGGAAATTTACCGATGCCCAGCGTCAAACGTTAACCTCCGCGCCCCTGACCTGTGAGCTGGATTTCAAGTTAGAGGTGTTTCGCGCCAGCTAGATGGTTAACCCTTGTTTAATTAGTGTTTTTTATTCGCTTAGAAAAATTTAGTGTTTTTATACGAGTTTTTAGAAGATATTTTTGTAACAACTGACAGAAATGTAAGTGAAAAATAGGATTTGCACCATTTAATGTTTGTTGACATACGGTCAGAATGATTTATAGTGAAGACAGCTTGAAGGTTGGGCTTAACTTTATGTGTTCAATACGACCAGTTCGTCCTGTTAACATAAGTAAAACCGGCATTTTCCAGCTCTACTGCCGTTTAAGGCTTTATTTTATTTAGTTACAGGATTTATATCATGTCTCAAGTTACTGGCGTTGTTAAGTGGTTCAACTCTGACAAAGGTTTTGGTTTTATCGAGCAAGAGTCTGGCCCAGACGTTTTCGTACACTTCCGTGCGATCAACGCTGATGGTTTCAAAACTCTAGACGAAGGCCAAAAAGTACAGTTCACTGTGACTCAAGGTCAAAAAGGTCCACAAGCTGAGAACGTAACTGTTCTTTAAGCTGACCTTTAGGTAACAGTCCGTTACCTAAAAAACAGAATTCCAAGAGCCGTGATGAGTATCACGGCTCTTTTTTTATCTGTAATTTCCCTTCAAGCCCCATCAGAGTTCTCTGTAAAATCGATCTATGCAGAGTTGCTTTATGCCACATCGCTTTATCCCACATCATGCTATGCCAAATTGTATTTGCTGAGTCGGCTCTTAAAAGGGCTTAGTAGAGGTTTTGTACATAGAAGAGGCTAAGCCTCTCTCCTTGATTTGTCGCTAGCCACAGGGCCGAGATGACGAGGTGCGAGGCATAGGAGTAGAAGACTAAAGAGAGTGTGGAGAGGGAAGCTTAAGGAAAGAGGCCAACAGATAAATTTGCGGGCACGGCGTAAGCGCCTTGCCCGCAATGGTATCTAATACCAATCACAGTAAGTATTTGAACAGAAATCGTGCAGGAGCAACGCTCGAGAACAAAGCAGGATTTTTAGATAAGTAGTTATTCTACATTTAAAAATAATATGGCCTGTTATCGAGCGTTTGAACAAGCTGGCATGAGCAATTATTAATTACGATTGTCATTAGGCTTAAGCCTGTGAAAACAGCTTGTCTTCCAAGGTGCGGCCTCGTTGAATCGCCTTGTAGCGCCAATTCTGGCGATTGAAGAGGGCAAACAGCTCGGTTTCCAGCCCAAAGCCAGCGGTGAGCTGATATTGGATCACAAACTCCTTGCTCTGACTGGATTTCACCGAAAGCACCTGAGGCAGTGCCTCAAGCTCAGCCATCAGCGCCTCATCGTCGCAAGCTTGCATGGTAAGGGTGAGATACTCATCGGCGAGATCGTCCTGAATCGAGATAGATTGATTCAACACGCCCTTGTCGAGGTAAAGTACCTTGTCACACAGCTTCTCAAGCTCGGCCAGGTTGTGTGAGCTGATGACGAAGGTGGTCTTACCCACCTGAGCGCGCACCAATTCGCGTATCGCCTTGGCATTGGCCGGATCCAGTCCCGCGGTCGGCTCATCTAATAATACCAGCTCGGGGGAGCCGATCAGGGCCTGAGCAATCGAGACGCGCTTGCTCATACCATGGCTCAGGGAAGAGGGCTTTTGCGGGGCGACATCGGCCAAATCCACTAAGGCCAATACCCGCAAGCATTCCTGACGCGCAGCGGCAGCGTTAAAGCCCTGCAGCTGGGCAAATAGCTCCAATTGGGCGGCAATGGTGAGGTTAGGATCGAGCCGTGCATCCTGGGGCAGGGCGGCCACCTTGCCTAACAGCGCCGAGCTGCCAGGCGCATGCCCTAAGATTTCGACTGCGCCCTGTGTCGGGCGAATATAGCCACACAGGAGTGAAAACAGCGTGGTCTTGCCCGCGCCGTTGGGGCCAACCAGGGCGATAGGCTGGCCAGCATCGAGTTCCAGGTTGATATCCGTGAGTGCATGTTTACTGCCGAACTGCTTGCTCAGCGACTTGCAGGTGATTAGCTTCATAGTGCGATCCTCGCCATATAACTTCTTCCTAATAGCAGGAGTACACCGGCCTGAAGCAGAGGAATCGCTGCCACGGCGAGGCTGCTCAGGCCTTTGGTATTAATCATCATATCGAGCTGGGCACCGGGCACTAGCCACTGCAAGATATTGCTGAGCCCAGGCAGGTAATAGGAGATGATGCCGTTGACTATGGTGCTGCCGGCTAAAATCAACACGGCATAGATGCTGGCCTGTCTGGCCGAATTGGCGTGCAGTGACAGGATAGCCATCATGGCGGTAAAGGGCGCCAGCACTATCATGATATTGATAAACACTAAGGCGCCTGAACCCATGGCGGTCCACACTAAAGCCGTGTCGCGATAGGCCACCAGAAGTATGGTCGCCATCAGGGTGAGGATGAGCAGTATCGCCTGGATCAACAGGTAACCCGTTACCCGACCGAAGAACAGGGTGTCGCGGCTGACTCTTAGGGTGAGGAAGCGGAAGCTGCCCCTGGCCTTGTCGGAGGCAAACTGATCGGCTCCGACAAACAGGCTAAAGATGGGGAACAAGTAAAGGGCGGCGACCCATAAAATGGCCATCTCGGCCACGTCCCATGAGAGCAACTCGCCCACATTGGCGGCACCAAATACGCCCTCGAGTAAGTTTTTAAAGTCTGGTGAAAACAGATAGATAGAAGCCTGCCTGATGGGGTACCAGAGGATGAGGAACCAGGTTAGCGCGAAGGTGGCCAGGCCTATCATGCCTCGGGTGCTAAAGAGAATTTTTTTCAGTTCGAACCTGGCCAATACCGAGGCTGCGTTCCATGAACTGCGTGGAGTAAGATTATCCAAAGATGATTCCTTTATCATATGGTTGAAGGCTCAGCCTAACACTCATCTGTTTGTCTAAATGTTTCAGATTGTTGTTAAATTTTACCTAAGAGTTCGGCAACTTGTTGTTTTAGCTCGGCGACTTCCTGCTCGAGTTGCGCGACGCGACCGACAAGCTCATCGTTTGGCGGCGGCATAATCCCTTGCCCTGGCGAGACTTGAGGCACAACTTGAGGGGCTGACTGAGTCGCTAGCTGCTCATCGACTTCGCTGAAGAGTTCGATGAAGCGTGATTCCCGCTTGCCCGGCTCTCTGGCGAGCTGGCGCACCAAGGGGGGCTCCATCTGAGACAGGCTAGTGAGGGCTTGCTCGACCTGACTGACATCACTAAAGGCGTGCAGCCGGTTGCTACGAGTTCTTAGCTCACCTGCGGTCTGCGGTCCTCTTAACAGGAGCAGACAGATTATCGCGACCTTATCTTCGCTGAGTTGGAGATCGCTAAACTCGGTATTGCAGAATCTATGCTTGTATTTGACGACTCGAGAGCCGAAACCACTCTGCTCGGCCACCAGGCGTTTCTTCGCCAATGAATCCAGTGCGGCCTGGGTATCAGACTCCGACAAATTCATCACAGGCTCACGGCTCGATTTCTGATTACAGGCCAGGGTGAGTCCGTTCAGGGAGAGGGGATATTGCTCTGGCGTGGTTTTTTCTTTTTCCAGCAGACAACCGATCACACGTGCTTCATGGGAGGTGAGTTTCATGATTTAGGTACTCGGATAAAAAAAAGCATAGCCCTGTTATAACAGAGCCATGCTTTTATGCAAAGACAATCAGAGGCTTGGTAACCTTTGCTGCTTAACTTCTATTCAGTCAGGCGGATACCGTCGGCTTCGATGGCGATCTGTTGGCGCTTGTAGAGGCCGCCGATACTCTTCTTGAAGGCCTTCTTGCTCATGGCGAGCTCGGCGTAGATCACCTCTGCATCCGTCTTGTCGGTTAGGGGCAGGAAGCCGCCGGCCTGGTTGAGTTTCATCAAGATAGCGGTGGCGTGCTTGTCCAACTCTTCTTTGGCGCCGCGCTGTAAAATCAGATCTATCTTGTCGTCACTTCTGACTCGCTTGATGAAGCCTTTGATACGCTGGCCAAATCTGAGAGGCTGATACACCTCATTCTTATAGAGCACGCCCCAGTGGGCGTTATCCACAATGGCCTTGTAGCCAAGATCTGTCGTGCCGGCGATGATGAGGCTCACCTCTTGGCCGTTCTTGTATGGTGGCGGCGTTTTATCGAGGAACTTGTCTATCTTGGATGAGGCGACGATACGGTCGTCGGCGCTGTTGACATAGACATAGACCAGATAGGAGCGTCCCACCTCTATCTCCCTGTGCTGCTCACCAAAGGGTAACATCAGATCTTTATCCAGGCCCCAGTCTAGGAAGGCACCGTAAGGACCGGTCGCGACCGCCTTAAGGTAGGCAAACTGGCCTACCTGCGCCTTGGGGCGTTTGGTGGTGGCGATCACCATATCTTCAGAGTCCAGATAGAGAAAAACCTCGACGCTGTCGCCTATCTCGCAGCCTTGTGGGGCAACCTTATTAGGCAGTAATACCTGGCCGAATTCATGGGCATTTAAGTACACACCAAAATCGACGCGTTTGACGATCTCTAAGGTGCAGCGTTTTCCTATCTCTATCATCTGGTTCTCTATAGCTAATGGCTTAGACGTTAAATGTGGCGATTATAGTGGAAATCTTGCCAAGATGCTTTAGCCTAAGTTGTTTATTCTGGCGTAAATGGCATTAATTTCGGCCAAGCGGTGGATGAAGACATTCGACTCGAATACCGGGCCGAGTGGATTCTCGTTAGGTGGTCCAGTCGATAAGCTGCATGTTAGAGGGCTGAAGACGGCATTTACTGTAAAAAACGCTGAACACCCGTAAGGGATAAAAGGCAGTCTGGCCGCGTGCTTGAATGCAAAAAACCTTGTAATAAATTAATGTGATAATGATACTTGCATTTAGTTAAATTCAGGGGTTTAATTGCGCGCCTTTTTTTACTTTAGACAAGTATAAATTGAGTTAACTAATATGGCGGGGACTCGAAGGATAACTTCGATATCTGACACCCAAAAACGGTGTTGATGTTGCGGCTTATTTACCTGATAGGTGCGATAGTAAGTAACATTAATGTGTTGGCAGACAAAGCAGCTGCCGAATATGAATGTAAATAGACAGGTTGAGAGAATATGAGTAATTGGTCTATTAAAGATGCTTATGTTGGTTATAACGTTAATTACTGGAGCTCTGGGCTCTACGGCATAAGCGAGGCCGGTGAGGTGACGGTGTCCCCGGATCCTAATCATCCTGAGCACACTATAGGGTTAAATGAACTCGCTAAGGATATGGTGAAATCCGGCGTGGCCTTGCCTGTATTGGTGCGCTTCCCGCAGATTCTGCATCACAGAGTCAATAGCCTGTGTAACGCCTTCAATCAGGCGATCACCCGTTATGACTATCAGTCAGATTATCTGCTTGTCTATCCCATCAAGGTGAACCAACAGCAAACTGTGGTCGAAGAGATCCTGGCGAGTCAGGTGTCTAAAGAGGTGCCACAGTTGGGTCTTGAGGCCGGCAGTAAGCCTGAGCTGATGGCGGTACTCGCCATGGCGCAGAAGGCCAGCTCGGTGATCATCTGTAACGGCTACAAAGATGTGGAATATATTCGCCTGGCGTTGATCGGCGAAAAGCTGGGTCATCAGGTCTATATCGTGCTGGAGAAGCTCTCAGAGCTAAAGGTCGTCCTCGAAGAAGCCAAGAAGCTGGGCGTGACTCCGCGTCTTGGTCTGCGTGTGCGTCTGGCCTTCCAGGGCAAGGGCAAGTGGCAAGCCAGCGGCGGCGAAAAGTCTAAATTTGGTCTGTCTGCGGCTCAGGTGCTGAACGTTATCGACTCGCTCAAAGCGCAGGACATGCTCGACAGCCTGCAGCTGCTGCACTTCCACCTGGGCTCGCAAATCGCCAACATTCGCGATATCCGTAGCGGTGTGAGTGAGGCGGGACGTTTCTACTGTGAACTGCAGAAGATGGGCGCTAACGTTAAGTGCTTCGACGTGGGCGGCGGCTTGGCGGTGGACTATGACGGTACCCGTAGCCAGAGCAGCAACTCGATGAACTATGGCCTGACCGAATACGCCAATAACATCGTCAGCGTGCTGAACGATATGTGCCGCGAGTACGATCAGCCTATGCCGCGTCTTATCTCTGAGTCTGGTCGCTATCTCACGGCGCACCACGCCGTGTTGATCACCGATGTGATTGGCACCGAGGCCTATAAGCCTGAAGAGCTGCAGGCGCCGGATGAAGAGGCGCCGCAGCAACTGAAGAACATGTGGGATTCATGGGGGGAGGTGAGTGGCCGCGCCGATCAACGCGCCCTGATCGAGATCTACCATGACGTACAGAGCGATCTGGCCGAGGTGCACTCACTGTTTGCGCTAGGACAGATGAGCCTGTCCGACAGGGCCTGGGCGGAGCAGATGAACCTGCGCGTCTGTTACGAGCTTAAGGGCGTGATGAGCGGCAAGTACCGTTTCCACCGTCCGGTGATCGATGAGCTCAACGAGAAGCTGGCGGACAAGTTCTTCGTGAACTTCTCACTGTTCCAGTCGCTGCCCGATGCCTGGGGTATCGATCAGGTGTTCCCTGTGATGCCACTAAGCGGTCTGGATAAGGCGCCCGAGCGCCGCGCCGTGATGCTGGACATCACCTGTGACTCAGACGGTACTGTGGACCAGTACGTCGATGGTCAGGGTATCGAAACCACGCTGCCGGTTCCGGCCTGGAGCGCAGAGAGCCCATACCTTATCGGTTTCTTCCTGGTGGGTGCCTACCAGGAGATCCTTGGGGATATGCACAACCTGTTCGGCGACACTAACTCGGCCGTGGTCAGGTTAGACGATGATGGCCTGGTGAATATCGAGTCGGTACTGGCCGGTGATACGGTTGCCGACGTGCTGCGCTACGTTAACCTGGACGCCGTCTCTTTCATGCGTACCTATGAGGAGTTGGTGAACCTGCACATTCAGGAAGATGAGCGGGCCAACATTCTTGAAGAGCTGCAGATTGGACTGAAGGGCTACACCTATCTGGAAGATTTTTCCTGATTGGCAGGCTAGCCTGTTTCGCCTGGGATCTCGCCTAGTTTATGCCGGGATCTTTTAAGACGAAGAGGAGCGGGTAGATGTATTTTGAAGGGGCGGAGAAGCGCTTATCGCTGACGCTGGCGCCGGGTTGTCCGTCGCTCAGGGCCTTGGGCGATGCCTATTGGCGCCGCGCCCTTTTAAAGAGTGATACAGAGATCCTCTCTAAGCTAAGCAGTGAGCAATGCGACGCATACCTGCTGAGTGAGTCCAGCCTGTTCGTCTGGCACGATAGCCTGGTGCTCATCACCTGTGGCAACACCCGGCTTATCGAGACGGTACTGTTTCTGGTCGATTCATTAGGTGGCAAGCAACTTGCCAGCCTGAGTTACCAGCGTAAGAGCGAGATCTTACCCGCCTTGCAGAGCAGTCGCTTCGAGGAAGATATCGCTAGGCTGAGTGACATGCTAAGCGGCAATGCCTATCGTATCGGCCATTTGGATGGTCATTATCATCAACTCTTCTTTTCGGGAAAAATTGCGCGGCTCAAACCTGCGCAAGTGGTGCAGATGTACCATATTCGCGGCGATGTGGCCGATTTTCTGCTGAGCGATAAGCAATCGACTCAAGCGATCGCCAGCAGACTGAATTTATCCCGGCTCTTGTCTGGGTTTGAATTAGATGCGCACCTGTTTTCGCCCCTTGGCTATTCGCTCAATGCCCTGCGCGGTGAGGACTATTTCACCCTGCACATTACCCCCCAAGAGACGAGCTCCTATGTGAGTCTTGAAACGAATTTGTCGCTCGGCGCCGGTCTTGACGGTATAGTAGCTGAGTTACTCAAATGCTTGAATCCGCTCAGCTGGGACATTGCAGGATTTGAGGCCGAGGAGCCAGGATATGGCCCCGAGCAGTATAGCCTGCAGGCTCGCGGCGAACTTGCCTTGGCAGATGGCCAAGGCTTATATATAAAACACTATAAACAGCGTGATTGTGAGCAGTTGTTGCCCGTTACGTTGTGATCTTTACTTCTATGATTTGGAGCATATATGACCACTATTGCAGATAAGCCTGATTACTCGCTTTACTCAAATGCATTTGGTTATTTAAGACAGCCACTAGACTTTAAACCGCTCGAGAGCGATGCCGATGTAGTGGTACTGGGCTTGCCGTTTGATATGGCGACTACGGGCCGATCCGGTGGTCGTATGGGCCCTGGCGCCATACGTCAGGCCTCGGTAAACCTGGCCTGGGAAGAGTGCCGTTGGCCTTGGGATTTTAAGTTGTCCGATCACCTTAAAATGGTCGATGCGGGGGATCTGGTATTCGATTGTGGTGATGCTGCCGATTTTACTCAGCGTGTCGAAGACTTTGCGACGGCCATTCTCGACTCTGGTAAGGCGCTACTCAGCTTCGGCGGTGATCACTTTGTGACCCTGCCGCTACTACGTGCCCACTACAAGAAGCATGGCAAGATGGCGCTGCTGCATTTCGATGCCCACACAGACACCTATAGCCAGGGTAGTAAGTACGACCATGGCACCATGTTCTTCCACGCGCCAAATGAAGGGATCATCGATGCCTCTCATTCTGTGCAGGTGGGGATCCGTACCGAGTATGATAAGCCAAGCCACCTGTTTAAGGTGATCGACGCCTCCGCGGCCAACGAGCTAAGCGCCGATGAGATTGTCGCCCAGATCAAAGATCGTGTCGGCGACATGCCTTTGTACGTCACCTTCGACATCGACTGTCTGGATCCAGCCTTCGCGCCGGGTACGGGCACGCCTGTATGTGGTGGCCTCACCAGCGACAAGGCGATGAAGATCATTCGCGGTCTGCGCGGCATGAACGTGGTGGGCATGGATGTGGTAGAGGTGGCGCCAGCCTATGACAGCGCCGAGATCACCGCATTGGCCGGCGCGACGTTAGGCCTGGAGATGCTACACGTTTGGGCTTGTGCCCATAAGAAGTAAACCAAACGGGACAGGGTAAGGAAGCAGATGTCGAACTTAAGTGATATTAGACGAGAATACACCCTGGGCGGGCTGCACCGAGAGGAGCTGCCCGACAATCCCATGGTGTTGTTTGAGAAGTGGATTGAGCAGATCCGAGATGCGGAGATCCTGCCGGATCCCACCGCGATGTCGGTGGCGACCGTCGATGCCGAAGGTCAGCCGTTCCAGCGCATCGTGCTGCTAAAACGCTTCGATGACGATGGCTTTGTGTTTTTCACTAACCTGGCCAGTCGCAAGGCGGAGCAGATAGCGCAAAACAACAAGGTGAGCCTGCTGTTTCCTTGGCATGCCCTAGAGCGTCAGGTGGCGGTAACGGGCGTGGCGGAGCAGCTCTCCACCACCGAGGTGCTTAAGTACTTCGTTACGCGTCCCAAGGAGAGTCAGATCGCAGCCTGGGTGTCCAAGCAATCCAGTAAGATCTCTGCGCGCCAGGCGCTTGAGAGCAAGTTTGCCGAGATGAAGGCCAAGTTCAGCCAGGGTGAGGTGCCACTGCCTAAGTTCTGGGGGGGGTATCGTGTGCGGCCCAGCAGCATAGAGTTTTGGCAGGGCGGCGAATACCGACTGCATGATCGCTTCCTCTATACGCGTCATGATGCTAGCCGCCTGGATAGTGGCTGGAATATCGACCGTCTGGCGCCTTAAGTGTTTCCGTTAAAGAGATGCTTCAATAACAAAAAACCACCGCTTGCGGTGGTTTTTTGTTTTAAGTGATGCCTGTGGTTACCATTTCTTCTTCGGCTGGAACAGCACATCGATATCGTCTTCTTCGCTCTTCTGCTGTGGGGCATTGGGCTGGGCCATCTTCTGCGCTCCCATGATCTCATCGAGGAGCAACTTGGCTTCATCCACCTTCTTGGTGATAAAAGGATCGTTTGGCGTCAGCGCCTTAATGGTGTGCAGAGTCGCCAATGCCTTGGTCACCATCTGCTTGGAGGAACCATATTGCTTCATGAAGCAGGCAGTGCGGGCGCGTGACAGCATAGAGTCAACATTGATCCTCAGCTGCAGGCTGTCTACACGAGCCTCTTCCTGGGCGAAGACGTTAGGGTCGACCTTGCCCTTGTTGTGTTCGGCGCGCAAGATGGCCTTGAGTTTCTTTAACACCTTAACCAGATCCAGGATCTGTTTGTCTGTGTCCGGCAGGCGAAAGCTCTCTATGGCTGGGGTCTGTTTCTGGGCATTGTGCAGGTTCTCTATCTGGCCAGTAAGATCGGTGAGGCGACGCTGGTAGTCGGCCGCCTGAGGGCCGCCTAAGGTGACAGACTGGCTTAAGGCATCTTGTACTCGCTTATAGAGGATGAGCACCAGATTGGTAGAGCAGGGAAACATTCCTGTGCATGAAAGCACGTTTTCGGTTTCATCGATGATGGCTCTTTGTCTGGCTAATTCTGTTCTTCGCTCGGCCTCGGCACGTTCTTTTTGTTGTTGGATGACATTGATGCCAATAACCAATAGCAACAATGCACCGATGAGGATCAGAACCAAAGTAAAAATCATAGATCTACCAATTTTTATGCAATTCCATTAATGCTACTATAAATCAACACGCTAGCATAGTTATCTTAGACTAGCTTTATCGTTATGTCGTGTGATTCATCTCACCTCTATGCTATATTCCCCTTTGATTTAATTTTTCGCCTGTACTATAACTAATTCTTATAGTAACTCTTATGATTAGGGTACCGATTTCAGGCCGTGGCGCTCACTAAGAGACCGACCTTTGCAAAGGAAAGACGATGAAGCTGCAACAACTCAGATACATTGCCGAAGTGGTGAATCACAACCTTAATGTGTCGGCGACCGCTGAGAACCTTTACACCTCACAGCCTGGGATCAGTAAACAGGTGCGAATGCTCGAAGATGAGCTGGGCATCCAGATCTTTGGCCGTAGCGGTAAGCATCTAACCCATGTGACACCGGCCGGTCAGCAGGTGATTAATATTGCCAACGACATACTGGGCAAGGTGGAGAGCATCAAGAAGGTTGCCGAAGAATATACCAAGCCGGATCAGGGTGAGCTTAACATAGCCACCACGGATACTCAGGCGCGATATGCCTTGCCGGGGATCATCCGCGCCTTTATCGACCGCTATCCCAAGGTGAACCTGCATATGCATCAGGGGACGCCTTCGCAGATAAGCGAGCTGGCGGCGCGGGGGATGCTGACTTTGCCATCGCAACAGAAGGGATGCATCTGTATACGGATCTCATCATGTTGCCATGTTACCACTGGAATCGCTCTATAGTGGTGACCAAAGATCATCCTCTGGCCTCACGCACTCAGATCAGCATCGAAGACTTGGGCCGCTTCCCGCTAGTCACCTATGTGTTTGGCTTCGATAGAGAATCAGAAATCGAGAAGGCCTTCAACCGCGCCGGTATCGACCCTAGGGTGGTGTTTACTGCCACCAGTGCCGATGTGCTCAAGACCTATGTCAGGTTGGGCTTAGGGGTTGGGGTGATCGCCTCTATGGCGATCGATCCTGTGATAGACAAAGATCTGGTGGCCATAGATGCCAGCCATCTGTTTGCCCACAGCACCACTAAGATTGGCTTTAGAAAGGGTAACTTCCTGCGTAATTATATGTATGAGTTTATCGAGCATTTCGCGCCGCATCTGACCAAGGATATTGTGGAGAAGGCGGTGGCGTTAAGAGACCCTCAGCTTATCGAGAATCTGTTTGCGGATGTGGAGCTGCCGATCCGTTAACGCCTCAGCGTGCTAGCGTGGCTTTTCAATCAAGCCGATTTAGGCATAAAAAAACTCGCCATAGGGCGAGTTTTTTTATGCTTCATACCTTGCCGATTAACATTCGACGATGTTAACGGCCAGGCCGCCCTTAGCGGTTTCCTTGTACTTGCTGCGCATATCTTTGCCGGTATCCATCATGGTCTTGATCACCTTATCCAGGGAGACCTTGTGGTTGCCGTCTCCGCGCATCGCCAGGCGTGAGGCGTTGATTGCCTTTACCGCGCCCATGGCATTACGCTCGATGCAAGGCACCTGTACCAGGCCGCCAACAGGGTCGCAGGTGAGGCCCAGGTTGTGCTCCATGCCGATCTCGGCGGCGTTTTCCACATGTTCTACCGTCCCACCCATGATCTCAGTGAGTGCGGCGGCGGCCATGGAGCAAGCCACGCCCACTTCGCCCTGGCAACCCACTTCGGCACCCGAGATGGAGGCGTTCTTCTTATAGAGGATGCCAATGGCGGCTGCGGTCAGCAGGTATTGGCAACAGATATCCAGATCCACCTCTTGAACGAAGGTATCGTAATAGCAGAGCACGGCCGGAATGATGCCCGCGGCGCCGTTGGTCGGTGCCGTCACCACGCGATCGCCGGCGGCGTTTTGTTCGTTAACCGCCAGGGCAAACAGATCGACCCAATCCATGGCGGTCAGCGGATCAACCACTGTCTTGCTCTCGGCCTTAAGGCGTCGATACAGGGCCGGTGCCCGGCGTCTGAGTTTCAGGCCGCCAGGGAGTATGCCCTCCTTCTGATAGCCTCGCTCGACACAGGTCTTCATGGTCTGCCAGATGGTCCACAGGCGCTCCTTGATGTCCTTCTCGCTGGCGATAGACAGCTCGTTCTCCATCATCAGCGCAGAGATGCTCAGGCCGTTCTCGACGCACATGTCCAGCAGCTCGGCCGCGCTGTTAAAGTCATAGGGCGCCGCTTCGATAGGAGAGGCTGGCGAGGCGTCCTGAGCCTGGATCTCATCCTCATCTAAGATGAAGCCACCACCAACTGAGTAGTAGGTGCGCTGGTAGATGCAGTTTCCCTTGGCATAGGCGTAAAGGGTCATGGCGTTGGCGTGGGCCGGCAGACTCTTGCGTCTGTGGTAGGTGATGCCATCTTCACGGCTGAAGCGCACCACCTTGTTGTTGGGCATGGTTAAGGTTTGTGTGTCGTGTACCTGCGCCAGGGTGGCGTCGATTTTGTCGGTATCCACGGTTTCAGGGGCTTCGCCCATCAGGCCTAAGATCACCGCCTTGCCTGTGCCGTGGCCCTTACCGGTTTGGCCGAGTGAGCCAAACAGCTCTGATCTCAGCTCATCTGTGTCTGCTAGATGACCATGTTTTTCTAAATCTTGAATGAAGACATTACCCGCTTTCATCGGGCCAACGGTATGGGAGCTTGAGGGCCCGATACCAATTTTAAACATGTCAAAAACGCTAATCATTATAAAACCCTGTTGTAATCATTATTTTCGTTATGCAATCTCAGTGATTTTAGGCCAATTTATTTATTCATGCCTGAGGGGGCGTTAATGTGGCCCCGTTGTGCTAATCTTGCGAGCACATTAAGATCGTCAATTATTAAGTATCCCATACTTTAGTCGCAGCTTTCGCATTAGTTTTTTTCAAGAAAAAGTTTCGCATTAGGCATACTATTGCTAACCGCGGAGACTTGAGGAAAGCTGCTCGATGATTTGTGGTTTTATCAATTGTATACAAAAACTTAGGTGACTTTGCCTTTCCGAGTGTTTGTTTAGCGTTAGCGTCAATTAAACTGATTTAACAGTTTTTCTAGGGGGAGTTGTGAGTTATTTAATGATGGATTTGTTATCCACCGAGATGAATGCGCAGGAGCAAGCGCAGTTGATGCATCCCATGGTCGGTGGGCTGATATTGTTTTCCCGCAACTACCAAGATCGCGACCAGCTCTGCGCCTTGGTGGCCTCAGTGCGTGCCCTAAGACCCGAACTGCTTATCGCAGTAGACCATGAGGGAGGCCGGGTACAAAGATTTATCGACGGTTTTAGTAAGATCCCCGCGATGGGCGACATATTGCCGGCGGCTAAGCAAGATCTTCCATTGGCCAAGCAGTGGGCGACCGAGCTTGGCTTCCTCATGGCCATCGAGCTACTGAGTTGTGATATCGATTTAAGTTTTGCGCCTGTGCTGGATCTGAACGGCATCAGTCAGGTGATTGGCACCCGGGCCTTTAGCGATAAGCCTGATGAGGTGATCGCCTTGGCCGACGCCTTCATTCAAGGGATGCAGGACGCCGGGATGGCGGCGGTGGGCAAACACTTCCCCGGCCATGGCAGCGTGGCGGCAGATTCCCACATCGCCAAGCCGGTCGATGAGCGCAGCGAAGCCGAGATCCGCGCCCTGGATATGGTGCCGTTTCAACATCTCATGGGGGCTAAGCGACTGCAGGGGGTGATGCCGGCTCACGTGATCTACCCTAAGGTGGATGCTAATCCGGCGGGCTTCTCATCCTATTGGCTCAAGCAGGTGCTGCGCGAAGAGTTGAAATTCGATGGGGTGATCTTCTCAGACGACCTTGGCATGAAGGGCGCTGGCGTGGTGGGCGGCTATCCCGAGCGGGCAAAGGCGGCCATAGAGGCTGGTTGTGACATGATATTGCTATGTAACGACAGCCAGGGAGTCAGCGAACTATTAACCTCGTTCGAGTGGCCTGAGCAGGGCCCACAGGTGCCGGCGCGCAAACTACTGGCTAACAGGCCTCAGGTCGCCAAGGCGCTAGAGGATGAATCTCGTTATTTGGCGGCAAGAAGCATAGCAGAGCAGATCTGTATGGGCTAAATTTGATATAGCGCAACAACAGGCAATGATGAGTTAGCTAAAGTTAATATTCACTTACAGTTAGCAGGTAACAGGATGATCCTCTATTTCCACGGTTTTGACGCCACCAGTCCGGGTAATCATGAAAAAATGCGCCAGCTGCAGTTTGTCGATCCTGACGTGCGTCTGGTGAGCTACAGCACGCTCCACCCCAAATATGATATGCAGTATCTATTGAACGAGGTGAGTCGTCAGCTGAACCAGAGTGATGATCCCGCGCCCCTGGCGATAGGCGTCGGTCTCGGTGGCTATTGGGCCGAGCGCATCGGTTTTCTCAATGGGCTTAAAACTGTGATGATCAATCCCAACCTGCATCCGGAAGACAATATGCTTGGCAAGATAGACAGGCCCGAGGAGTATGCCGATATCGCCAACAAGTGCGTCAGTCAGTTTAGGGAGAAACATAAGGGCCGTGGTATGTGTATCTTGTCCCGCCAGGATGAGGTGCATGATAACCAAACGGTGGCCAGTACCTTAGCGCCTTTCTATCCCATCGTTTGGGATGAGGAGCAGCGTCACAAGTTTCCATCGCTGGCGGCGCACCTTGGCGAGATAAAGGCCTTTAAAGAGCGGCAGTAACAATGTTTAATCCAAAAAGGAGCCTGCAGGCTCCTTTTTTTATGGGCGAACCTTACTGACAACTCAGAGGCAGGCGGAGTGATTAGGCGTCAAGCCGGTTATCTGTTGATGCTGGCTGAATCGGCTGAATCGGCTGAATCGGCTGAATCAGCTTATTTGGGCAAGTGAGCTTTGAGCGAGTGGCTTTGGGTTAAGTCGCCTTCCCTAAGCCTTGTCGGTATAAGAGGGAAAATACCGGTATTTTTCGAGTCACAGAGACAACCATTTTTCAGGGGCTTATGGCGATTAAATGATGAAAAATGGTTGAATATCCTGAATTTAACCCATTGCTGAGCGTAAGTGGTCAACAAATTTTGTTATTCAAATCTAGCATAGCTTATCCATTTTATGATACAAAGTGATACATATTGCTACATGATGGTCTTAACGACCTTTTCCCAGTTTGCGTATGTCGCCCGATGCAGCTAACCACTTTATTAGTTAGCTGTTTTTTTTGTCTATTTTTTGCCCATCCACCAAGTTTAGGTTATCTTCAAAGGGTTAGATCGATAAGAAGAACGAGGCGCAGATGAAGCGGGTATTATTGACAATATCGGGAAAGGTTCAGGGCGTATGTTTCAGGCGATACAGTCAGCTGAAGGCCAATGAATTGGGGCTGACGGGATATGCCAAAAACCTGGAAGATGGCAGGGTACTGATTTTATTGCAGGGAGGCGGCTTAGCTGTCGATCGTTTTATCGCCTGGAGTGAGCAGGGATCCCCCCAGTCTGTGGTGGACAATGTGCTGGTGGAGGAAGACGAGGCAGATGAGATCTACCTCGATTTTTCTGTCTATTGAGGTGAGTCGCCGCTGCGCTTGTCGTCTTGCCCACTCGGTGACTAATAGACCTAGGTAGAGGATGGGGTAGATGAGAGCTACTTCTTTCGCTCTACCTCTTCTCTAAAAAGTTAGTTTCTACTATTAGCTTATATCTGTTCGCTTCTGGGCTATTAAGCTAGTTTTGCGGAATGACGCTCGGTTGGCTCACTTCTGTGGGACGCTCACCTGGCTGTTCCATCTTTCTGATCTGTAAAATCATGCCCATGTTAGGGTGATCGAAATAATGGATTTCATCGCTCTTCACTCGCTTATTCTGCGTCATATAGATGTTGTGCAGATAAGGTATCTGGCTCACAAGGGTTTCATCCTCAGGTTGAGGCTGTATTTTACTGCCTGCTCTATGCAGGGTTAACGCCGTTTCCACATAGAGGTAGTGATTCAGGTAGATGTTGAGCGTGCCATCGAGTGCCCAGATAGGCTCCGCCTGCTTTTCCTCGAAATTCAAATCGAAATTAAACTGGGGAATGTCGCTGTTATCAAGCTGGGGCGCAGCATTCACCGCGTAGCCATCCTCATTGAAGCGGTCTGAATAATCTTCGCCGCCATAGAGGCGCACAGGCTTGGCCTGATGACGAGGTAGCATAGACTGTTGCCAGGTCATGTGTAGCAGACTCTTGTGTCCTGCCTCGCGCTTTAAGGTGTCGATCATCGCACCAAACTGCGACTGAGAGTCGGCCAATAAGACTGTTCCCGCGCCCAGGGGGGCGTATTGCGGCGTCGGCGCGCCTATGGTTGCCGGGATCTGGCTTGGGTGAGTCACCTGTGCCTGTTGAAGCTGCTTGTCGCATTCCTCGGGCGTTTCCAGCCACTGCTGGGCGTTGCAGCCCTCAAGGCCAAGGCTGGCGCCGGTAATATCTGTGGCAAATAGCGGCGAGATCATGTCTATCGGTTGACGCGTGTGGCGATTGCCTGGGCTTGCCAAGGTTTCTTCTAATTGACTTCCCTGACGCTCAAACAGGTAAACTTCCACCTCAAACCAGCGCTCATTATCTGCCCAAGCGGCGCCGGATAGTGAGGCGAGGGTGGTCACCAATAAAAGACTCTTTTTAAGCACGGGGTTCTCCAAGGCGATTTTGCATGAGTTGAGAGATGATCAGGGATAACAGGGCTAACCTATCCTTGTCTGTCTCTGTTGGCATCAAGAATTTTAACTTACTTGGGCCGTCCATACGATAATTTTGTGGCTGACTCTGTAATAGCCCTATGATAAAGCCAGGATCGACACAGTGATCGTTATTAAATTCCAGGCTGCCGCCCTTGGCATGCATCTCTATCTTGGCGATGCCGAGTGCCGTGGCCTGGTGTTTGAACAGGGAGACTTCCATCAGGTTCTTGGTTGCCTGTGGCAAGAGGCCGAAGCGGTCGATAAGCTCGACCTTTAATTCGTCCAGCGCCTGCGCCGTGGCGCAGTTGGCGATGCGCTTATAGAGTGACAGGCGGATGTTGACGTCGCCCACATAGTCTTCTGGCAGCAGGGCAGGGATGCGCAGGTCAATCTCGCACTGTCCTCTGAGCATCTGATCAAGTGACGGCTCCTTGCCCTCCTTGAGGGATTTCACCGCATCTTCGAGCATCTCCATGTAGAGGGTAAATCCTATCTTGGAGATGTGGCCGCTCTGTTCATCACCTAAGAGTTCCCCGGCGCCGCGGATCTCAAGATCTTGGGTCGCCAGCATGAAGCCTGCGCCGAGATCTTCCAGTACGCCGATAGCCTCCAGACGTTTAACGGCATCCTTGGTCATGCGCTTAGGATGGGGCGTCATCAAGTAGGCATAGGCCTGGTGATGGGAGCGTCCTACTCGGCCCCTCAGCTGATGTAGCTGCGCCAGGCCGAAGTTATCTGCCCGCTCTATGATGATGGTGTTGGCACTCGGTACGTCGATGCCGGTCTCTATGATGGTGGTACACACCAACACATTGTATTTCTGGTGATAGAAGTCCGACATCACCTTTTCCAGCTCGCGCTCGCGCATCTGGCCATGGGCAGTGACAACTCTCGCCTCGGGCAGCAGCGCCTCGATTTCACGGGCGCGCTTCTCTATGGTTTCGACGCTGTTGTGCAGAAAATAGACCTGGCCGCCCCTTAAGATCTCACGCAGCAGCGCCTCGCGTACCGTGGCATCGTCATATTCACGTACAAAGGTCTTCACCGCCAGGCGCTTGGCCGGCGGTGTGGCGATGATGGAGAGATCCCGCATGCCGGACATCGCCATGTTGAGGGTACGTGGAATCGGGGTCGCCGTCAGGGTGAGGATGTCGATATTGGCACGCAGCGCCTTGATCTTCTCCTTCTGACGCACGCCGAACCTGTGTTCCTCGTCGATAATGAGCAGGCCGAGGTTTTCAAATTTAGCCTCGGACTGGAGCAGCTTGTGGGTACCTATGACGATATCCACCTGGCCGAGTTCCAGCTGCTTGAGGACCGCCTGTTGTTCCTTGGCGGTCTTAAAGCGAGACATCACCTCTATCTTGATTGGCCAGTCGGCAAATCTGTCTTTGAAGTTTTCATAGTGCTGCTGGGCCAGCAGGGTGGTGGGTACCAAAATGGCCACCTGTTTGCCGTCGTTGACCGCCACGAAGGCGGCGCGCATGGCCACCTCGGTCTTACCAAAGCCCACATCGCCACACACTAGTCTGTCCATCGAGATGGGGCTGCACATGTCGGTGAGCACGGCATCGATGGCGGTTTCCTGATCTACGGTTTCTTCGAAGGGGAAGCTGCCGGCAAACTGGGCGTACTCTTCTCTATCAAGCTTGCAGGCCTCACCGGGACGAGCCTGACGGCGGGCGTAAACGTCTAACAGCTCGGCGGCCACATCGCGGATCTTCTCAATGGCCTTACGCTTGGCCTTGGTCCAATTCTCGTTGCCCAGCTTATTGAGCTGTGGCGAATCATCGGCGCCGACGCTGTATTGGCTGATGAGGTTGAGGGAGGCGACAGGCACATAGAGCTTGTCGCCGCCGGCGTATTCCAGTTTGAGATACTCCGCCACCAGGCCGCCGGTGTCTAGGGTCTCCAGACCCTGGTAGAGGGCGACGCCGTGATCAAGATGGACTATGGGCTGGCCAACCTTGAGTTCCGCCAGATCTTTAATCAGGGCATCCTGGCTGACCTGACGCTGTTTATCGCGCCTGCGTTGCTGGGCGATGCGCTGACCAAACAGCTCGGTTTCACACACCAGGGCCCAGCTTGGACCCTTCTTAGGGTGATAGATGGCGCCCTGAGCCAGCGGCGCGACAATCAAGCCAAAGGGTTGAGGCTTTTGGCTGAAGCTGTCCAGATGGTCCACCAGTGCTGGTTTTATCTCTATCTTGGCCAGCAGTTCTAGCAGCGCCTCGCGCCGGCCCTCTGATTCGACGCAGAACAGGATTGGCATGCCGCCATCGGCAAATGCTTTAAGGCTAATGAGCGGTTGCTTTAGCTTGTGGTTGGCGGTGATGTCAGGTAATGGCTCGACCTGTGCGGCGATGCTGGTGCCCGTAGCCTCATTGCCCTTGACTAGGAAGCGTGTCATCTGCTTAAAGGCTTCGAAGACTTGCTCGGTCAGCAGGTAGAGGTCTTTTGGCGGCAGCAGTGGCCTGAGGGGATCGACCCGGCGATTATCATAACGCTGGTGGATCTCCTGCAGGTGGTGCCTGGCCGCGCCCTCAAGATCGCCTACCTGTACCAGTTGACACTCACCCGGTAGATAGTCGAACAGGCTGGCCGTCTCATCGAAGAACAGCGGCAGGTAGCTCTCGATCCCGGCGGGCATCACCTTGCGGCTCACCATCTGATAGATGGACTCGGGCTCCTTGACCACAACCTCGAATTGGCGGCGGTAGCGCTGCCTAAAACCCTCGATGGCGGCGTCATGGGTGGGAAATTCTTTGGCCGGTAACAGGCGAATCGATTGGATCTCGCCGCTGGAGCGCTGAGTCTCAGGGTCAAATTCGCGGATGGATTCGACCTCATCATCGAACAGTTCTATGCGGTATGGACTCTGAGCCCCCATGGGAAAGAGATCTATGATAGAGCCGCGCACGGCAAACTCGCCATGCTCGTAAACCTGTTCCACATGATGATAGCCGGTGTTGACCAACTGGCTGCGCACCGCCTCTAATGGATAGTTGTCGCCCTTGCTGAGAAGCAGAACATTGCCGGTTAAGAAAGACTGTGGCGGCAACTTCACCATCAGGGTGCTCATGGGCACGATCACCAGGCTATGGCCTGCACTCGGGATCCGCGATAAAGTCTCTAGCCTCTGGGAAACCAAGTCCTGGTGAGGCGAGAAGCTGTCATAGGGCAAGGTCTCCCGGTCGGGGAAGAGCATGACAGGCACGTCTTGTGGCGCTAACAGGTAGCCTAGCTCGGCCTCTAGCCTGAGCGCGCTGGGCGTATCTGGCGTCACCACTAAGGTCAGGCCACTGTGCTGCTCGCACAATTTAGCCAGGCTAATCGCCTGGGCGGCACCCGTTAATTGGCTCAGGGTTTGCGGGGATTTGACCCCTTTGACTTTAGGTGGTGTGAGGATGGAGAAAGCATTCATGAAAACAGACTAAGGCCAACAATCGACAATGATGCGGTCATTGTAGAGACTTAGCCCCGTCAGTGCCAGTGAAAACTACCTTGGGGTTTGTTGCTGCTTTTTACGTTGTTGTAATTGTTTTTGTTGAATATTTAGGCTAGCTTTCACCAGTTGCTCGACGTCCTCATCGAGAATTTCGATAAAGCTGAGCTCACAATCGAAACCGCCCTCAGATGCTTCCTCTTCGCAGCGGGTACACTCACCAATACAGAGAATGGCGATAAGCGCCTCCCTGATATGCAGGGTGATGCGATAGGCCTCGCCGGGCACAAGCTTTGTCGGGCTTAAGATATGTATACCGCTGCCGCCAAAGTGCAGCCCACTGCACTTTTCACCCTCGTGGGTCTGTTGCTCCAGCACATGCTGCAGCACAAGATCGATTTTGCGCGACTGTAGCTTGAGGTAGTCGACGACGGTGCGCGCCTCATCATCCAGGTTTCGAAGTTGCAGCAGACAATCGGCTTCCATCGCCTTCACTTGGCTGATGAGTTGCATGCCGAGCGGCAGCATGGCTCTTAGCTCATAGTCGTTGGGCAGCGGCTGCTCCTTAGGCCAGGGCGATAGGTAAGCGGCGAACCCATGCGCGACGCTAAAATAGGAGTTTGATTGGCTGTTCAACGGATTGCCTCTTGTTTTTAGGGGGCTATTCCCCCTATTATCGTGCCCATCTTAATGATTTATCAAGGCTCTGATATAAAGAGACCCTGCCAAACATGAATTTAGCGTTATCTTGGACCATAGGTTACCGGTACTGGCGAGCACGTAAGGCCAATCCATTTGCCTCATTTATTACCCTGTTTGCCGTATCGGGGATCTTGCTTGGGGTGGCGGCGCTGATCATCGTCAGTTCTGTGATGAATGGCCTGGAGGGACAGCTCAAGCAGCGCATTTTGGGCGCGGTACCGCAACTGACGGTGCACAGTGAGCAGCATCTTGGTGACTGGCAGTCTGTCGCGTCCAGCCTTGTCGATAGCAAGCAGATCTTGGCCATGAGCCCGAGCGTGGCTACTCAGGCCATGTTGCAGGCACCGGGTAGTATCAGCGCGGTGAAGGTCTATGGCATCTATCCCGAACTTGAGCAAGACAATCTCGCGCGTCTCAATCGCCATTTCAATGGCTCCCTCGATAGTCTCGAGGCGGGTAAATACCGCATCATCATAGGCGCCGAGCTGGCGCGCCGCCTGGATGTGAAACCCGGCGACAGGCTTCGTGTGTTGAGCGGCGATGGCGTGGTCTATTCACCGCTGGGGCCGGTACCGAGTCAGCGTAAGTTTACCGTGGCTGGCGTCTTCGAGATGGGCTCCCAGGTCGATGCAAGCCTTGCCTATATACACCATGAAGATGCGCTGCGCCTGATGCGCAAATCCCCTAATGAGATCAAGTCGCTGCGTCTCTATCTGGCAGACCCCTTCAAGGCAAGTAAACTGGCGCCTAAGGTCAAGGCCGCGTTTGAGGCCGCGGGTGATAGCGTCACCACCAGCGATTGGCGTGAGAGCTATGGGCATCTGTTTTCGGCGGTGAAGATGGAGAAGAACATGATGTCGCTGATGCTGAGTCTCATCATCGCCGTGGCCGCCTTCAATATCGTCTCGGCCCTGGTGATGATGGTGGTGGATAAGACCACAGATGTTGCCGTGCTGAAAACTCAGGGCCTGACCACAGGAAGCATCATGGGGATCTTCATGATCCAGGGATCGCTCAACGCCGTCTTAGGCTTGGTGGGCGGCCTGGTTATTGGCGTGCTGGCAACTTTGAATATTAACACCCTCTTTTCGGCGCTCGGCATTCATGTGCTTGGGGCTGGTCAACGCCTGCCGGTGCAACTCGAGTGGGGGCAGTTGTCCCTTATCGTGGTCGGCACCCTGGCTATCACATTTTTGGCGACCGTTTATCCCGCGCTGCGGGCGGCAAGCGTGCAACCAGCCACAGCTTTAAGGTACGAATGATCTATGACCCAACAGGAAAAACCTTTGTTACTTCAAGTCAATAACGTTAGCAAGCGCTATCACGAAGGCAGCATAGATACCCAGGTGCTCAGTGGCGTTAACCTCAGTATCACCAAGGGCGAACAGGTGGCTATCGTTGGCAGTTCGGGATCGGGTAAGAGTACCTTGCTGCATATCATGGGTACCTTAGATAAACCGAGCAGTGGTGAGGTGATGTTTGATGGCGAAGATCTCTATCGACTGTCACCAGCACGTCAGGCGGCTATCCGCAATCAGGAGCTGGGGTTTATCTACCAGTTCCACCACCTTTTACCCGAGTTTACCGCGCTTGAAAATGTGGCCATGCCTGGACTTATCCAGAAGCGGCCGCGCCAAGAGGTTGAGCAGGAGGCGACAGAGCTGCTTAATCGCGTGGGCCTTGGGCACAGGCTGCATCATACACCGGCCGAGATGTCGGGTGGTGAACGCCAGCGTACGGCGATAGCCAGGGCGCTGATCAATCGTCCGAAACTGGTGTTGGCCGACGAGCCTACCGGAAACCTGGACGCCGCGAGCGGCGATACCGTCTATGAGCTTATCCGTGAGCTGGGCAGCCAGCTGGGTACCGCCTTTGTGGTGGTGACCCATGATCCTAAGCTGGCCGCGCGCATGGACAGACAACTTAAGATGCAAGATGGACAGTTAAGCGCCTGGGAGATGGCATGAGAGAGAGACTCGCCTTCTGGGTAGGCTGGCGCTTCTACATGGCGCGTCAGTCCAATCGTTTCATCAGTTTCATCTCCTTTGCCTCGACGGCGGGGATCGCCCTTGGGGTGGCAGTGCTGATCACTGTGCTGTCGGCCATGAACGGCTTCGAGCAGGAGCTTGAGCAGCGTCTGCTGGGGGTCGTGCCCCATGGTGAGCTGACCGGGGTGAATGAGCCGCTTCATGACTGGCCGCAGATAGCCGAGGATGCCAAGAAGATCCCTGGTATTTTGGCCAGTGCGCCCTTTGTACGCATTCAGGGGCTGATTCAGAAGCCCGGCGGCTTTCAAGGGCTTACGGTGATCGGCATCACGCCAGCGCTAGAAGCCAAGGTGTCAAACATCGACGACTTTATGCCAGAAGCTGCCTGGCAGGCTCTGGCCACTAAAGAGAACAACATAGTACTGGGTAAGGGGCTCGCCGATGCCCTGGGACTATCGCTTGGCAACACTCTGAGTCTCTACACGCCGAACCTCGCGGGCAAGTCTGCGGGTCGAGGTCTGGGCTCGGCCAAGAGTCATCAATTTAAGGTGGCGGGTGTCTTTGAGCTCGGCGGTGAGCTGGATCTGACGACGGCCTATATCTCGCTGGATTATGGCGCCGAATTATTGGGGCTGGGTGAGGGCGTGAGTGGGATCCGCATCAAGGTCGACGATGTCTTCGCCGCGCCGCAGCTGATCCGCACCTTGGGCTATAGTCAGTCGCAGTATATGTATCTGTCGGACTGGACACGCACCCAGGGGCATCTCTATCAGGATATTCAGTTGGTGCGCGCCGTGATGTACCTAGTGCTGGCGCTGGTGATTGCCGTGGCATGTTTCAATATCGTTTCTACCTTAGTGATGGCGGTGCGTGACAAGCAGTCTGAGATAGCAATCTTGCTGACCATGGGGATGGCCAAAGCCACTATCATGGGGATCTTTGTGGTGCAGGGGGCCTTGAATGGTTTGTTAGGCTGTTTAATCGGTGGGGCATTGGGGATCACCCTGGCCTTGAATCTTAGTGCCATTGCCAGCGGGATTGAGCAGCTATTTAGTGTGCAGCTATTGTCGGCCGACGTCTATTTCATCGATTTCTTGCCATCACAGCTGCATCTGTTGGATGTGGTGCTGGTGGTATCACTTGCTTTGGTGATGAGCCTGCTGGCTACCCTCTATCCGGCCTGGAAGGCGAGCCGCATCCATCCCGCTGAGGCACTGGCTGGACGCTAGCTCTCGCTGATACCCGGGAAGGCTGTTAACGACTTTCTCGGTAGGCGCGTTTTTGCAGATACATCCGCCTGTCGGCATCGGAGAGTAACTCTTTGATGTCGGCATTTTGCCCATCAAAAGTGGCGTAGCCTATGCTGAGCGAAGGCGTCAGTTGCTGTGATTGCCAGCAGAAAGGCTGGGATTCTATCGCCTGGGTGATGTGAGCCATGATGGCTTCAATCTCCTGACCGTCAATCACGTCATAGAGCAAGATCAGAAACTCATCGCCGCCAAATCGCGCGACCGACCCCTTAATCCCCACCTCTGTCACCAGACGATTGGCGACATATTTTAGCAACTCGTCGCCCGCTTCATGTCCCAGCTCGTCATTTACCCTTTTAAAGTCGTTCAGATCTATGTTGAGTAAGGTAAAAGATGGCTGATTATGCTTGTTCATCACGCGGTCGAGCTCATTGATGATGAAGCGTCGGTTGGGGAGATGGGTTAATTCATCGTGCAGGGCCGCCCTGTGGGTGTGCTGATAGTTACGAAATAGCAGCAGCATCAGCATATACAGAGTAAAGGCTGCGACCGTGCCCGTGCCAACTATGCCTAGGCGCAGGTGATTGATGCGGGCGAGATTTTCAACATGAAATTTGGCGGCCAGGTTCCAGGTCCCACTGGGCAACTTGATGGGATAGATCACATCGGCATCTTTAAAGACACTGGGGTCGCCATAGAAAACCTGTTCCGCTTCGTTAGCGTTTAGCTGTTTCTTGATGGCGATATCACCGCCCTTAAATTGCGTGATCCCGGTATCATGCAGTAACTGGTTATAGTTCATCACCACGCTCACCCCGCCCCAATATTGGGTGTTTTTGGGATAGTCTTTGAAGATAGGGTAGCGGGCGATAAGGCCCAGCCCGCCTTGCACCAGATTCACCGGCCCGGCAATAAACACCGACTGCTGCTCCTTTGCCAGTAGCACTGTCTTTAGCTGATTTGGCTGAGTGCGATAATCGAAGCCCACCGCCTTCTCGTTGCCCTTGAGGGGATAGACTAAGGAGATGATATTGTTTGGTGCGATGGCGACGTTGCGTACGTACTGCGCCTTGTCGAGCAGTTTGGCGGCGATCACATGCCAGTTCTTCATGGCAAAATCGGGATCTATGGTTACCACAGTGGCCAGACTATCGGCCAGATAGGTGTCTTTATAGATGGTGGCCTCAAAGTTGAAGCGAAGCAGCGCCAGGTTTTTGCGCAGGTTTTCCTCTTCTTGCTGGATCTCATTGTTAACAAAGTACTTTGTTAGCGCACTTATGGTGATCACGGCTGCGAGCAGAAACAAGCAGGAGAGCAATGCGAAGATCGCGACATGTTTTCTATTTGAATTTAAGTGCATGGCCTTCCTGCATTTATTGTGATTATTCTAACGGGCGACTTCATCTAGGGCATGTCATTCAGATAGATACAAAGCGTTAACCTTGTAATCAATTTGTTTATTCTATCTTAAGTTTCTATGAGATGCGAAGGGACAATTTCAGCAGCTTATGCTGTAGGTGATGGTTAACCCAGTGTGATCGTCGATATCGGCGGAATGATTTAGTTAAGTGAATGCTTAAGTGACTAACTGCATTCGTGGCTAGCTGCTTACCAGGCTACCTGCTTGTGTGATTAAGCGAGCTAAGCCCGAGTCACAGCCAAATGCAGTAGGTCGCGAGATTTAGGGGGGGCATAGGTATAGGTGCACTGTCCGGTGACTAATGCCCGGTGAGCAATGCAGTGTGAAACATCACTATTTGGCGCGATTCTTCCACTTAAATAAGATCGAGTACTTCCACAGGTTATGAACGACAAAGTAACCCGAGGCCGCAAAGATGATCCCAAACACGAGACAACCCAGTAGGAATGGTGGGCCTATGGTGAAGAGTGAGGCCTCTATCCATTGCCAGCTGGCTTCGAAGGCAAATTCTTGGGGAGGGTGGCCGAGTAGTTTGGCGCCAAAGAGGTAGGCGGCGTAGAACATAAAGGGCATGGTGACCGGATTGGTGACCCACACCAGCGCGACGGCGACAGGTAAGTTACAGTTAAACAGTATGGCTAACGCCGCGGCTAATACCATCTGAAACGGCATAGGGATCCAAGCGACAAACAGGCCGACCGCAAAGGCGAGGGGAGCGGAGCGTCGATTCAGTGCCCAGAGGTTAGGTTTGTGGAGCAACTTACCGAACATCTGCAGGTGTTTATGATTCTGCAGCGTCTCGGGTTTGGGCATATATCGTTGAATGAATTTTTTTGGCATAGCTTAGTGTTGCAGTCTTAAATTATTCATTATGAATCGATTCATGTTTGGCTATTGTGCCACCCTCATCTCCGCGCTGCTCTGGCCCGCCTTGCCGACCCTTTCACTTGCATGTGTGGTGTTAGTCATTGCCGTCATCATGCTGAAATGGTCAAAATTATTGGCTGGTTGCCTTCTGGCTATAGCTTGGATGAGTCTATTTTGCCACCAACTTTTGGTTTTTACGCCTGAAAATTCCAGCGAGTCGCCAACAGTAAGGGGCGAAATCATATCACTAGTTTATCGAAACGGCGACTGGATAAATGCCGATATTCGCATTTTGACCGACCACCCTCTTCAATTTCCTGATAAATATTTGCGCTTGCGCTGGCAAAGCGAACAAAAAGTCGCCATAGGTGAGGTGTGGCAATTCACGCTTGCCCCTAAGCCGATCACCAGTGTGCTTAATCAAGGGGGATTTAATCAGCAGGCCTATCTGTTGTCTAAGCACATCATAGGCAAGGGCAGGGTGATTGCGGCCAAGCGTCTATCGCCGCCGCGAGGGATGCGGGCTGGGCTGCTGGCACCATTGCGGCAGGCCGTGGCCATATTTTCCAATGGCGATCTGATGCTGGCGCTCATGCTGGGGGATAAGCAGCAGATAAGCGAGGCGCATTGGGAGGGGCTAAGGCAGAGTGGAACCGGCCATCTGGTGACCATCTCCGGGCTACATCTGTCGGTACTGGCGCTCTGGGTCATGGGGCTGGGAGGCTATCTTTTAGGGCGCTTGCGTCCTCGCTTGGGACTTGGCAATCGCCAAGCCATCGCCTTAGTGGCCTTGGTTTGCTGCGGGCTCTATGCCTTCCTTGCCGGACTGGGGTTGCCGACCCAACGAGCACTCATCATGTTGGTTATGGTAATTTGGCTTGGGCTTATCAGGCGCTACGCCTCGCCATTTGAGCGGCTGCTATGGGCGCTTTTCATCGTCTTGTTGCTGGACCCTTTAAGTATTCTCGGTGCCGGGCTCTGGCTCTCCTTCGGCGCGCTGGCGATCATTCTCTGGTTCGGCCAATCAGCGCCCGCGCCAGATGAGCACTTATCGTCTTGGCAGAGGCTGACATACCGCCTTGGCCAGTTGTGGCAGATTCAGTGGCGGCTAAGTTTATCCCTGGGCTTGTTGCAGGGGTTGCTGTTTGGCGGCTTTGCGCCCTACGCCCTGATATTTAACCTGATCTTCGTACCCTGGTTTAGTCTGGTGGTGATTCCGCTAAGCTTCTTGGCCTTGATAACATGGGCACCTAGCATCTATATGGCCATGCCCGTGAGCTTACCCCTCTATCTGCTAGATCTTGCCATTTCCCCCATGACCTTAGCTTTCGACTGGTTAGGCAAACTTCCTGTTCACTGGTTGCCTGCCTCGATGCAGCTTGTTTCGGCCCTACTGTTTAGCCTGCTTGCCGTTATCAGTTGGCGACTGGCCTCAGGCGCCTGGCGATGGATGCCCTTGGTGCTTCTCGTGCCGCTCTGTCTGTGGTGTTTACCTCAAGGGGTGACAGATCCTCGCCGTTGGCAGGTCCACCTGCTAGATGTGGGGCAGGGGCTGAGCCTGGTGGTCGAGAAGCAGGGGCATGGATTAATCTATGATACCGGCGCCGCCTTCGGTGAGCACTTTAGCTACGCAGAAAGGGTGATCCAGCCTTTCTTGCATTATCGTGGCATAGGCAAGCTCGACTATCTGGTGCTGAGCCACGGGGATAACGACCACGCCGGCGGCGCCGACTATTTGTTGTCCCAGCATCCCGAGGTCAAGCTTGTGACTGACCTCGACTATCCTGGTGCCATGAACTGTCGCCCCAAGAGCATGCACTGGCGGGGACTTACCCTAGAGCTACTGGGGCCGCGAGAGGCTGGCGTTGGCAACAATGCTTCCTGCATAGTTCGGATAAGTGACGGCAGTCGAAGCCTGCTTATCCCCGGGGATATCGAGCGTGAGGGTGAGCAGTCACTCCTGACGCAGACGCCAGAGGTGACCAGTACCGTGTTGATCGCGGCGCATCACGGCAGCAATACCTCGTCGAGCAGCGCCTTTATTCAGGCAAGTGCGCCGGATATCGTGCTCTACGCGGCCGGGTTTAACAATCGTTATGGCTTTCCCAAGGCCGAAGTGGTTAGGCGCTTCAACGAGACAAGGGCGCGCCAGTACAGCACGGGGGACAATGGTCAGCTCAGTTTAACATTGGACGAAGGGGGCGTTTTAGTCTCGGGTTATCGCCGGGATTTGGCGCCATTTTGGTATAATCAACGCTTTGAATTTGGTGAGTTTGGCAATCCAGAGTAGAATACGCTTTTTTGCATCTATTGATAGAATCCCGAATGACAAATGCTTCGAAAAGTGAAGTTAGCAGCGTATTTCTCAGACTGCTGACCTATCTTGTCCCGCTTAAAGGGGTGTTATTTCTGTCTGTGTTCGGCCTAGTGCTTTATGGCTTGGTGGACGCAACCTTTATTTATTCAATTAAACCCTTTATCGATCAGGGCTTTGCCAGCAATGTGCCGACCACCCCCGGTTTGGTGGAAGGCGTCGATCTCGGCATGAGTGGCGGCTTTAACTCCGACAGTGATGTGTTAAAAACCGCGCCCTTTGTGGTGATTGGTTTGTTTACCCTCAGGGGCCTGGCTAACTTTTTATCTACCTACGGCATCTCTTACATCAGCGCGCGTATGATCATGGATATGCGTCAGCAGGTGTTTGAACATTACCTTAAGCTGCCCGTGAGCTATATCGATGCCGAGAGCAGTGGTAATTTGATCTCCCGGGTCACCTTCGATACTGAGCAGATCGCCAGAGCGTCCGGCAGTGCGCTGATCACCATAGTGCGTGACGGTATTACTGTGATCGGCATGCTGGGGGTGATGTTTTACAACTCCTGGAAACTCTCGCTCTGTATCCTCATCGTCGGGCCCTTGATTGGCCTGGTGATTGCCGTGGTCAGCCGTAAATTCCGTAAGGTTTCTAAACAGATCCAGACCGCCATGGGTGGGGTGACCTCGGTCACCGAGCAGATGATTAAAGGCCATAAGAATGTGTTGGTCTTCGGTGGTCAGCAGGCCGAATCCCAGCGTTTTGCCAAGGTGAACGACGATAACCGCTCGCGCACCATGAAACTGGCCCTGGCCCAGGCAATCAGCCAGCCTTTGGTGATGGTGATTGGCTCCCTGGCGCTGGCCTTCGTGCTCTATGCGTCAAGCCTTGAGAGCATGCGTGCAGATCTTACCGCAGGTACCTTTGCGACCATCTTGGCGGCCATGCTCGCCATGTTGCAGCCAATTAAGAGCCTGACCCGTGTCAACGCCGAGTTTCAGCGGGGTATCGCCGCCTGTAGTACCATCTTTGCGGTGTTAGACACGCCGGCCGAGGTGGACAATGGCACCTACGAGACGCAAAGAGTGGCGGGACGCCTGAGCTTCGACAAGGTTAACTTCCGCTATGACAATCAGGAAGGCTTGGCATTGACAGATGTCGATTTTCAGGTCAATCCTGGCGAGACCCTGGCTCTGGTGGGGCGCAGCGGTTCTGGTAAGTCGACCATAGCCAGCCTCATCACCCGCTTCTACTCGGATCTTGAAAGCGGTGATATTCGCCTGGATGATGTGAGCCTGAGAGACTATAAGCTGGCGTCATTGCGTCGTCAGGTGGCCCTGGTGTCACAGCAAGTCACCCTGATCAACGATACCATTGCTGCTAACATCGCCTATGCCTACCCGGGTGAGGTGAGTGAGGAGCAGATCATAGATGCCGCCAAGCTCGCTAATGCCTGGGAGTTTATCAGTAACATGCCCGAGGGGATCTATACCCAGGTAGGGGAGAACGGCGTCATGCTCTCAGGCGGTCAGCGTCAGCGTATCGCCATTGCCAGGGCGATACTGCGCGATGCGCCCCTGTTGATACTCGATGAAGCGACCTCGGCGCTGGACACCGAATCGGAGAAGGCGATTCAGACGGGGCTGGATAACCTCAGGCAGAACCGTACATCAATCGTGATCGCTCACCGCTTGTCGACGGTTGAAAATGCCAATCAGATCTTGGTGGTCGATCAGGGCAAGGTGGTCGAACGCGGTACTCATAGCGAGCTGCTGGCGAAGCAGGGGATCTATTACAACCTGTACCAGATGCAGTTTGGTAGCTAATTACTATGCAGACGTTGGTTAATCGTCTCTGGTATGACAGGCAGCTGGGTGTTCACTGGCTGCTTGTTCTGCTGCTTTTGCCCCTCAGTGCTTTGTTTTATCTGCTGACGAGCCTCAGACGACAGCTGTTTCGTTTGAGGCTTAAGTCAAGTGTGCGCCTGGATGTGCCGGTTATCGTGGTGGGTAACATCACGGTAGGTGGCAGTGGCAAGACGCCCACGGTTATCTATCTCATCGAGTTGCTGCGTCGTCATGGTTATCGCCCAGGGGTGATCAGCCGTGGCTATGGCGTCGAGTTTACTGGCTGTAAGCGGGTTATCTCTGGCATGCCGGCGAGTGAAGTCGGTGATGAACCAGCCATGATAGTCGCGCGCACTCAGGTGCCTATGGTGATAGGCAGCGATCGTGTGGCCGCGGGTCAAGCCCTGCTCGAATGGCAAGCGGTAGACGTCATCATCAGCGATGACGGACTGCAGCATTATCGACTCGAGCGAGATGTGGAGATCTTAGTGCTCGATGGCAAGCGCCGTTTCGGTAATGGTCTGCTGTTACCTGCAGGGCCCCTGCGAGAAGGACGCTGGCGTCAGCGCACAGTCGATTTTACCTTAGTCAATGGTGAGCGCGTCCATCCGCAGGAGTTTGAGATGGCACTGGCTCCCGGCAGTTGGTGCAGAGTGGCCGACGGCGCGGTATTAGCCGATAATCCGCTTTCTGACAATGTGGCTATCGCCGGGATAGGCAATCCACAGCGATTTTTCGATACCCTTACCCATATTGGGGTTCATCCCGTTCACCAACATGCCTTTGACGATCATAAGGCCTACAGCCTAGAAGCCATAGAGATGGTCGCGGCGGGGCGAGGCGTGCTAATGACAGAGAAAGATGCGGTTAAATGTCGCGATTTTGCAAAGTCTAACTGGTGGTATCTGCCGGTAGATGCCAAGATAGCACCAGAATTTGAACAGCAATTGTTAACGCTGCTTGAGCGGCGCTAAAACGTACAACAAGGAAATTAACATGGCGTTTGATAAGAAACTTTTAGAGATAGTTGCCTGCCCTGTGTGTAAGGGGAAGCTTGAATACGACAAGGCTAATCAGCAGCTTATCTGTAAGGCAGACCGTTTGGTCTATGCGATTAACGAAGGGATCCCCGTATTGCTTGAAAACAAGGCGACCCCTTGGAACGAAGAAGCTTAAGCCGCTTGGTGTAATACCAACCGTAATAAATAATTGATCATTCTAGCTTGTTAAAACGCTCGATAACTGTATTAGTATTTTTAATTGTAGAATAACTACTTATCTAAAAATCCTGCTTTGTTCTCAAGCGTTTTTCCTGCGCTATTTCTGATCACATACTTATTGTGATTGGTATAAAAAGTGCCGTCGGTTATCGTGTGGTATTCTTGAGACGTGTCGGCCGATACGTCTCTCGCTTTCTCCCCGCAGGTGTCACCTATCAGTCAGTCTGGTGCCGCTCATAGTTTCCCCGCTTACGCCCCTGAAGATTGCATTTGCGCAAGCTTGCACACATAATCCCCTTTCACTTTTACCGGAGTATCTTGTGTGACTGTTTCTAGCCTTCAACATGTGATTGATAAACTGCTTGTCGAACATCAGGGCGAACGAATAGTTAGTTTCGAATACCAAGGTCGCAAGTATTGGCTTAAACAGGCAGAGCGTCTCACCGGCGCCATGCGCTGGCTAAAGTCCCAGCCCCAGGCGGCGCTGCAGCTTGAGATAACAACCCTTACTCAACTCGCCAAGAAAGGGGCTCCCGTGCCCGAACTGGTTGCCAGCGGTGAAGGGTTTCTGGTAGTGGCCGACGTAGGCATGCCGATTAATGCTTGGTTAAATGCTGAGATCGATGAGGCCGAGAAGCTCAAGATATTACAGGATAGTGCAACCGGTTTGGCTCAACTGCATCTAAAAGGTTTGGCTCACGGCAGGCCCGCCCTAAGGGATATCTGTTGGCAAGCGGGTAATGTTTCCTTTATCGATTTCGAGGCAAATCAGCAAGACAGCGATATGCATAGGCAGCAGATCAGAGATCTCCTCGTCTATATCCATAGTCTGTATCGCTACATCGGGCCCCATCCTGAGATTGTCGAACCTGTGATTGCTGCCTACCGTGCTGCGGGGGGAGAGTCGCTCTGGCAGGCTTCAAAGCAAGAGATGGAGAAGTGGCAGTGGCTTAACTATCTTATTGCGCCGCTTAAATCTATCGGTGGAAAGGATCTTCGTCCTGTCTATTGGCTTCTGCGTCACTTTAAACAGACCCATTAATTACTAGGGCCTGTTGATCTTTGCCTTTGTTTTTGCAGCAGTTTGAAGGTGATTAATACAAGGCAGAGTCTGTGTCGTGTAGTGGTTTTTATAAACCAGAGTGACACAAACTGGCGGTAACACCGTAGAAATGGCCTACAAACGCTGCCCAACGGGTTCATCTAAAAGTGCGCTGCACTTTATGAAAGGCTTCCTGCCTTTCACCGCAGGCGGTCAGCTACGCTGTTAGAAATCGTTCCAGACGATTTTTTTGTTGTCGCCATTCACATAGAGTAACTATCACCTAGAGCAACTATCACATAGAGTAACTATCACATAGAGCAACTATGCTTCATGGCTCTCGCCTCGCGCAAAACGCGTTTAGATTGAACAAAAATTAAATTTGAAAGATCAACCGGGCCTAAGCTTTCTGCCGCTTTTCATCCCTCCAGCAGTCAATTCTATGCCAGATCGACGCTATCGCTTATGCATGATGAGGTAAAACTTGTTTGCACGGATTTTAATTCTGAGTCCTCTTAAAAATTCAGTGCAATCGACTTTTTAGGTGATCCCGTATCGAGTTTTACACCAAGATTTATGGTTTTGACAACTTTTAGCTATTCGTTGCGCATTGATTTTCATGGGGTTTTAAAAATTGATTAAAAAATGATCAAACTTTTGGTTGAGATTGACTGAGATTAATTGCTAGAATGCCCGAATTCTCTGGGCTGAAGCGGCCTGGAGGTTTAGTTCGAAAGCACTCTCGAAACGGCAAACATTAAGAGATTAATGCACGCAAAGCCACAGACCCTAATTGCAATGCAAAAGGGTGGCTGGGCTACCGAATGAGCGTTGATAGAGCCTTGTACTTGTACTTGGAGCTTTCGAAGTGATGTTGACTTTGAGAGGTCCTAGCTATGAGTTCAGTTCATTGCGCTGTTGCGCGTACCGATTCTACATCTACTTTCCTGAAAACCCTCGGTTTTGGCTTAATGGGGGCTGGCTTACTGTCTGCGTCAGCTATTATGCCTGTTCATGCTGATACTCATTCATCTATATCAGTTGCTCAAAGCGAAGTCGGTGAACATCAACTAAAAGGTGTCTTGAGTGTTGCCTATACCGACTATCAGGATGGAAAACTCCCAGAATTACATCATAAGCTGACGTTGGACGACGGCAGTGTCGTGCCTTTCAATCTTGTTGGGAAAAACCTCGAGCTGAGAAATGGCCAGGAAGTCACGCTGCCAAATAGCGTGCTCAAAAATCCTAATCTCTATCCAGAACAGATCACTTTATTTGACGGCGGAGTCAGCTCTGCGACTTCGACGACTAGCAGTTTAGATGCCATCACAGTGACCGGTGACCGCAGCGTGCTAGTGATGCTGGTGAAATTTGAAAACTCTTCGAGTGAATATGCAAGTGTCGAACAAGCGAATGACTTGGTTTTTAATCAAGGTAATGAATTCTATTTAGAAAACTCAAACGGGAAAGTCAGTTTGAGTGGCGATACCATAGGCTATTTGACCCTTCCGCTTGATAAATTTGTATGTGATACCACAGCTATCGGTAACGAAGCCGATATATTAGCGCGTGGGCAAGGTTTTGAGCCAAATGACTATGATCACGTGATGTATGTGATCGAAGCAAATCTGGGTTGTCGTTGGTCTGGTCAGGGAACAGTGGCAGGTTACCCAGGGCGTACCTGGATTAAAAATTTCCAGATTAAGACAGTTGTGCACGAACTTGGCCATAACCTTGGGTTACATCACTCGCACAGCAAAGATTGTGGTGAGTCTGTTAGTGAAGGAACTTGTTCAACAACTGAGTACGGTGATATCTACGATGCAATGGGGGGAGCCGATGAGGGAGCCCATTTCAATGCATTCCAAAAGGAACGCCTGGGTTGGTTAAATAATCAAGTTACCACTGTGACTAGCGACCAAGTGATCACATTAGATTATTACGAATCTTTAGAAAGCAACAGCACCCTTGCTGCAAAAATTTATCTTGGTAACGACGCGAATGGTAATGCACGCTACTACTACTTGGAATATCGCACTCCAACGGGTTTTGATGCATTCTTATTCGACAAATATGCCAATCTGACAGATTCAATTATTCTGCGTGAGGGGACTGAAAACACGCCCGGTAGCAGCTACCTACTCGATAGCACACCTATGAGTGCGAGCAGTGATTGGTCAGATAGTACCATTGGTGTTGGCCAGACTTTTTATGATGCAGATACTGGTGTGACAATTGAGCTATTGGCTGCTGATGGCTATCAGGCAACCGTAGGTATTAGCCACTCAAGTGCAATCTCTTGTGTTGCTAAGGCGCCAAGTTTAACCGCTATGTCTTCGGGTAGTATGCAAACTTGGGAGCAGAAAAACCTAAGTTACAGCTTAACTAACAACGATTCTGCAGGTTGTCCAAGCACCAATGTATCGCTTGCCGCGACGCTGCCAACAGGATGGACTGGTCAATGGGATCAATCTGTCATGACGCTGGCACCACAGCAGACTGTTACCGTTAATTATACCCTGACAGTTAATGGTGACGTTGGTGCTAAGCAGCTTGCCTTGTTAGCAACGCCTAGTAATGGCAAGACGAATGCGGAGCTGTTACAAACCATTACCGTAGAAGCAACAAATACCAATACGGCGCCAGTTGCACTAGCGGATACACTGACACTCAGTAGTAAAGCAAGTGGCATAGTTAGCGTATTAAGCAATGACAGCGATGCCGATGGTGATCAACTTACTGTTGTCGCGGTATCAGCTCCAGCTAAGGGAAGTGTGGTGATTAATAGCGATAACACCATTACTTACCTACCGGGTAAAAGGTTTAAGTCGAGCGATAGCTTTACTTATACGATAAGCGATGGTGAGTTGCAGGCAACGGCAACCGTGAAAGTCAGCCTGACAGCGAGCTCTGGCGACGGTGGTGGAAAGCCTGGTGGAAAAGGCAAGAACAAATAGCTTTAGAGTGTATCTCTAATAAAAAGGGCCATAAGGCCCTTTTTTGTTGGCGTTGACAAGGTAGTCACAACAAGGCTTCCTGCAATTGTGCTGTGATTTCTTTCGGGGCTTTGTGGCTTGCCGCCGCTATTTGCTCTGTTTTTGAATATCCAGTACCCAAAGTGTTCATTTTTGAGATGATGGGAAACCGAAAGCGGTAGAGTGATATTTCGTCTATCTAGTGGATATTGGGCGAGAGACTATTTTGGCGAGGTGAATGGCAATAACTTAGGGAAACCAAGACTCGACTAAGTCTATGCTTTTACGATAGTCATCACCATTGCCAACACGTCTTTTATTAAGCGGGCTAAAAAAGCCACCTGTAATAAGTAGGTGGCTTTGTCATGTTTCAGAATCAAGCTCTATTCAGGTTGAGGTTCAGGTTGTATTGGGCATAATGGGCAGGTTGCCGTTACCTCGTCGGTTAATTCTTCAGTTTCATTTACATCAAACACTGAGTACGCTGAAACAGATACTGTATTTTGAGAATTCAGTCTGTTGCCTGTAGGTAGCGTGCTAGGTCTGTATGTGTCAGAGATTATTGCACAAACTGGATCACCATAGACTAGGCCCGGTGCTTCTAGACATAGACCATTATCACAGGTACCGACTGAACAGTCTGTATCGATTTCACAAGCTTGTGCGATGTCGAGGAGATAAGGCACATCGGTAAGACCTACAGTCGCATCACTAATCTCTGCATTTAGTGGTACATCACCTAAGTTACAAGAGACTATATCGTAATCGACACTCAATATTACCTCTCCGCCATCTTCGACTAGCTCAGATGTACAGACTTTGGTCAAATCAATCGCTGGATTGAGATCCAATGAGCTACATTCAATAGTAAAATCGTCTGAGGCTGTGGAGCTACCAAAGTCAACCGTTGCTTCAATAGTGTTCATTGGTGGATTGTCATCGGTAAAGAAAGTGCCAGAATATTGGAAACTCGCTCCACCAGCCAATCCCAGTCCGCCGTTGAAATAACCAACTGTTTCGTCAATGACAACATCATCGCTTGTGTCCATAGGTGTACCTGCATCATCCACTAGCATGAGTGGGAAATCAGCATCATAAGCACCTGAGCCGTCATTGGTAACGGTTGCTTCGAATGAAGCGACATAGGTTTTCGTTGTGTTGTCACTGGCTAGCGCTAGTCTTTCTACCTTACAGGTTTTAGTGACCATAATGCTACACAGTGGGAATTCACCGCCGATGAAGTCTTTAAGCTGAGCGGTTTCCGAACGTGAGGAACGCGTTTCAATTAAGAAGCTGCTAAAACATGGGATATTATCTCCCAAGATCTCACTAACGTTCACTCGACCCTCAAAGAATGATTCGTGGGGATAAGTAGCTGTTGAGCCATCTTTCGCCATGTAGTCCCACACTGTCATCTGTGAGTCGTCTTCGTTGGTAATCGCACAGGCTTCTTCTGCGACATCGATCGCATCACATTTAGCACTATGCATGGTATCGTTTTCAGAGTTGTAGAGCAGTTTCAGGTTGTCTGACACATCACCGCCGCCTTCTAGCCATTCCATGACTTGGACGAAAGGTTCCGCATTCGAGCCTTGCGGATATTCCATCACGATAAACAGATCGCCGTCTGTATGTTGTCCCGTGAATTGATTGCTACCGTTGGGGCCAACATCTGCCTGGAAGAACCAGAATCCGAAGATCGCGTCACCATTGTTGGCGTAACGATCGGCACCAAAGTAGAAAACCAGATCATCGTTACTGTCACGATAGGCTGCAGCAATACCGTTTCTAATGTCATCCTTATCGGGGACGGCACCGTCTTTGTACCACCACTCTGTCACGTCGTTGGTATCTTTCGAACCACCTTTCCAGAAAATTGTTTTGGGAGGAAGATCCGGTATTACGCCAGCCATGCCCGTTTCTCTATCGACTGAAATTGCGATAGCTCCAGCGCCGTCTATGAGGACTTGCTCCCAGTCATTCATACCGTTATTTTTTACGTTACCGTCGAGTTCGAGTTGATCGTCGGCGGCAAATGCGCTTGCAGCGGTAAAGCAGGCTGCACAACACATGATTGCAAGTTTATTGAATCTCATTGTCGTATCTCCTACAAATTTGATGACTTCTGTTCCTTGTTGCTATGGCTTAACTTCTGCCATCAAAACCAGGATCATTTTCTCAAAAGTGTTTACTTAGACTTACTTGTTCGGCGTATGCCGCTTTTTAGTCACTGCAGAGGATGTGGAAAAAAGGCTGTCCATATGCAGTATCCAAATTGATGTTCTATTAACAGCAAGCATTAGGCCAAAAGGCTAAGATGTTGATATTAAGTGATTTTTGTGGTTTTTGGTTTAGGCGGCGGAGCCAGTGTGTTACATATGTGTAACACAGTGCAAAGTTCAAACTTGAGGTGGACAAGAGCCTAGTGATGGGCGAAATGAGTTTCGGGTTCGCCAATTGTTGGCAAAGCTAAATGAGAGATGTTGTGCGAGCCTAATTGATGCGCCGCAAAGTTGAAAAGTGAGCAAATTAAAGGTGCTTCGCTCAAAAACACTTTGCGGCGATTTATTTGAGTTAGTTGGCTTGGGGAGACGGTTCCAGGGCATCTATGCTGGCTTTAAAGACGTCAAAACTTTGCGCCCCGGTAAGAAGCTTAGGTTTGAGCAGCCGATTGTTCTCCAGTCTTCCTATGAGGAAGCTTGGGGTGCCACGAACACCTACCGATGAGCCATAACTTATATCTTGCTTAATCTTATTCATGATGGCTTGATCTTCGAGGCAGGCAGTGAACTTAGTCATGTCCAGAGAAAGCTGTGTCGCCGTGTCTTGATAGAGTTTGTCACCTAGCTGTCGCATGTTTTTAAACAGCGCATCTCGCATGGGCCAATAGGCGTCTTGTTGCAGGCTACAGTTGGCGGCAATGGCAGCCCCTTTGGCCTTAGGGTGAAAACCTAAAGGGAAGTCCCTGGCGATATACTTCACCTTGCCGGTGTCGATATAGTCGCTCTTGATCTTGGTGAAGGTATTGTCCATGTATCGCTTGCAGTAGGGGCATTGAAAGTCTGAAAATTCAATGATGGCGATTCGAGCCGTGGCTTTTCCTATGGAGGGAAGTTTACCATCCTCATCTGGGTTGTTTTGTGTCGGTAGGTTGCGATGTTGCAGCTTCTGGCCTCTCATGACTACCGTATGTATCTCTTTGATCTGACTGCCCATGATGGCCACTTGTTGTTGAAGTTGGCCAACCTCTTGTTTCAGATAGGCAATCTCCTGTTTTTGTTTGTCATCATTTGTTTGCTGACAGGCTGCAGCAAAAAACAGTAAAGATAGGCAGACTATCACTGTCGAATGAGTTGATGGCATAAGTCGATCCTCGTTTGGTGCCACTGACTTGGCTATAGCTTAATCTTGCACTTCTTGATGAGGCGATAGAAAGTCGTTCGGGAGATGTTGAGTTCACGGGCCGCCGCCGAGATGTTGTGGTTATTGCGCTTAATGGCGGCCAATAGCAGTTCGGTATCAATTTCGGTTCTGTGTTGCGCCAGATCGACCACATCGGAATCATCGTTTGCCGAACACGCGAATTTAATGCCCAGGTTGGCTTCGGTGATGATGTCGCTCTCGGTCATGATGATGGCGCGCTGAATGCGATTTTTTAGCTCGCGCACATTGCCCGGCCATTGGTAGTTGCTCATGGCGAGTAATGCGTCCTGGTGAAACTGAAATTGACGATTGGGTGGAGCAAGTTTAGTTAAGTAGTCTTGAGCCAAGAGAGGAATATCTTGCTTATGTTCTCTCAGGCTGGGTAACTCAATTTGTATGATATTGATTCGGTAAAACAAATCCTCTCTGAATTTGCCCTCTTCGACGGCGTTCTCAAGGTTAACATGGGTCGCGAATATGATGCGGCAATCCACTTCTGTGGTCTTTTGACCACCGATTCGCTCGATGTAATGCTCTTCAAGAAACTGCAGCAGATTGATTTGCAATTCGAGGGACAGATCACCAATCTCATCTAAAAACAGGGTTCCCTTATTGGCGCGCTCTATTCGGCCTATGTATTGCCGGTCGGCGCCTGTGAAGGCGCCTTTCTCGTGACCAAACAGCTCTGAATGGATCAGCGTTGGGGGCAGGGCGCCACAGTTAACCGTGATAAAGGGGCCATTTTTACGAGACGAGAGAGAGTGGATTAAGTTGGCGCACAGGCCTTTTCCCGTACCGGTTTCGCCACCAATCAACACAGTTTCATCAGACTTGGCGATCTTATAGAGGTTGTCACGCAGGGTTTGCATGACCTTAGATTCACCAAAGAAGAAAGACTTTGATTGGTGTGTAGTCTGCTCTTTGCTCCAACGTTCATTTAACTGAGCCATGCCACACAGGTGGCCCAGGGTGTGATTGAGTCGTTGCCAATCTATAGGAAGGTGATGAAAATCCAGGAAGTAATCTGTAAAACAGAAACACAGATTATCCATCTTCTTAGGACTGTCTAAGGAGATCGCCAGCCAGAGTAAGCCGGGTTGGCGCGCTGAGAGAAGCTCTATTGCGCGCAGTACAACCTGCTGATGGGGGAGATCTATGATGGCGATGGCGATTTGGCAAGGGAACGACTCTAGCGCCTTGTAGGCCGCACTGAGGGTGCCAGCATGATTGAAATGCCACTGGGAAGCGTTAGTTTGATTATCGGTAAGACAGACTTCATCCGTGAGGTTTAATACCAATATGTTACGTTCCTTGTGAGTTAAATTCCTCTTGCGGTTACTCACGCTGAATCCTTAGCCGGGGCCCCAAGACAGCCAATGCATTTGCTAAATAGGATGCTTAAATTTTAGGAAAGCTTGGTGCGAACGCAAGTTGATAGTGTATCTAATTATGATTATTTCCATGTGCAGTCAATGCCACTGAAGATGCCTTATGTGGTCTAGCTTTGCGGGGGATTATCAGCCTGGTTTTATTGGCGCTTTGCCCCGAGTTCTCATCAAGCTCATGTGTGCTTGTTTTTGCGTGTTTTTTCCTAGATTGGGCGCAGTGTGTGTCTTGATAACTGCGCTGTCATTAAGGTGGCATTATGATGGCGCAAGAGGTGGTGGCAGGTTTAGCTATGAAAAAGCGCAGCCCTTACAGCTGCGCTTTAATTTATCAGGTTGGGGCTGGTATACAGCCTACCAGAGTCGCGACCTTTTATGGGTTAGTTCGCCTTAAGGCCGCTATAGAGGGTCTCTATCCAGGTTTCCTGAGAGATAAATCGCCACTCCCATTGCTTAAGCTTCTCGGGTAAGCCTTGTTGCTTTATCGCGTCGAGCGACTTGCCCGATTTCAGCTGGGTGTTCATCCAGTCGATAGAGGTGTCTAACATCTGCTTAAATTTGATGAGATCCTGCTTGTTGGCGAGACCGCCGTGGCCTGGGATGATTTTAGCATCGTCATCGATCTTGGCGAGGAGTGTGGCAACGTTGTCGCGAAAACCGACCACAGAGCCGCCGGCCTTGAGATCGATAAAGGGGAATCTGTCCTTAAAGAAGAGGTCACCCATATGCACCACTGGGGCATCATGCCAGAAGATCACGCTATCACCGTCTGTATGACCTGCTGGTAGGTACATCAGCGAGAGGGTGTCGCCATTGAAGTGGATCTTAATGCCCTGATCATAAGTGATGCTGGGTAAGGCCTGCTTGCTATAGTCCTCGTCGCTTGCTAGCCGTTTAAGCACATTGTCATGGGCGAAAATAATGCCCTGTTGGCCGAAGATGCGGTTACCGCCTGTATGATCCCCATGGTAGTGGGTATTGACGATATATTTGGGCTTGCCGGGCTGAATGTTAGCCAGTGCAGTGCTAATTTTATCTGCCAGTGGTGCAAACTGATCGTCGATGATTAGCAGGCCATCTTCTCCCGCCGATACGCCTATGTTACCGCCCGCGCCACTTAGCATGTAGACATGGTCTGTCAGTTTAGTTGCTGTGATTTCGACCTCGGCAAACTTATCTTCGGCGGCCAGGCAGCCTAGGCTTGTGCCGTAACTGCCGATGAGCACGCCTGCAAGGGCGAGACCTAAGATGTTGTTCATAAATGGACCTTTTTTTTCTTATCGGTTCAGTTTATATAGTTGCATAACAAAAAGGCTGCAAGATGCAGCCTTTGATTTGGGGAGTCTTTAGTGTGCCCAGGGCATGATGCGCCGGGTGAACCTGTCGGCGTTACCTAGCTTGATCGCAGCCTGATGTCGCATGCGATACAAGGCCTGATAGCAGAGTGGCACCAGGTATAGACTGGTAAGCGTCGAGAAGCTCAAGCCGCCAATGATGGCGATCGCCATAGGCGAATAGGGTGGGCCACCGCCACCAATCTGGGTGTCGCCCATGGCCAGTGGTATCAGGCCTAGTACCGTGGTACCCACAGTCATGAGCACGGGACGCAGACGTGTGATACACACGGCCTCTATGGTGGCCGACAGGCGATCCAGTTCGGGTGTCTTCTGGTTGATCTGGTCGACTAACACTATGCCGTTGTTCACCACGATACCCATCAAGATCAGAATCCCTATCATCGCCATGATCGACATATTGGTGCCCGTCAGCAGCAGCGCCCAGAACACCCCTGTGATGGAGAAGAGGATAGAGGTGATGATGGCCGTTGGCAGCAGCAGTGATTCGAACAGGGCGGCCATGACGATATAGATCATGGCGATGGCCAAGATCATGTTAGTTGCCATGATGGCCTGATCTTCATCCTGACGCTGGAATCCACCGCGTAGCGAGTAACCATAGCCTGCGGGGAACTGCACCGCATCCATCACCTGGGTGATAGCTTTTTGTGCCTCTTCCGTGGTCATCTCATCCAGGTTGGCACCGATAGAGAGCGCGGTCTGACGATCATAGTGACGGATAGTATCGAAGCGTGGACGAATCGAGATCTCGGCCAGACTCTGCAGGGTATAGACGCGATTGTCTTGACGCACTATGGGCAGCTCTTTCAGTCTTTCGAGTGACTCACGCCACTGTTTATCGTAGGCCAGCTCGATACGCAGCTCACCGCTGGGATCGTGTCTGAAGGAGCGCAGCGGCGATCCCCGCAGAGCCATGGACACGCTGCGGGCAAGCTCACTCAGGCTGAGATCCAGTCTCGCCGCCATGGTGCGGTCCAGCTCGATGATCACCTCCTGCTGTGTGCTGTTAAGCTCAGAGCGCACATCGATGAGGCCATCTATTTTAGAGAGTAGAGGTACAACTTGCTCACTGATGGTGATCAGTTCGCTGGTGGAGCGGCCCGTGAGGGTGACGCGTATGCCGTTGTTGTCGTTACCCCAGCCAAATTGTGGCTTGGCGATGGAGAATTTGGGGAAACCGTCGCGGATCTTGCGCTTAAGCGCCTTGATATCTATGTCGGCATCTTCCTGCAGCAGCAGGGTCGACTGACCTCTGTCGGCCGAGAAGTAGCTGTAGACAGAATCGATATAGAACTCCTCTTTATTGGCGTAGAGGTAATCTTCCATGCGGTTGATCATCGCCTCGGTGACGTCCAGGCTGTGACGCCCCTCAACCTGATAGTTGATGTAGAGACGGTTGTTGCCCTCGCCGTCGCTTTGATCTTGTTGGACCATGCTCAGCGGCAGCGCCGTTGAGGCCAGGATGATCACGGCAATCAGCCCTGAGCGTTTGGGTCTGTGTAAGATCCACGCCAGGCTGCGCTGTAGAAAGACTCGAGTTTGCTCTGCTTTGGGTTAGTGTCGATGTCGAAATGCAGCTTAGTTAACATCAAGGGGATCAATGTTTTCGCCACTAACAGCGATGCTGCCAGCGAGATACAGATGGCAATGGCCACATGCTCCAGGAAGATGGTCAGCTCTACCTTGACGCCGAAGATATTGGGCAGAAACACAATGGCCGTGGTGAGTGTGCCGGCCAGCACGGCCAGGGCAACCTTGTTCACCCCTGTGAGTACGGCTTCGGATGTCGAGGCCTTGCCTTGATGCTGTTTCTCCTGCAGCACACTCTCACTGACCACCACCGCATTGTCGATCAGCATACCCACCGCCAGCAGTAGCCCCATCATGGAGAGAATGTTCAGGCTGTAACCTAAGAAATACATGCCCGCCAGTGTCATACACAGGGAGATGGGCACAGAAGAGACCACAACCAGGGTCATCTTAAGGTTGCGCAAAAACAGATAGAGCACGGCAAAGGAAAGTAGTGCGCCGATAAGACCGGCCGCCAGCAGATCCGATAGCGAGGATTTCACCCCATAGGCCTGATCTTCCATGATGAACAGCTTGATGCCGTTGAACTGCTGATCTTGTTTGGCCGCCTCGATCACCTTGAGCACACGCTCAGAGACATCCACCAGGTTGGCACCAGACTCTTTGAACACATCCAGGCCAACGGCGTACTTTTGATCTAAGTGTCGACCGTCTAGGCGCTCGGGCAGGGCATAGCGAATACTGGCGATATCGCCTAGGGTGACGCCAGGGATCAGCACTAGGGCAGAGATATCGTCGAGATCGCGAAACTCACCCTTTGGCGATACCTGATACACTCGGGTGTTGGCCCTCAGTGTCCCCGCGCTGACGATAAAGTTCTCCTGCCCCAGTCTTTGTTGCAGCATGGCGCTGCTTATTCCTGTGGCACTGAGCTTATCGGCATCGATTCTGATCTCTATCTGCTTCTGCTCGACGCCATACAGAGTCACCTGAGAGACACCTTCGACTCGCTCTAACGGCTTCTTCAGCTGTTTATCCAGCAGATCGAAGGCGCCAGAGAGCTCTCGTTCACTTGAGATGCGTATGGTCAGCACCGGCATGTCGGCGGTCGAGAACTGACGGATAAAGACGCGTTCGACATCTTTAGGCAGCAGGTGGCGCACCGCATCCACCTTTTCCCTGGCCTCCAGGCTCTTGGTGGAGACATTCTCGCCCCACTTCATTCTGAGCTCGATCTCGGCGCCGTTTTGCGACGAGCGGGATCTCAACTCCTCGATCCCCCCCATGGTGGCGAGGGACTCTTCTAGGACGTTGGTGATCTCACGTTCGACTTCCGCAGGGGTAGAGCCCTTGTAGGGGACTTCAATCAACACCTGGGGCATCTCTATGCCGGGAAACATCTCCAGCGGCAGCAGGCGACTCGAGGCCAGACCAAAGAGCAGTATGGCCACGAAGAACATGCTGGTGGTCACGGGTCTGGCAAGGGCTAATCGGGTGATATTCATGCTGATTCTCCCTCTTGAGCCACTTTGGCCGGCGCGTCAAAGGCCTTGCGATCGAACAGGGCATATAGCGCCGGGATCACCACGAGTGTCAGCAGGGTGGCCAGTGACAGACCAAAGATAACGGTGATCGCCATGGGCGCGCGTACTTCGCTGCCATCGCCTAAGCCCAGTGCCATCGGCGCCAGACCTAGAGCCGTCGTCATAGTGGTCATGACGATAGGGCGCAGGCGTGACTTGGCGGCCTCTTCGATGGCGCTGAGTTTTTCGATGCCTTGCTGACGTAGCTGATTGATGCGATCGACCAATACGATGGCGTTGTTAACGACGATACCCGCCAGCATGATAAGCCCGATGAAGACCACCACACTCAGATGGGTCTGAGTAATGAACAGGCCAAAGATGCTACCACCTACCGCCATAGGTACGGCGATAAGAATAAGCAGCGGATGCACCAGGGACTCGAACTGACTCGCCATCACCAGATATACCAGGAAGACGGCCAAGATCAGGGCGATCTGTAGCGACTGGAACGAGTGCTCCATCTCTTCATTCTGGCCGCCGAAGCGCACCTGAATCGAGCTAGGCAGGTTTTGCTGATCTATGATGCTTCTTGCCTCCAGCACGGCGTCGTTAAGATCGCCATAGGCGAGGTTAGCCGACACGATAGCCACGCGTTGCTGGCTGATACGGTTGATCGCTGATGGTCCCAGGTTTAGCGAGACATCGGCTACCGCGCTCAGCGGGATAGGCTGATTGCTGTTGGGGTTGATGATCATCGAATCGATATCGCTTATCTGGTCGCGCTCCTCGAGTTCGCTGCGCACCAAGATGTCGATCTTTCTGTCGCGTACCGTGTATTGGCTGGCCACAGTGCCACCGATGCGCTGGGCGATGCGGTTAGCGACGGTTGGCGCGTCCATGCCCAACGCGGCGAGACGAGCATGATCGAAGCGGATGCTAAGCTCTGGCTGACCGTCACGCAGGCTGGTGTTGAGGTCGGCGAAACGATCTGAGTCCGACAGGGCGCTGATGAGGTTATCCGCGGTCTGTTTAAGCTGGGCCAGATCATAACCAATCACTTCAATCTCCAGCGGTGTTTTGAAGCTAAACAGCTCAGGATGTCGGATCTTAGCCTCCAGCTCAGGGATACGCATAGCCGTGCTGCGCAGCACACGGGTAACTGCATCGAAGGCTTGATGATCGGCAAGCACCACCTGCAGACGGCCCCAGTTTTCGCCGCCGCGCGAGGTATCTGAGGTCATCAGACCGCCGCTACCGGCTTGGCTGTAGGCATGTTTAACATCCTCTCTGTCCTTGATGGACAACGCCAGCTTCTGTAGGACTCTGTCGGTCTCTCTCACCTCTGTGCCCGGCGGCAACAAGACCTCCACATAAAACTCACCCTGGTTCATCGGCGGAATCAGCTCCATGCCCAGTTTTGGCACTAGGCTCATGGTGCCCACAGTGAGAGTGAGGGCGATGGCCATTGTTAGCCAGCTGAATTTCAGCGCCTGGCGCAGCAGCTTGTGATAAACACTCTCGAGCAACTTATAGAACCAGTTAAATGCCGCGCTGATAGGGCGCATCACCAGGCCTGCAAGCCAGGAGAATGCGCGGCTAAGCATCAATACCAGCGTCAGCAGTAGTGATGGCAAGTAGCTAAACAGCAGCACGAAGGGGAAAGAGCAGACGGTGGCGCCATAGTGTTTTACCTTGGCAAACTTAGTGTCGAGAACCGGCTTTTCGCGTTTCTGCACCAGATGCGGCAGAGCCTTAAAGCCTTCGCGCGATGCCAGCATAGGAATCGTGGTCAGCGCAACCAGCAGCGAGGCGAGTAGGGCAAAGGTCACTGTTAAGGCTTGGTCAGAGAAGAGGGCGCCGGCAACACCGTCGACAAATACCAGTGGCACAAATACCGCCAGCGTCGTCATGGTGGAGGCGAAGATAGCCCCAGCCACCTCTTTAGTGCCTGTCACCGCGGCGTCGAGCTTGTTCATGCCTAGCTTGCGGCAGCGGTCGATGTTTTCCAGCACCACGATGGCATTATCTACCAAGAGACCTACCGCCAACGCGATACCGCCCAGCGACATGATGTTGAGACTGATGTCGGCGAAATACATCATGTTAAAGGTGGCGATAACCGAAAACGGAATCGAGATGGAGATGATAAGGGTCGGCACTATGTCCCTGAGGAACAGGTAGATCACCAGCATAGACAGCAGACTACCTATCAGCGCCGCCGAGGTCACTTCGCTCACGGCGCTCTCGATAAACTCTGACTGGTCATAGATCACCTTAAGCTCCGCCTTCTCGTTGAGCTTCTTCAGGGCATCGAGCTTAGCGGTGACTTTGCGGGCCACGGCAACCGTGTTGGCATCACCCTCCTTATAGATGGCCAGCTCGATAGACTCGGCCGAGCCGATACGGGTGATGTCGTTGCGCTCCTTATGGGCGTCGATGATGTCCGCCACCTCGAACAGACGTACCAGGGTCTGGTTATCGCGATAGACGATGATCTGACCCAATTCATCTAAGGAGTTGAACTGGTTGAGGGTACGAACCAGGTACTCTTTCTCGCCCTGTACTACCTTGCCGGCAGAGAGGTTGATGTTTTCGGCGGCGATACGCTCGCGGATCTTGTCGGCGTTCAGATTAAGCTGGGTCAGCTTCTCCTGATTGAGCTGAATATGCACCTCTTGCTCCAGACCGCCCGAGAGTCTGACGGCGGCGACACCGCTGAGTGACTCCAGCTGACGCTTAAGCTCCTCCTCGGCAAAGGTGCGCATCTGCTTGAGTGACTGATCATCGGCGTCGGGCAGGGAGAGCGCCAGACGCACGATTGGATCTAAGTTAGGGTTAAAGCGCAGCAAGAGTGGCTTCTTCACATCCAGTGGCAGCTCTATGGTATCTAGCTTTTCCCTGACCTCCAGGCTGGCCATATCCATGTCTGTGCCCCATTCAAATTCGAGAACTACATCGGACATGCCTGAGCGGGAGATGGAGCTAATCTTGCGCAGCCCCTTAACGATACCGGCGGCTTCTTCGATAGGCTTAGAGACCAGCTGTTCTACCTCTACCGGCGCCGCGCCTTCATATTGGGTGCGTATGGTAATGGTGGGGTAGCTGAGATCCGGCAGGAGTTTCACCGCCAGGCGAGAGAAACCCACCATGCCAAACAGGATCACCGCCAGCATAAACATCCACACGGATACCGGCCGTTTAACGGAAGTATTAATAATCGACATAAGCTAAGTTCCCGTTATTGTTGTGCGCGAGCAACGTCTAGTTGGCTGATCACTTCAACTAACGACTGGTCTTTCAGGTTTTGTTGACCGCGGATCACTATCTGCTCGCCCGGCTCTAGCCCGGAGACCACCTCAACGGTATCGGCCTCGCGATAACCCAGGGCGACTTCGCGGCGCAGGGCATTCTCACCCTGCACGACATACAGGGCGTATTGGTTGTCCTGATTGACGACGGCGTTGTAGGGCACTGTGATCACATTGCTGTGGGTGTCGTATCGCAACTCTACGCGAGTAAACATACCCGCCTTGAGCTGTGCGTTTTGGTTGGGAACCGATAGAGTGACCTTAAAGGTACCGCTTTGGGGATCCACTATGGGGCTGATCCGCAGCACCTTGGCATGTATGGTTTCTTTGGTATGCTTGTTGGCATAAAGCTCGGCCTCCTGGCCTAAACGTAGGCTCTGAAGCTGTGCCTCTGGCAGGTGTACTATGCCGTATAGCTCGTCTTGATTGACTACATAGAATAGCTGCTCAAACTCTTTAGCCATGTTGCCAGCCTTCACGTAGCGCTTGGCGACAACACCGTCGATAGGGGAGCGCACCATGCTCTCCTGAACTTGCAGCGCGGCAAGGTCGCGCTTGGCAATCGCGGCTTGGAGGTTATATTCGAGTTTGGCCATGGAGTCGGCGCTGATGAACTCTTTATTGCTCATCTTCTTCAAACGGTTGAGCTCCTGCTCGATGATCTCCACTTCGGCCTGCGAACGGGCCAGATCGTAACGTTGGCGCTTGGCATCGATAACCGCTAACAGCTGTCCCTTGGTGACGCGATCGCCTTCTTCTACCTTAATGGATTCGATAAGCCCTGCAATGCGGCTGACCACGTCTGCTTCCTGAGGGGCTTCCAGGGTAGCTGTAGTGCTATAAAAAGAGGAGACATCACCTTGTATGACGGTCGTGGTTTCGACGGGGACGGCGTACTTTTCTTCTTCTTTCTTTGTTTCCTCATTACCACATGCACTGAGTACGGCAACAAAAAGTAGGGGGAGTGCCAACTTAAACTTTGAAAAAGATTCCATGTGAAGATACCTATGTTATTTATCCAATTAGCCTTAGTAAGCACAAGGTGTGCCAAAATGTTAAACCTATTTATATCAGTTGCTTACTTCAAAACCTGTCCGGGCGCGGTGAATTTGTTAACTGGTTTGTAGCGAAAATGTTTAACATGTGATGCTTTTGACTAATCTACAGTTAAGACCTATTGCCAAGGTCAGTGCAAATTGGATTTGATACAAAATGTATCTCAAGTGTTAACCCTATCTTGCATGGCGACGATGACACAAACCAAAGGGCTCACTGGAGTCGGTCGTTGATAAAAACTCAAGGCACCAAACTTTACTCATATAACTCTAGTCATATAACTTTAGTCATATAAAGTAGGGGGTTAACCCTCGCCATATAAGCTTCGGGGTTTAATACCAATCACAGTAAACATGTGATCAGAAATAGCGCAGGAAAAACGCATGAGAACAAAGCAGGATTTTTAGATAAGTAGTTATTCTACAATTAAAAATACTAATACAGTTATCGAGCGTTTTAACAAGCTAGAATGATCAATTGTTTATTACGATTGGTATAAGGCTGGATATAAAAGGTCAGCGATAGAAGGGCCGGTATCAGAAGGCGTGGAAGTCAGGGCGATGTGGGATGAAAGGGGAGAATAAGGAGGGTTGAAGGTGCCGAGCGGGATGAGTGGGATACGGGACGAGTGGGATACGGGACGAAAGAGAGGCATAAAAAAAGCACCCTAGGGGTGCTTTTTAAGATTAGGCCGCAGTGATTAACGCTGGTCCAGTTTGACGAAGTCGCGTTCTGCCGAACCTGTGTAGAGCTGGCGTGGACGGCTGATCTTGTGACCAGGCTGATCCAGCATCTCTTTCCAGTGAGCAATCCAACCAACGGTACGCGCAAGGGCGAACAGTACGGTGAACATGCTTGTTGGAATGCCGATAGCCTTCATGATGATGCCTGAGTAGAAATCGACGTTTGGATAGAGCTTCTTCGATACGAAGTACTCATCTTCCAGTGCGATACGCTCAAGTTCCATCGCCACATCCAGTAGTGGGTCATTAACCTTAAGCTCTGCAAGTACTTCATGACAGGTTTCGCGCATAACCTTGGCGCGAGGGTCGAAGTTCTTGTAGACGCGGTGACCGAAGCCCATCAGACGGAAAGGATCTTCCTTATCTTTAGCACGAGCGATGAACTCAGGAATACGATCGACAGTACCGATCTCTTCCAACATGTTCAGGCAAGCTTCGTTAGCGCCGCCGTGTGCAGGGCCCCATAGTGAAGCGATACCCGCTGCGATACATGCAAATGGGTTGGCACCCGATGAACCGGCTAGTCGCACGGTAGAAGTCGAGGCGTTTTGCTCGTGATCCGCGTGCAGAATAAAGATACGGTCCATGGCGCGCTCGATGATTGGGTTAACCTTGTACTCTTCACAAGGTACCGCAAACATCATGCTTAGGAAGTTGCCCGCATAGCTTAGGTCGTTACGTGGGTAAACAAATGGCTGACCAATTGAATACTTGTAACACATGGCGGCGATAGTCGGCATCTTAGAGACTAAACGGAACGCCGCAATTTCGCGGTGATGTTCGTCGTTAACGTCAAGAGAGTCTTGGTAGAATGCAGACAATGCGCCTGTCACACCACATAGCATGGCCATTGGGTGTGCGTCACGGCGGAAACCACGGAAGAACGAAGCCAGTTGCTCGTTAACCATAGTGTGAGTCTTAACCGTGTAAACAAATTTGTCGTATTGAGCCTTGTTAGGTAACTCACCGTAAAGCAGTAGATAACAAAGATCTAAATAGTCTGAATCGACGGCAAGTTCGTCGATCGCGTAACCACGGTGTAAAAGTATACCTTGGGCGCCATCAATGTAAGTGATAGCTGATTCGCAGGATGCTGTCGCTAGGAATCCTGGGTCAAATGTAAAATGACCTTTGCTACCGAGTTTGCTGATGTCGATAACATCAAATCCCGCCGTTCCTTTCTTGATAGGCAGGTCAATCGAATCGTTCCCTGGTAGTTCCAATTTGGCTATATTATCAGCCATACCCCGTTCTCCTTACTTCATTCTTATGTGAGTGCGGCTTTGTCAAACGCCAATACTTTACAGTGAATCTAGATCACATTTCAATTTAAATAAGCGTTTAAATTCGTTAGACCATGGTCTTAATTTGACGTAAGTGCCCGCCAATACAGCGACTTGGCAGATTTTTTTACCAAAAAAACAAAATTTGCATAATGTGATGTTTGTATTTGACATTTGTGGGGCGTATACTTGCTTCGGCTCGAAAGAGCTGCAAACAAACCAATTCGAAGACCATTATTTACATACTTATTTAGTGATTTTTGAATTAGTTAACTGTTTGTTTCAACTTTCCTTTTGAGGCGAGAGGAGGTGGTAAGTTTGCTTGCTGGTCAAATTTCGTTCGAAAGAGGTTCAATAACAAAAATAATGCTCAATGGAGCAGAGTGAGCAGAACGTGAAAAAGCAAAGACCTGTCCATCTAGATCTGCAGACCATTCGCTTTCCTGCAACAGCGATTGCGTCAATCCTACACCGTGTCTCCGGTGTCATCATGCTGTTTGCCGTCGGCATTCTTATCTGGATGTTGAGTGAATCACTCGCATCTGCTGAGAGTTTCGCAGGCATTCAATCTCTATTTGATACCTTTATCGTTAAGTTCGTTGTCTGGGGAATTCTGACCGCACTGGGTTACCACCTGATTGTTGGCGTACGCCATCTGATCATGGATACCGGTCGTTGGGAAGAGTTGGAATCGGGTAACGCTTCAGCGAAAGCCGCCTTCGTTATTGCTGCGGCATGGTCAATCATTGCGGGGATTTGGGTATGGTAACAAATGCAGCGAGTCTTGGACGCAGTGGCGTTCATGATTTTATTCTTCTTCGTGCTAGTGCCGTGATCCTTACTTGTTACACCATTTTCTTAGTAGGATTCATCGCAGCTAGTTCGCCTCTCACTTATGACGTATGGCACGGTTTGTTCAGTGCTTTGCCGATGAAAGTGTTTACGCTTCTTGCCCTGGTGGCCATCCTGGTTCACGCCTGGATCGGTATCTGGCAGGTGCTTACCGACTATGTTAAGCCGGTAGCCCTTCGTGGCGTACTCCAATTCGTCTTCGTCGTAGCAGCACTTTCTTACCTGGCTGCTGGCATTGTTATTGTGTGGGGTGTTTAAGTGAGTATTCCAGTACGTGAGTTTGATGCAGTCGTCATTGGCGCCGGTGGCGCGGGTATGCGAGCTGCACTACAGATTTCTAAAGAAGGTAAGAGCTGCGCGCTGTTATCTAAAGTATTCCCAACCCGTTCTCATACGGTTTCGGCCCAGGGTGGTATTACCGTCGCCCTAGGCAACGCCCATGAAGACCATTGGGAACAACACATGTACGATACCGTTAAGGGTTCCGATTTCATCGGCGACCAAGACGCGATCGAATTTATGTGTCAAACCGGTCCTGAAGCCATTATCGAGCTAGAGCATATGGGTCTGCCATTCTCTCGTTTCGAAAACGGTAAAATTTATCAGCGTCCTTTCGGCGGCCAATCGAAAAACTTCGGTGGCGAGCAGGCGGCACGTACCGCAGCGGCGGCTGACCGTACCGGTCACGCCTTGCTGCACTGCCTATACCAGCAGAACGTTAAGCATAAGACCGAAGTCTTCTCTGAGTGGTATGCACTGGATCTAGTGAAGAACGAAGACGGCGCCATCGTAGGTTGTACTGCAATTGAAATCGAAACCGGCGAGATCGTTTACTTCAAGTCTAAGGCCACTATTCTGGCTACTGGTGGTGCGGGTCGTATCTACGCCTCAACTACCAACGCCCACATCAATACCGGTGACGGTGTTGGTATGGCGATGCGCGCTGGCGTGCAGATGCAAGACATGGAGATGTGGCAGTTCCACCCAACCGGTATCGCCGGCGCGGGTGTACTGGTTACCGAAGGTTGTCGTGGTGAAGGCGGATACCTGCTGAACAAAGATGGCGAGCGCTTCATGGAGCGTTATGCGCCAAACGCGAAAGACCTGGCATCACGTGACGTGGTAGCACGTTCTATGATGACCGAGATCCGTGAAGGTCGCGGCCTTGATGGCCCACTAGGCCCTCACTGTCTACTTAAGCTAGATCACTTAGGTAAAGAGACCCTGGAAGCACGTCTACCAGGCGTTTGCGAACTGTCTCGTACCTTCGCGCACATCGATCCGGCTGATGGTCCAATCCCTGTACTGCCAACCTGTCACTACATGATGGGTGGTCTACCTGCTAAGGTCAGCGGTCAGGTGATCCGTAAGAACGAAGATGGCAGCGAAAGCGATGTGGTTGGTCTGTTTGCCGTGGGTGAGATTGCCTGTGTATCGGTACACGGTGCGAACCGCCTGGGTGGTAACTCACTACTCGACCTCGTGGTCTTCGGCCGCGCAGCTGGTCAGCACCTGGGTAAGGCGCTGGATGAGACTGCAACACCGAAAGATGCGAGCGATGCAGATATTGCTAAGTCACTTGAGCGTCTTAATCGTTGGGAAAGCAACAAAGACGGTGAAGACCCTGCGCAGATCCGTAAAGATCTTCAGCTTTGTATGCAGCTTAACTTCTCGGTATTCCGTACCGGTGAGGCGATGGCAGAAGGCCTCGAAGAGCTTAAGGCGATTCGTGAGCGTCTGGCCAATGCCAAGCTGTCTGACAACTCGAAAGAGTTCAATACTCAGCGTATCGAGTGTCTAGAGCTAGACAACCTGATGGCGACAGCGATTGCAACGGCCTACGCGGCGAACTTCCGTCAAGAGAGTCGTGGTGCGCATTCACGTGAAGACTTCCTCGAGCGTGATGATGAGAACTGGTTGTGTCACAGTCTGTTCAATCCTGAGACTGAGCAGATGACCAAGCGTGCGGTGAACATGGAGCCTAAGCTTCGTGAAGCCTTCCCGCCGATCAAGCGTACCTACTAAGGAAGATAAGATGAATTTGAAGATTGCTATTTATCGCTATAATCCTGAAGTAGACGCTAAGCCTTACATGAAGGATTACACGCTGGAAGTGGCAGAAGGTACCGATATGATGGTGCTGGATGTCCTGATGCAGCTAAAGATACAAGACCCAACGTTGGCGTTCCGTCGCTCATGCCGTGAAGGTGTATGTGGTAGTGATGGCGTTAACATGAACGGTAAGAACGGTCTGGCCTGTATCACGCCTATTTCTACCTTCAAGGGTAAGAAGCTGGAGATACGTCCACTACCTGGTATGCCTGTGGTTCGCGACCTGATTGTTGACCTGACTCAGTTCTACAAGCAGTACGAGAAGATCAAGCCTTACCTGATCAACGATGACAAGACACCAGCCCGTGAACACCTGCAATCGCCAGAAGAGCGTGCGCACCTGGACGGTCTGTATGAATGTATCATGTGTGCTTGTTGTTCGACGGCTTGTCCATCATTCTGGTGGAACCCAGACAAGTTCGTCGGTCCAAGCGGCCTGTTGCATGCCTATCGTTTCCTTATCGATAGCCGTGACACCGCGACCGAAGAGCGTCTGTCTGAGCTCGATGATGCTTACAGCGTATTCCGTTGCCATGGCATCATGAACTGTGTTGACGTTTGTCCAAAAGGACTCAACCCGACTAAAGCAATTGGACACATCAAGTCTATGTTGCTTAAGCGAGCTGTATAAATGCAACACACTGAGCTGATTTTAATAATTATATAGCTCATTGAGAGTCACTTCTCCCATGTGAGAAGTGGCTCTTTTATGTAATGGAACTACACATGCCGTGAAATCTGGACTCTAGGGGCGGCAGATATTTTGCAATTGCAGTACATTTGACTGAATTGCATTTTCAATACTTTGGCTAAAAACACGTGTATAAAGTTTGAAAGGAATAGAAATGCACCAAGGCATCATGAAAGCCTGGCTCGAATCGTCTCATTTAAACGGGGCTAATTCGACCTATGTAGAAGAGATGTATGAAGCCTATCAAGAGGACCCTCAGTCAGTATCAGACGACTGGCGAGCGGTGTTTGATAACCTCCCATATGCCAACGGTGCAACAGCAGATGTGCCCGAAGCTGCCCACTCTAAAGTACGTGAATATTTCCGTAGTTTGGCGCTAGACGGTCGTCACAAGAGCGCTGCTCGTGTGACCGATCCCGAAGTCGATGCCAAACAGGTTAAAGTTCTTCAGCTGATCAACGCCTACCGTTTCCGCGGCCACCAGAATGCGAATCTGGATCCCCTCGGGCTATGGAAGCGCGATACCGTCTCTGAATTGGACCCGGCCTTCCACGGCCTAACCAGCGAAGATATGGAGCGTGAATTCAACACAGGTTCATTCGCTCACGGTGGTGACACCATGAAGCTAGGTGATCTGGTTAAAGCACTGAAAGCGACCTATGGTGGTGCTATCGGTGCTGAATACATGCACATCACAGATACCGATGAGAAGCGTTGGATCCAACAACGCTTGGAGCCATCATTAGGTAGAGCGAATTACGATAAGAATACCAAGACTCGCATCCTCGAGGGCCTCAACGCCGCCGAAGGTATGGAGAAGTATCTCGGCGCCAAGTTCCCCGGCGCAAAACGTTTCTCACTGGAAGGTGGTGACGCGCTGGTCCCTATGATGCGTGAAATCATCTACCGTGGTGGTGAAGCCGGTACCAAAGAGATCGTCGTGGGCATGGCTCACCGTGGTCGTCTTAACCTGCTGGTTAACATCCTAGGTAAGAAGCCATCTGAGCTGTTCGACGAGTTCGCCGGTAAGCACAGCGATGAGCTCAACGGTTCGGGTGACGTTAAGTATCACCAAGGTTTCTCTTCAGATTTCGAAACCCCCGGTGGCAACGTGCACCTGGCACTGGCCTTCAACCCGTCTCACCTTGAGATCGTTAACCCTGTGGTCATGGGCTCGGTAAGAGCACGTCTGGACCGCCGCGGTTGTAAGACGGGCCTTCAGGTCATGCCGATCACCATTCACGGTGACAGCGCCATCGCAGGCCAGGGCATAGTACAAGAGACATTTAACATGTCTCAGACCCGTGCCTTTAAGGTAGGCGGCAGTATCCGCATCGTGGTCAACAACCAGGTGGGCTTTACCACTAACCTGACCGAAGATACCCGTTCTACAGAATACTGTACCGATATCGCTAAGATGGTACAGGCGCCTATCTTCCACGTGAATGCAGATGACCCTGAGTCGGTCGCCTTCGTTGCTCAGTTGGCGGTTGATTACCGTAACGAGTTTAAGCGTGACGTAGTGATCGATCTGGTGTGTTACCGTCGTCACGGCCACAACGAGGCCGATGAGCCGAGTGCAACTCAGCCGTTGATGTATGCCAAGATCAAGAAGCATCCTACGCCACGTAAGATCTATGCCGACCGTCTGATTGAAGAGAAGGCGCTAGGTGCCGATGACGTGACCGCGATGATCAACGACTACCGTGACGCCTTGGATAAAGGCGATTGCGTGGTGAAAGAGTGGCGCCCAATGACGCTGCATACCGTTGACTGGACGCCTTATCTCAACCGCGAGTGGGACGAGGCTTATCCTGCCGAGTTACCGCTAGCGCGTGTGAAGGCGTTGGCTGAGAAGATCAGCTATGTGCCTGAGAGTCATAAGCTACAGTCGCGCGTTGCTAAGATCTACAAAGACCGTGTGGCCATGGCCGCCGGTGATAAGCTAGTGGACTGGGGCTTTGCCGAGACCTTGGCTTACGCCTCTATTTTGGATGACAACAAGCGCGTGCGTATCACGGGTCAAGACTCTGGCCGTGGTACCTTCTTCCACCGTCACGCCGTGTTGCACAACCAAAATGACGCTACCGCTTATCTGCCACTGCGTCACCTGTCTGACATGCAAGGCCCTATCGATATCTCTGACTCGGTATTGTCTGAAGCCTCAGTATTGGCGTTCGAATACGGCTATGCGACCGCTGAGCCGGGCGGCCTGACCATTTGGGAAGCTCAGTTCGGTGACTTCGCTAACTGTGCCCAGGTGGTGATCGACCAGTTCCTCTCATCTGGCGAGCAGAAGTGGGGCCGTCTGTGTGGCTTGACTATGCTACTGCCACATGGCTATGAAGGTCAGGGACCAGAGCACTCGAGTGCACGTCTGGAGCGTTTCCTGCAGCTATGTGCTAACCACAACATGCAGGTGTGTGTCCCATCGACGCCGGCGCAGGTTTACCACATGCTACGCCGTCAGGTGGTGCGTCCTATGCGTCGTCCTCTGGTGGTGATGTCACCTAAGTCATTGCTGCGTCATCCGCTGGCCGTGTCTAGCCTGGATGAGCTTGCCGAAGGCACCTTCCAAAATGTGATTGGTGAAATCGATGAACTCGATAGCAGCAAGGTAGATCGCGTAGTCTTCTGTAGTGGTAAGGTTTACTTCGAACTGCTTGAGAAGCGTCGTAAAGAGAAGCTGGATAATGTTGCTCTGATCCGTGTCGAACAACTGTACCCGTTCCCACACGAAGATATGGCAAAAATCCTCGCTCAGTATCAGCACGTTAAAGATTTCGTTTGGTGTCAGGAAGAGCCTCAGAACCAGGGCGCTTGGTATTGCAGCCAGCACCACTTCTGGGCAGCCATTCCTGCCGGTGCTCAATTAACCTATGCGGGTCGTGAAGCCTCGGCTGCACCAGCATGTGGTTATCCGGCCCTGCACGCCCAGCAGCAAGAATCTTTAATCAATAGCGCATTAAAACTGTAGTAATAGACAATTTATAAAAAGGATAGCTTTCCATGAGTATCGAAATTAAGGTACCCGTACTGCCAGAATCCGTTGCTGATGCAACCATCGCCACATGGCATGTTAAAGCTGGCGAGCAAGTGTCTCGTGATCAAAACCTGGTCGATATCGAAACCGACAAGGTCGTTTTAGAAGTGGTTGCGCCAGAAGATGGTTCAATCGTTGAGTTCCTGGCGGAAGAAGGCGACACAGTGTTGGCCGAAGCCGTTATCGCGAAGTTTGTTGCTGGTGCGGTTGCCGGTCAGGAAGTTTCTAAGGAACAAGCCGAAGCGGCAGCGCCTCAGGCAGCTGAGAGCGAAGAGACTAACGATGCCCTAAGCCCATCTGTTCGTCGTCTGATTGCCGAGCACAACCTGGACGCTGCTAAGATCAAGGGCACAGGTGTTGGCGGTCGTATCACTAAGGAAGATGTGGAAGCCTTCATCAAGTCGGCACCTGCGGCTAAGCCTGCTGACGCGCCTGCCGTTGTTGCGCCACTGGGTGAGCGTAGCCAGAAGCGTGTACCTATGACGCGTCTGCGTAAGACCATTGCTAACCGTCTGCTGGAAGCGAAGAACTCAACGGCTATGTTGACGACCTTCAACGAAGTGAACATGAAGCCTATCATGGACATTCGTAAGCAGTATCAAGAGCTGTTCGAGAAGAAGCACGGCATTCGCCTTGGTTTCATGTCTTTCTACGTGAAAGCCGTGACCGAAGCCCTGAAGCGTTTCCCTGAAGTGAACGCCTCTATCGACGGTGATGATATCGTTTACCACAACTACTTCGACGTAAGCATCGCGGTATCGACTCCTCGCGGCCTGGTAACTCCAGTACTGCGTGACACTGATACCATGAGCCTGGCCGACATCGAGCGTAACGTACGCGAGCTGGCTATCAAGGGCCGCGATGGTAAGCTGACCGTTGACGACATGACTGGCGGTAACTTCACCGTGACTAACGGCGGTGTATTTGGCTCGCTGATGTCTACCCCTATCCTTAACCTGCCACAAAGTGCGATCCTGGGCATGCATGCCATCAAAGATCGCCCAATGGCGGTTAATGGTCAGGTAGAAATTCTACCTATGATGTACCTAGCACTCTCTTATGACCACCGTATCATCGATGGTCGTGAGTCTGTTGGCTTCCTGGTTGCCATTAAGGACTTCCTGGAAGACCCAACTCGTCTACTATTAGACCTGTAAGACGATGTTGTTTCGATGCCTGTCGGTAACGGTAGGCATCACCCCTCGCTACCGACTCAACTGAGCCGGTTGGATTAGATTAGAAGTATACGGATAGATCATCATGAATTTGCATGAGTATCAGGCAAAAGCCCTATTTGCCGAATATGGTTTACCAGTGTCAGAAGGTTATGCTTGTGATACCCCTCAAGAGGCGGTAGAAGCGGCTGGCCATATTGGCGGAGATATGTGGGTTGTTAAGTGTCAAGTACACGCAGGCGGCCGTGGTAAAGCAGGTGGCGTAAAAGTTACCGGCGATAAAGAAGAGATCAGAGCATTTGCTGAGCATTGGTTAGGCAAGAACCTGGTGACTTATCAGACTGACGAAAAAGGTCAGCCAGTTGCTAAGATCCTAGTCGAAAGCTGCACTGATATCGCAAACGAACTGTACCTTGGGGCCGTTGTTGACCGTGCGACCCGTCGCGTTGTCTTCATGGCGTCTACCGAAGGTGGCGTTGAGATTGAAACTGTTGCCGAAGAGACACCTGAGCTGATCCACAAGGCGATTATCGATCCTTTGACTGGTCCTCAGCCATACCAGGCACGTGATCTTGGCTTCAAGTTGGGTCTAAACCCAACTCAGATGAAGCAGTTCACTAAAGTCTTCATGGGTCTGGCGACTATGTTCACCGACCATGATTTCGCACTGCTTGAGATCAACCCTCTGGTTATCACTACCGAAGGTAACATCCACTGTCTAGACGGTAAGATTGGTATCGATGGCAACGCACTGTTCCGTCAACCAAAGATCCGTGACATGCACGATCCATCACAGGATGACGCTCGTGAAGCACACGCGGCGAAATTCGAGCTGAACTATGTTGCCCTAGACGGTAACGTAGGTTGCATGGTAAACGGTGCCGGCCTAGCAATGGGTACTATGGACATCGTTAACCTGCATGGCGGCAAGCCAGCTAACTTCCTTGACGTTGGTGGCGGCGCGACTAAAGAGCGTGTTGCTGAAGCATTCAAGATCATCTTGTCTGACGCAAACGTTAAAGCAGTGCTAGTAAACATCTTCGGCGGTATCGTACGTTGTGACATGATCGCAGAAGGTATCATCGGCGCTGTTAAAGAAGTGGGTGTTGAAGTGCCAGTGGTTGTTCGTCTAGAAGGTACAAACGCAGATCTAGGTCGCGAAGTATTGGCTAACTCTGGTCTTGACATTATTGCAGCCGAGTCGCTAACTGACGCTGCTGTTAAAGTTGTTGCTGCTGCGGAGGGCAAATAATGTCTGTATTAATTAACAAAGATACCAAGGTTATCTGTCAGGGTTTCACTGGCGGTCAAGGTACTTTCCACTCTGAGCAAGCGATCGCATACGGCACGCAAATGGTTGGCGGTGTTTCGCCAGGCAAGGGCGGTCAGGTTCACCTGGGTCTGCCAGTGTTCAACACTGTTAAAGACGCTGTGGCTGAAACCGGAGCAACTGCTACCGTTATCTACGTACCAGCGCCTTTCTGTAAGGATGCAATCCTAGAAGCTATCGACGGCGGCATCGAGCTAATCGTTTGTATTACTGAAGGCATTCCTACTCTGGATATGCTGGAAGTTAAGGTTAAGCTGGAAGAGACTGGCGTTCGTATGATCGGTCCTAACTGCCCAGGTGTTATCACTCCAGGCGAATGTAAGATCGGTATCATGCCAGGTCACATCCACAAGCCAGGTAAAGTGGGCATCGTTTCTCGCTCTGGTACGCTGACCTATGAAGCGGTTAAGCAAACTACCGATGAAGGTTTCGGCCAATCAACTTGTGTTGGTATCGGTGGTGACCCAATTCCAGGCACTAACTTCATCGACGTATTGGAAATGTTCCAAAACGATCCACAGACCGAAGCCATCGTGATGATCGGCGAGATCGGTGGTACTGCTGAAGAAGAAGCGGCGGCCTACATCAAGGCTAACGTGACTAAGCCTGTCGTCTCTTACATTGCCGGTGTGACTGCACCTGCTGGTAAGCGTATGGGCCACGCTGGCGCTATCATCGCTGGCGGTAAAGGTACGGCTGAAGACAAGTTTGCTGCACTAGAAGCGGCAGGCGTGACTACCGTACGTTCACTGGCCGACATCGGCAGTGCACTGCGTGCTAAGACCGGTTGGTAATCAAGCGAGTCGGTAAGCATTAAAAAAAGGCGCCCTAGGGCGCCTTTTTTGATCGCCGTAAAAATATCGCTCAAGCCCTGTCTTTGAGTGTGTTGTCTCTGCGGCGAGAGAGGCCGAACTCGGCCGGGGTCAGGATATAGGTGTCCTCGCAGTAGAAGTCTTCGGCGGTGCACTGCTGCCACCATGACGCCCAGGCGGTGCCTTGCAGCTTCTCTTCTATGATGGCGTTGTGGGTGAGGGGAGCCACCAGGCTGCCGGTGGAGATGAGCAGTCCATAGGGAGAGCGGCGTTTGATCATCCTCGGCTTTAGCTTGTTGGGGTTATCCAGTCCCATGCTGCCCACCAGTTCATAGAAGGCTTTTAGAGTGTTGTGGTGGAAGTTCTTTACCCGCTCACTCTTCACCTTGACATCCAGTGCCTTGGAGCGGGCCGGATCTTGGGTGGCGATGCCCGTGGGGCACATGTTGGTGTTGCAATGTCTCGACTGAATACAGCCCAGAGACAGCATCATGGTGCGGGCGGCGTTGACTAAGTCTGCGCCCATGGCAATCTTGGTCAGCAGATCGAAGCTGGAGGCCGTCTTGCCCGAGGCGATAAGGGCTATCTTGTGTCTCAGCCCCACGCCAACCAGGGCATTATTGGCAAAGTAGACCCCTTCGAGGCACATCATGCCCAGACGGTTGCTGAACTCTACCGGCGCCGCCCCGGTGCCACCCTCGGCGCCATCTATGGTGATGAAATCTGGCGTGATGCCTGTCTTTAGCATCGCCTTACAGATGGCGAGAAACTCCGCCGGATTACCGATACAGAGCTTGAAGCCCACAGGCTTGCCGCCACTGAGTTCCCGCAGGCGTTTGACGAAGTTAAGCAGGGCGATGGGCGTGGTGCACTCAGGGTTAACCGCCGGGGAGACACAGTCTCTGTCCATGGGGATATGGCGGATCATGGCGATCTCCGGGGTGATCTTCGCCTTGGGTAGCACGCCGCCATGGCCGGGTTTAGCCCCCTGGCTGAGTTTTATCTCTATCATCTTGACCTGGGGACGCTTGGCCATCTTCTCGAAGCTGTCCGGATTAAAGTTACCCTCATCATCACGACAGCCAAACAGGCCAGAGCCTATCTGCCATACCAGATCGCCGCCATGTTTGAGGTGATAGGGACTGGCCCCGCCTTCGCCCGTGTTGTGATAGCAACCCGCCTTCTTGGCGCCCAGGTTGAGTGCCTCGATGGCATTGGCGCTGAGGGAGCCAAAGCTCATGGCCGAGATATTAAAGTAGGAGGCGTCATAGGGCTGGGTGCAATCTGGCCCGCCGATACGCACCCGCTTGGCTTGCTCGTCGATATGTTTCGGTGACAGCGAGTGCCATAGGCTGAGGTAGTTCTCCTCTAACAGATCCCTTTGGGTACCGAAGGCGATGGTATCGCGGACATTCTTGGCTCGCTGATAGACGAGTGATCGCTGCTCGCGGTTAAAGGGAGCCTCCTCAGTATCACTGGCGATAAAATACTGCTGTATCTCAACCCGGTAAGACTCGAGAAAATAGCGCAGATAGGCAACCACAGGGTAGAGGCGGTTAAGCGTGTGCGAGCTATAAAACAGATCATAGGCGCCGACTAAGGTGTAGAGCAGGGTAAAGCCCAGAAAAATGGCCGCGCCCATGCCGCCGTCATTGAGATAGAAATAGAGCCCGGCGCCATTGCCTAGGGTGGCGATAAGCCAAAAGACCTTTTGCATGATTGTCATAACGCATTCCTGTATTGCAGACACTTATCATTTATCCATCTATTGAACGTTATTGCGGCGGCTTTGGCAATCGGCCATGACGTAGGTGATTGATGAATTTTGCTTATTTTAAGCGGGCTTAGTGTAAAGCTGTGTCGACAAAAGCTTAGATTAATACTTTCTAATCTACCCTGTAGTGGGTATATTGGTGAGCTGGATGGGAGAAAAAAGGAGTAAGTTGTGTTCATCGCGGAAACAGAGAGGCTGATATTACGTCGATTCGAGGCCAAGGATGTGGAGAGCCTATTCTTGCTCAATAGCATTCCTGAGGTGCTGACCTATATTCCTGGCGCGCCCATGACCTGTCGCTCGCAGGCAGAGGATATTCTTGAAAACGTGTTGCTCAAAAATTATCGTGAGCGTGGCTTTGGCCGCTGGGCGGTGGAGCATAAGGCCGATAACAAGGTAATAGGTTTCTGTGGCCCGACTTACATTAAAGAATTTGATGAGGTGGAGCTGGGTTATCGCTACTTGCCTGAATATTGGGGCAAGGGGATAGGTAGCGAGGCCGGGCAGGCGGCGCTGTCACGTTTTAAGGAGCACGGCATCGATGAGGCGATAGCGCTTATTCTACTTGGCAACAAAGGCTCCGAAGGGGTGGCGCGAAAGCTGGGTATGACTGAGCGTGAACGCAGTAAGTTCATGGGCCATAAGGTGAACGTGTTTCATAAGGTGTTATAAAACGGATTTATCAGGCATTTGCCCGAGCCTGATAACAGTTTCAAAAACCAGCGTCAGCAACAAAAAAACCAGCATAACGCTGGTTTTTTAGTGTTTAATCGCTAGGGCCTGTTGACCTTTTGAGAACAATTTTTGTTCTAATTGAGCACGTTCAAATCGCGGCATGAGGCTTGAAGTATAGTGATTCTATATAAAAGCCGAGTAACAAAGCGTTGAACGTGCTCAAGACGAACCCTGCGGGCAGCGTCTGTATCATTTTTCTACTGCGTTATCGCTCATTGATGTAGCACACTACATTACAATCGCTCTGCCTTGTATAAAATCGATACAGAATGCTGCAAAAAATGAACGCGAAAGATAAACAGGCCCTAGCGGATTATTCGTCGCCGTGGTCGCACTCATCGTTGGTGCAGACACCGTAGAGGTACAGGCTGTGATTGGTCAGCTTGATGTTGTGCTTCATGGCGATCTCGTCTTGGCGTCTCTCGATCACTTCATCAGAAAACTCAATTACTTTACCGCAAGAGAGGCACACAAGGTGATCATGATGATGGGTAGAGGAGAGTTCAAACACCGCCTTGCCGCTTTCGAAGTGGTGACGGGTAACGATACCCGCGTCGTCGAACTGGTTCAGTACACGGTAAACCGTTGCCAGCCCAATCTCTTCGCCAATATCGAGCAGTTTCTTATATAGTTCTTCTGCACTGATATGCTGGTTTTCGGGCTCCTGCATCAGCTCGAGGATCTTGACTCGTGGTAAGGTGACCTTTAATCCCGCTTTCTTTAGCGCTTGATTTCCATCTGTCATCATTAATCTCTGGATTGAAGAACCATTAGCAATGCCAATAGTGGTTCAGTAGTTGATGTTGAGAACCATTATAGGGGGTGAAATTGAAAACTTAAACCTTTGATCTTGCATATTGTTCGCATCGGCAGAAATTTGTTCTAAATTGGCCCTACCTGTGTGATTTAGGCTGAATTTAACGCGTACTTTTTGTAATGTTATTGAGACTAATGCCTAATAGCCCAACGGCGACTTATCAGGCAGGATGAAATCTGGTTAACCTGTATCCTGTGGGTGCCAGCCGCCCGCATAAGCATAAAAATAAGGAAGAGGGATGTATCGGCAGATCGTAGTGTTAACTGGGGCAGGGATCTCAGCAGAATCTGGTTTGAGAACCTTTAGGGATCAAGATGGGCTCTGGGAAGAGCACAAAATTGAAGACGTGGCGACGCCTGAAGGCTATGCCCGCGATCCCGAAATGGTGGAGCGATTCTATAACGAGCGCTGGCAGCAGCTCCATAATGGTGAAATTGAACCCAACGCCGCCCATAAGGCGCTGGCGAGGCTAGAGCAGGAGTTCGACGGTCAGCTGTTGGTGGTGACGCAAAATATCGACGATCTCCATGAACGCGCCGGCTCGCGTCGCCTGCTGCACATGCATGGTGAGTTGACTAAGGGGCGTTGCCCACGTTCTCACCAAACCTTTCTGTTGACCGATCACTTTGGCGTCAACCACACCTGTACTTGTTGTATACCCGCCCAGCGCCTGCGCCCCCACGTGGTCTGGTTTGGCGAGATGCCTATCGGCTTAGATCGGATACAGCATGCGCTGGATACCTGCGATCTCTTTATCGCCATCGGCACCTCGGGCACCGTCTATCCCGCCGCCGGCTTTGTCGATACCGCCAATCATCATGGTGCCCAGACGGTTGAGGTTAACCTGATGCCAGCCGATCGCCACAGCCAGTTTCAGTATCATCTGCAGGGTAAGGCCAGCGAGATAGTGCCACAACTGGTGGAGCAGATCCTCGCAGGCGAGGTGATAAGCGATCAGCCCTTACCGGGCATCTCCAAGGCGTGAGTCATCGCGTGATCACAGAGGCGAGTCCAGCTGGGGAGATGTCGCAGATAGGAGCTGCGCAAACACCTGAAGATAAGGCTCCTGAAGAGAAGGCACCAAAAGCTCAGACACAAGAAGTGCAGACACAAGAAGTGCAGACACAAGAAGCGATAAGGGGCGAAGAGGGTCCTGACCGCCCACTGGCCATCATCATGCGGGGACTGCCGGGCAGCGGCAAGAGCCATTGGGTCAACGCCTTCCTTGCCAGCCATAGCGATGGCGAGGCGATTCGCCGTCGCGGCTACTTCTCTACCGACGATCGTTTTATCTGCGAGGGTGAGTACCGTTTCGACGCCAGTAAGCTGTCTGAATATCATCAGCTTAATCTCAGCGGATTCATTCAGGCATTGTCTCGCCGTGAACCTGTGGTGATCTGCGATAACACCAACATGGCCCATTGGGAGTTTATGGCCTACGATGCCGCCGCCAAGGCGATGGGTTACCAGGTGCGCATCTTGTTGATTGGTGATCCTCTCGATAAGGCTCATCAAGCACTGTGCGCCGAGCGTAATCAACATGGTCTGGGGCTCAGGCAGATCCAGACGATGGCGAGTCAATTCCAACAGCTGTGATGGCTGCAATCTTCTATTTTTAATCCATTGAGGGAGCAAGATGTTCGCCGTGATATTTCGGGCCAAGGTGGCCAAGTTAGATGCCAGATATTCAGAGATGGCCGCCAAGATGCGTCAGTTGGCGATGGATAAATATCATTGCGTCGATTTTGTCGCCGTGACCGAAGGGGAGCAGGAGATCGCCATCTCCTATTGGCAAAATGAGGCCGACATTTTGGCCTGGAAACAAGACAGCGAACATCAAATCGCCCAACAACTCGGCCGCAGCACCTGGTATGAGCGTTATCAGGTCGAGGTGGTCGAGATAAAGCGTCAATATCGGGGCTAACCTAGAAGTCGCGCTGGGAAGGCAAACAACTTACAAGGAGAAGTCAGGTGACACTGGTATTGATCAGCGATCTTAGCGGCGCAGCAAGTCAGGCCGCGATAACAGAAGTGCTCGGCGAAGGCGCCAGTCTGGGCTATTTGGCCTCAGGCCATGAACCAGAGCTAAGTTACTACGGTGCGACTCAGAAACAATACGCCGAATTGGGGATGAGCCTGCGTCACTATCTGGATCTGGAGCAGGGCTATACGCCGGCGGGGCTGGTTACACTGCTGAGTTGCCAGGCTATCCACCTCGCCGGTGGCGATACCTTTCAATTTTTAGCTCAGCTGCAGGCGCGCGGCCTGATGGAGTCGTTTAAGGCCTATCTTAATCGCGGCGGGATCTTAATTGGTCTTAGCGCCGGGGCCATGCTGATGACGCCGACTATCGCCTGTGCGTCCCTGTGCGGTGATGTGAATCATCTGGGGCTGAGCGACTTGCGGGCTTTAGCCTTGCTTCCTTATCAATTCCTGCCCCATAGCGACCTCAGCGATGGCGGGGTAGCGCTTAGCGTGCAGGCCGCCAGCCTACTGGAGGCATCGACGCTGGCCGAGTATCCCTTGATTCTGTGTAGCGATGAGGATGCCGTCATCGCCACCAAGACAGGGCTGCGCGGTTTCGGGCAGCCACTGCTGTTCGACGGTGTGAGCTTAATGGCACTCGCCTAGCAAAAGCTAGGCTATCGGCGGATCGGCGCGCTACTGCAGCTCCCAAAGTTCCCAGGTGTTGAGCCGATACTCCTCGGCGAGTGCTAAGGCTTTGTCCTGATGGCGCTTGGCATTCGCCTCGTCCCCCATGCCTTGATAGTAGAGGCTCATCTCTCTGTGCCAGTAGGGCGAGGCCTCTCCCTGTTTGGCCACGCTATCGAGCGTGGCCTTGGCCTTTTCGGCTTGCCCCTTGATGTTAAAGCCCTTGGCCACCTGAACCGTCACCATGGTGAGCGAGTCGGGAAACTCGGCCTTTACCGCCTGTAAAACCTCATCGAGTCTATCGAGCTGCTTGGACCAGAATAGATACTTGGCAAATTGGTAGGCCTGTAGCCATTCGATATGAAAGCCGGCCCAGTTAGCCTTGCGCTTGGCAAAATCATCCAGTACTGCGCGGTAGTCGCCAAGAGCCAGCATCTCACCGCCATCCAACCCATAGTCGGGGGATAAGAATAGCAGGCCGTCATAGAGAGCCGGCAGGGCGGTGGTGAAATGGTTCTCGTCGGGGTAGTGCTTAAATTGCCAGTGGATCTTTTGCTCGTCATAGCCTTTGAGTGCGCTTACCAGTTCATCCACGCCCATCTCTTGCTCGTTGGCTAAGGTCAGAAAGAGTGGCGCCGTTATCGCACCTTGCTTGAGCCGCTCATCGAGTCGCTCGATATAACTCATCTTGTCATACCAAACGCTCGGGCTCATGGCCAGATAGGCATCGAAGGGGCTGTTTGCTTGTGTCATGGCATAGAGAGTAAATAGGCCGCCCATGGAGTAGCCCGCCAGCGCCTTATGGGGGTTGGTGCGGAACTGACCGTCTATGGTGGGCACCAGCTCTGTGGTCAGATAACGGTAGAAGATGTCTGCGCCGCCGAAGGCCTCGCCTTCGTCACTCTTCCAGGTGGTGCTGTAGAGGTAGTCTCCCTGGCCTTGATTGGCGATACCCACCACTATCATGGGGGCTAGCTTGCCCATGCGTGCCAGATGCAGTGCTAATGCCGAGACATGCTGAAACTGAAAATCGGCATCCACCACATAGAGCACAGGGTAGCGCCGCGCGTTGCCATAATAGCCCTCGGGCAGAGAGACCATGTAGCGTCTCGGCGCCTTAAACTGACTCGAGTCATGGCTGAACTCATGTCCCGCGATGATGGGCTTGGCGCCGCTATGCGCATCTGCAGATGATGGTGATTTCTTTACAGGCGACGCGGCCCATGCCTGGTTCAAGCTTAGTAATAGGGTGATGCTAAGTGAGAGGCAAAGGGAGAAGCAAAGGGAGAGGCAAAGAGAGAAACATCTCCCAGGGGCAGAAGCGGTATTGTGTGTCATTGTGTGTCTCGTCCATGTAAAACTGCTAGGGCCTTATATTTTTAACCCTATTTCTACCAAAATTTGGTCGGATATGTCTTGCTAAAAAATGATCCACCCCTGCCTTAATCTTAGTTAATCATTGTTTTTATTTGTTTTAGTCCTGTTTTCTTATTATTCGCATCGGCGAGTTCGTGACGGCAGGGCTGGCGAAAAACAGCATCTTGTCTCCACGCTGTAAATACAGCCTGACAAGACATTAGACTAAAGTTAGTGAAATTCGACCAGTTAATGCTTGCTTTACGTTCGCGTAAACGTCAGAGTGATATTATTTGAACATGACCACGCTTCCCTGGGGGAGTCGTGTGATGTGAGCGCATAAGTACCTTGAATGGAGCGGAAGATGAGTACAGAGCAAACTAACCAAGAAATCGTGATTGTCGCGGCAAAACGCACCCCTATGGGCGGATTCCAGGGAGCCCTTTCCAGCGTGCCGTCACCGACACTCGCCGCCACGGCGATCAAGGGATTGATGACTCAAGCGGGTGTTCAGGGCGATGAGGTTAATGAAGTCTTGATGGGCTGCGTATTGCCGGCAGGCCTGGGTCAGGCCCCTGCGCGTCAGGCAACCTTAGGTGCGGATCTTCCTTTGTCTGTTGGCGCCACAACGGTCAACAAGGTGTGCGGTTCAGGCATGAAGACCGTCATGATGGCCCATGATTTGATTAAGGCCGGCAGCGCCGAGATAGTGATTGCCGGTGGCATGGAGAGCATGAGCCAGGCGCCTTACCTGCTGGATAAGGCTCGCGGCGGCATGCGTATGGGTCACGGCAAGGTGCTGGATCACATGTTCTTAGATGGCCTCGAAGATGCCTACACGGGCGGCGCCATGGGCACCTTCGCCCAGAAGACGGCCGATGATTTCGGTATTACCCGAGAGGCGATGGATAACTTTGCCCTCGGCTCGCTGCAAAAAGCCAACGCGGCCATCGAATCTGGCGCCTTTAAGGACGAGATAGTGCCTGTTACCGTGGCAAGCCGCAAAGGCGATCTCGTGGTGGATACCGACGAACAGCCTGGCAACGCCAGACCCGAGAAGATCCCCAGCCTGCGTCCCGCTTTTGCCAAAGATGGCACCATCACGGCCGCTAACTCTAGCTCTATCTCAGATGGCGCGGCGGTATTGATGCTGATGAGCGCCAAAGAGGCCAGCAAGCGTGGCCTGGAGGTGCTGGCCACCATCAAGGGGCACACCACACATTCACAAGAGCCTTCGATGTTCACCACAGCCCCGGTCGGCGCCATGAACAAGCTACTGGATAAGGTGAACTGGTCGAAAGACGAGGTGGATCTGTTTGAGATCAACGAAGCCTTCGCCATGGTCACCATGCTGGCTATCTCTGAGCTGGGCCTAGACGAGACCAAGGTCAACGTCAACGGCGGCGCCTGCGCCCTGGGTCACCCCATCGGCTGCTCAGGTGCCCGTGTGCTGGTCACCCTCATCCATGCCCTGAAGGCCAGAGGCCTTAAACGCGGCGTGGCCTCGCTCTGTATCGGTGGCGGCGAAGCCACTGCCATGGCAATCGAAGTTTAATCCCGTTTTTTGGGCTCGCTACCGCGAGCCCATGCATTCACCCATGATTATGTGAGTTTTTTGCTGTCACTTACATAGCAGATCATCAGGCAGCGGCATTCGCCCAGGCCTGTTAGACGTATTTAGGAAAGCGATATGACAACTCAAGTAAAACATTACATCGACGGTCAGTTTATCTTAGGTAGCGGCCAGCAACAGATCTCTGTCACCAACCCGGCAAACAACGAGGTGATTGCCACCATCAACGCCGCCACGGTCGAAGAGGTTGAAACCGCCATCGCCAGCGCCAAGCAAGCCTTTGCTACCTGGAAAGAGGTGCCTGTGTCTGAGCGTGCGCGTGTGATGTTCCGCTACCAGCACCTGCTCAAGGCGTATCATGATGAGATCGCCACCATCCTGGCTCAGGAAACCGGTAAGACGTTCGAAGATGCCAAGGGCGATGTATGGCGCGGTATCGAGGTGGCCGAGCATGCCTGTAATATCGCCAGCCTGATCATGGGTGAAACTGTTGAAAACGTTGCCCGCAGCATAGATACCTATAGCTACACTCAGCCCCTGGGTGTATGCGCCGGTATTACCCCTTTTAACTTCCCTGCGATGATCCCGCTGTGGATGTTCCCGCTGGCTATCGCCTGTGGTAACACCTTCGTACTTAAGCCGTCTGAGCAAGATCCTATGACGCCGCAGCGTCTGGTTGAGCTGTTCGAAGAGGCTGGCGCGCCTAAGGGCGTGTTGCAGCTGGTGCATGGTGACAAGACGGCGGTAGACGTGCTGCTGAGCCATCAGGATATCAAGGCGATCTCTTTCGTCGGCTCTGTGGGTGTGGGTCAGTACATCTATAAGACAGGTACCGACAACCTCAAGCGGGTACAGGCCTTCGCCGGTGCCAAGAACCACTGTGTCATCATGCCTGACGCCAACAAGCAGCAGGTGATCAACAACCTAGTAGGCGCCTCTGTGGGTGCGGCCGGTCAGCGCTGTATGGCGCTGTCGGTAGCGGTATTTGTCGGTGAAGCCAAGAAGTGGATCCCAGAGCTGCGTGATGCCATCGCCAAGGTTAGACCCGGCGTGTGGGACGATAAAGATGCGGCCTATGGTCCGGTTATTAGCCCGGCGGCCAAGGAGCGCGTGCTTAAGCTGATCGCCCAGGGTAAGGAAGAGGGCGCCGAGTGTCTGCTAGACGGTAGCGATTTTACCGTCGAAGGCTTTGAAAACGGCAACTGGGTTGGCCCAACCATGTTTACCAATGTGACTACCGACATGAGCATCTACAAGGAAGAGATCTTCGGCCCTGTACTGTGCTGTATGGAAGCCGAGACGCTTGAGGAGGCTATCGAGGTCGTCAATGCCAGCCCATACGGTAACGGCACCTCAATCTTTACCGCTTGCGGCGCCGCGGCCCGTAAGTACCAACACAACATCGAAGTGGGTCAGGTGGGGATCAACGTGCCTATTCCTGTGCCACTGCCTTTCTTCTCGTTCACCGGTTGGAAGGGCAGCTTCTATGGCGATCAACACGCCTACGGTAAGCAGGCGGTGCGTTTCTATACAGAAACCAAGACGATCACCGCTCGTTGGTTCGAGACAGATATCGTCGAGGCGGAGCACCATGCGCCTAACATGACCATTGCCCTGAAATAAGGGATAGCAAGAGACCTTGCAAGGTAAAAGCGATAAGGCCGGGGCCGAATCGCTTTTATCATTACTAGCCTACAACAAGTTAACGCGCCGCCATAAATAAGCCGACTAAGGCAAATACAAAGGCGCGAAAGGAGAGATCAGATGGATTTTAATCTGAATGACGACCAACGTCAGTTTGCCGAACTGGCTACCCAATTTGCCCAGGAAGAGCTGGCACCCTTTGCCGCCAAGTGGGACGAAGAACATCATTTTCCCAAAGACGTGATTCAAAAGGCCGGTGAGCTGGGCTTCTGCTCACTCTACTCGCCCGAGTCGGAAGGGGGCATGGGCCTGTCGCGTCTGGACTCTTCCATTATTTTCGAGCAGCTCGCCATGGGCTGTACCGCCACCACCGCCATGCTGACGATTCACAACATGGCCACCTGGATGGTGACCAGCTTTGGTTCTCAGACACTGCGCGATGAGTGGTCTGAGGCGCTGACCACAGGTAACAAGCTGGCCTCATACTGCTTGACCGAGGCGGGTGCGGGTAGCGATGCGGCATCACTCAAGACCAAGGCGATACGCGAAGGCGACGAATATGTGATCTCAGGCGCCAAGATGTTTATCTCGGGTGCAGGCTCTACCGAGCTATTGGTCGTCATGTGCCGCACAGGCGACGCCGGCCCTAAGGGGATCTCGGCGATTGCTATTCCAGCCGATGCCGAGGGCATCAGCTACGGTAAGGCGGAAGACAAGATGGGCTGGAACGCCCAGCCGACTCGCGAGATCACCTTCGACAAGGTGCGCGTGCCAGTGACTAACCTTTTGGGTGAAGAGGGCCAGGGCTTTACCTTCGCCATGAAGGGGCTAGATGGCGGTCGTATCAACATCGCGACCTGCTCGGTCGGTACCGCCCAGGCGGCGTTGGAGCGTGCCCAGCAATATATGAACGAGCGTCAGCAGTTTGGTAAGCCGATTGCCGCCTTCCAGGCGCTGCAATTTAAGCTGGCCGATATGGCAACCGAGCTGGTGGCCGCCCGTCAGATGGTGCGTCTGGCCGCCTTCAAACTTGACTCTGGCGATCCAGAGGCGACCGCTTACTGCGCCATGGCGAAACGCTTTGCCACCGACGTGGGCTTTAACGTGTGTGACAGCGCGCTGCAGCTACACGGTGGCTATGGCTATATCCGCGAATACCCGCTTGAGCGTCACTTCCGCGACGTGCGCGTCCACCAGATCCTAGAGGGCACCAATGAGATCATGCGTCTCATCATCGCCCGCCGTCTACTCGACGAAAACGCCAGCCCAATCTTATAGTCAGGGAGAACAAAGATGACAGCGATAGTTGAACAGATCATCGGCCATACCGCCGTACTGACCATGAACAACCCACCGGCCAATACTTGGACGGCCGATAGCCTGGCGCTACTCAAGCAGAAGGTGACCGAGCTTAACGCCAACAAGGAGATCTATGCCCTGGTACTGACAGGGGAAGGCGAGAAGTTTTTCAGCGCCGGCGCCGATCTCAAGCTGTTTGCCGACGGTGACAAGGGTAACGCGGCCACCATGGCAAAACATTTTGGCGAGGCCTTCGAGGCGCTGAGCGCATTTCGCGGCGTCTCTATCGCGGCTATTAATGGTTATGCCATGGGCGGTGGCCTGGAAGTCGCACTGGCCTGTGATATCCGCATCGCCGAGGCGCAGGCCGTGATGGCGCTGCCTGAAGCCACTGTTGGCCTGCTGCCTTGTGCCGGCGGCACCCAAAACCTCACCGCCATGGTCGGTGAGGGCTGGGCCAAGCGCATGATCTTGTGCGGCGAGCGGGTGAACGCCGACAAGGCGCTCAGCATAGGGCTTATCGAAGAGGTGGTCGAAAAGGGTCAAGCCTTAGATGCCGCCATGGCGCTGGCCGAGAAGGTGGCTAATCAGAGCCCAAGCAGCGTGACAGTATGTAAGCAGCTGATCCAATCTGGCCGCGCCATGCCGCGCACCCAGGCCTTGCCACTGGAGCGTGAGCTGTTTGTCGGTCTGTTCGACACAGAAGATCAAGCCGAAGGGGTTAACGCCTTCCTGGAGAAGCGCAAAGCAAACTGGAAGAATCGCTAATGACTGAACAGACAAATTGTGTGGTCTTTCAGACCTTAGGTACCCTCTCGGGCAAGCTGGTGGGCGTTGCGACCCTCAACATGGAGAAGGCGCTCAACGCCCTCAACATGGATATGGTCCGTGCGCTGACTACTCAGCTGACCGCCTGGGCCGACGATGACGCCATCGCCATGGTGGTGCTGGACGGTGCGGGCGAGAAGGCCTTCTGCGCCGGTGGTGATGTACGCGCCCTCTATCAGGCGGCCCGTGAGTTGCCGGGCGAGATCCCTGAGGTGACCCAGGACTTCTTTACTCGAGAGTATTTCCTCGATCATCTGCTGCATACCTTCGACAAGCCAGTCTTGGTATGGGGCGACGGCATCGTCATGGGTGGCGGTCTGGGCCTGATGGCTGGTGCCAGCCACCGCGTAGTGACCGAGCGTTCTCGTATCGCCATGCCAGAGGTAACCATAGGCCTCTATCCCGACGTGGGTGGTAGCTATTTCCTCAACCGTATGCCGGGCCATATGGGGCGTTTCTTGGGCATGACCGCCTACAACATGGATGGCGCCGACGCCTTCTACGTGGGCCTGGGCAATCATTACCTCAACTCGGCCGACAAGCAGCCCCTGTTTGACGCGCTGTCCAGCGTCGACTGGGAGAGCGATGTCTGCGCCAACCACGGCAAGCTAAACGCCCTGCTGGAGGCGATGTCGAGCCGCTGCGCCGAGCCTATGGGCGAGAGTATTCTCGAGCAGCATCAAGGCGAGATCGATGCCCTGATGGCGGGTGAGCTTAACGATATCATGACCAGAGTGAAGGCGGTAGAAGATGCCGAGCCTTGGCTGGCGCGCGCCCTCAGCACCATGCTGGCCGGCAGCCCGCTGAGTCTGCACCTGGTGTATCAGCAGTCGCTGCTGGCGACTGAGCTGAGTCTGAGCCAGGTGTTCCAACTGGAGTTGGGATTAAGCTGTAACTGCTGCGCTATTGGCGATTTCGCCGAAGGGGTTAGAGCGCTGCTTATCGACAAAGACCGTCAGCCAAACTGGTTATATGAGACCGTCGAGGCGGTGCCTCAAGAGATGGTCAAGTCACTGATGACCTCGCCATGGGATCCGCAAAACGATCCACTGCGCACCTTAGGCCAATAATTTTTCAGGCAAAGCCTGAGGAAAAGGAGCAAAACATGAATACAGTTGCATTTATCGGATTAGGTAACATGGGTGGCCCTATGGCGGTCAACCTGGTGAAGGCTGGCTATACGGTCAAGGCCTTCGATCTTTCTCAGGCGGCCCTGAACCATGTGGTCGAGCAGGGCGCCATGCAGGCACCCAGCGCCTGCGCAGCAGCGGCTGCGGCCGATGTGGTGATCACCATGTTGCCTGCGGGCAAGCATGTGCGCAGTCTCTATCTGGGAGACGAGCAGAATAAGGGGATCATCGACGTAGTGGCCGATGGCACCCTGCTTATCGATTGTTCTACCATAGACGCCGAGAGTGCACGTTTCGTCGCCGAGCAGGCCAAGGCCAAGGGACTCGAATTTATCGATGCGCCGGTATCGGGCGGCACTGCGGGTGCGGCGGCCGGCACCCTGACCTTTATCTGTGGCGGCAGCGATGCCGCCTTCGAGCAGGCCCAGGGCGTGCTTAACGTGATGGGCGCCAATATCTTCCATGCCGGCGGCCCGGGTGCCGGTCAGGTGGCCAAGATCTGTAACAACATGCTGCTGTCTGTACTCATGGTAGGCACCAGCGAGTCAATCCAGATGGGGATAGACCATGGACTGGACCCTAAGGTGCTTTCTGAGATCATGAAGGTCAGTAGTGGTGGTAATTGGACGCTAGATAAATATAATCCTTGTCCAGATGTGATGGAAAACGTGCCATCATCAAATGGTTACCAGGGTGGATTCATGGTTGATCTCATGGTGAAAGACTTAGGTCTGTCTCAGGAGGCGGCCCTGCTTTCTAATTCGAGCACCCCGATGGGCGCCTTGGCCCGTAGCCTGTACGTGAATCATGCCCGTCAGGGAAATGGTAAGCGTGATTTCTCCAGTATTTTTGAGCAGTTTAATAAAAAAGGGTAAGTTGATGGATTTAAAAGATAAGGTTGTAGTCATCACAGGTGGTGCCGGTGGTTTAGGTTTTGCGATGGCACAAGAACTTGCCGCTGCGGGTGCCAAGTTGGCGCTTATCGATGTGGATCAGGAGAAGTTAGAGCGCGCTGTGCCGATATCGGCGATACCACCGAGGTACAAGGCTACGCCTTCGATATCACAGATGAAGAAGATGTGGTAGCGGGGTTCGGTTACATCCTCGAAGATTTCGGCCAGGTCAACGTGCTGGTTAACAACGCGGGTATCCTGCTCGACGGCATGTTGGTGAAGGCCAAAGAGGGTGAGGTAACAGATCGTATGTCGCTGGCGCAGTTCCAGGCGGTGATCAATGTTAACCTGACGGGTTCATTCCTCTGCGGTCGTGAAGCGGCGGCGGCCATGATCACCTCGAAGCAGCAAGGTGTGATCGTCAACATCTCTAGCCTGGCGAAGGCGGGCAATATCGGCCAGACCAACTACGCGGCCTCTAAGGCGGGCGTTGCAGCCATGTCTGTGGGCTGGGCGAAGGAGCTGGCGCGCTACAACATTCGTAGTGCAGCGGTTGCGCCGGGTGTGATCGAGACAGAGATGACGGCGGCCATGAAGCCTGAGGCGCTAGAGCGTCTTGAGAAGATGGTACCGGTTGGACGTCTGGGCCAGGCAAGCGAAATCGCCTCTACCGTTAAGTTCATCATCGAAAACGACTATGTCAACGGTCGTGTGTTCGAGATCGACGGCGGTATCCGCATCTAATCGCTGGCTTATCCCAGTGCAAAACGGGCCCAGTGCCCGTTTTTTTATGGTGGCGCCTATCCCTAATCATTGTGGGAAAGTGCAATGTGCGAAGGTGCGCCACTTGATGTAATCTAACCTTATGAGTAAGAAAAGAAAGATGATATGGTTTGAACAAGCAACCAAGACGCTGATGTTGATTGTGGGTGTCCTTGGGGTGATGGTGATCTACGCGGGCTTCTTCTTTCTGCTGGTTACTCAGTCTTCGGCCAGTTTCTTACCCTGGTATATTCTGATCTCCCCCTGGCTGTGCATCTACTTTGGCCTGAGCACAGAGAAGCAGAGGCTCACGCTTTTGTGGTTGCGACGTAAGTTATTCTTTTGGCGTAAATTCAAGTGAACTAAGTTTATGACGCGGCGGTTCAAATACCTGATTCTGGTGCTGGTAATGGTGGCGGTGGCCGTCATGCTTGCTATGCATCTTTTTCGGGTGGAGACTCCCGAGCTGCCTCGTGATAAGCGTAGCGGCAGGCTTATCGCCGACTACGGCAGCTGGCATTCAGTGCTCTCGGCCAAACAGGTCTACGCCCCCTCAGACAGCTTTGGCGTGCTGCGACCCATAGAGGGCGGCCTCTATTTCACCCAGACCGACGCCAGTCACGGCGGTAAGGTGGGGGTCAATAAGCTTACTCCAGAGGGGGAAGTGACGCGCATCATCAATCCCGAATTCGATGTAAAGAGCCGGGTGCATGAGTATGGTGGCGCGCCTATGCTGGCCATCGGCAGCACGCTGTTTGCGGTGAAACGCGACGATCAGCGCCTATACCGTATCGCCCCCAACCAGGCGCCTGTGGTCTTAACCCCTATTAATACTCGCCACGCCGATTGTGTCTCTTACCCTAAGGGCTCACGGATTATCTGTGTGCGCGAAGATCACCGCAAGACGGGCGAGCCCACCGCCAGCATAGTGGCCTTAAACCTCAATTTTGAAAATGAAGGCGAGACACTGGTCAGCGGCAGCGACTTTTACGCCGCGCCGCGGGTCTCACCGGATAATCGTCAGCTGGCCTGGATCAGCTGGCAGCAGCCCAATATGCCTTGGGACAATACCGAGCTTTGGGTGGCCGATCTCGACCCCAAGGGTGGCATCACGCAGCCGAGACGACTGCTGAACGATTTGCAAGGCGCGATCACTCAGCCTGTTTACAGCCCAAGTGGCGAGCTCTTTGTGGTGGCCGATTTCAATAACTGGTGGAACCTCTATCGGATAACGCCCGAGGGCAAGGCCGAAGCAGTGCTCGAGCTGGCGGGGGAGTTTGCCAAGCCTGACTGGCAGCTGGGTAATCACAGCTATGCATTTGAGACAGAGGATCAACTGATCGTCAGCGTACAGCATGAAGGTAAGACTGATTTGCTGCGCTTCTATATGAAACTTGGGGTCACAGAGTCGATCGCCGCCGAGTTTGCCGAGGTGAAACAGCTGGTCAAGGGGCCGGACGGCATCTATTTCATCGGCAGTAAGACAACGCCGGAGAAGGGGATCTATCGCATTCGCGGCCGGGGCGTCGAGCTGGTGTATGCGCCTAAAGTCACGGCGCTGGATCCCCGCTATATCTCCCGCGCCGAGCCGATTCAGTTTATCTCCGACATCAGTGGGCTGCCCGTCTATGGCTACTTTTATGGTCCCATGAATCCAGAGTATATTGCGCCAAACGACCAGCGTCCGCCCTTGATCGTCATGCTGCACGGCGGCCCGACCTGGCAGGCCAGCCTGAGTTTTCGCCGCGACATTCAATTTTGGACCAGTCGTGGCTTTGCCGTGCTGGATGTCAATTATCGCGGCAGCTCGGGTTTTGGCCGGGCCTATCGTCAGAGTCTCTATGGTTTGTGGGGCCGGGCAGAGGTGGAAGATGCCATCGAGTCGGCCGAATATTTGACCGACAGGGGCTGGGTCGATGCCGACAAGGTGGCCATTCGCGGCATGAGCGCCGGCGGTTTCAGCGTGCTGTCGGCACTGGCCTTCTACCAGACCTTTAAGGCCGGCGTGGTCTATTCGGGGATCAGCGATCTCGAGGCGCTGGAGAGAGAAACCCATAAGTTTGAGCAGGGTTACTTGCATCATCTGGTGGGCGAGCTAACGCCCAACTCTCCTCTGTATCGCCAGCGCTCGCCCCTATATCACCTGGACGACCTCAAGGCGCCGCTGCTACTGGTGCAGGGCGCGAAAGACCCTATCGTGCCGGCGAGTCAGTCAGAGGCCATCTACACCTCCCTCAAGGGGCGCGGCGTGCCTGTGGCCTATCTGGAGTTTGACGATGAGGGCCATGGGGTGAAGAAACCCTTGAATCGTATCGCCGCGCTCAACGCAGAATTATCGTTCTACAGTCAGGTGTTTGGCTTTATGCCCGCCGATGAACAGACCCGATTAGCCATAGACAACGCATCTGCCCTGGCGCAATAAGAGCACCGCCGTTTTTACCCATGTTAGCGGCGGAAAATCGCCCGCTTAAGTTGATAAAATGCCCCAAAGTGGCTATAGTAGCGCGCTTTAAAATATCCCTTTAGCGCAGTTTTTCATCAGCTTGTCATCGGCAGCCGATAGGGTGTTTGTTGAGGCTGGGTACTAGACTCAAACAGGCGTCACTTCGCTTAACTACTATTTTCGGAATTTCACATTGATCACGACAGCTAACATCACCATGCAGTTTGGCTCTAAGCCGCTGTTTGAAAACATCTCAGTAAAATTTGGTGGCGGTAACCGCTACGGCCTCATCGGTGCCAACGGTTGTGGTAAATCAACCTTCATGAAGATCCTTGGCGGCGAACTCGAGCCAACATCGGGCAACGTCTCTCTGGATGTGAACGAGCGCCTGGGTAAGCTGAGTCAGAACCAGTTTGGTTACGAAGAGTTTAACGTGGTCGATACCGTGATCATGGGTCATACCGAGCTGTGGAAGGTGAAGCAAGAGCGTGACCGCATCTATTCGCTACCTGAGATGAGCGAAGAAGATGGTATCAAGGTGGCCGAGCTTGAGATGGAGTTCGCCGAGATGGACGGTTACACCGCCGAAAGCCGCGCCGGTGAACTGCTACTGGGTGTGGGTATTCCACTTGAGCAACACTTCGGCCTGATGAGCGAAATTGCCCCTGGTTTCAAGCTGCGTGTGCTGCTGGCTCAGGCGCTGTTTAGCGATCCCGATGTGCTGCTGCTCGACGAACCGACCAACAACCTGGATATCGACACCATCCGCTGGCTGCAAGAGATGCTTAACCAGCGTAACAGCACAATGATCATCATCTCGCACGACAGATACTTCCTCAACTCTGTGTGTACCCATATGGCGGATCTCGACTATGGTGAGCTGCGCATCTATCCGGGTAACTATGATGAATATATGACGGCGGCGACCCAGGCCCGTGAGCGTCTGTTGTCTGACAACGCCAAGAAGAAGGCGCAGATCGCCGAGCTACAGGGCTTCGTGGCGCGCTTCTCGGCTAACGCCTCTAAGGCGAAACAGGCGACCTCTCGTGCCAAGCAGATTGAGAAGATCAAGCTTGATGAGGTTAAGGCCTCTAGCCGTGTTAACCCCTTCATCCGTTTCGAGCAAGAGAAGAAACTCTTCCGTAACGCCTTGGTGGTTGAGGATCTCTCTAAGGGATATGACGAAGGCCCGCTGTTTAAAGATTTTAACCTGATCGCCGAAGTGGGCGAGCGTATCGCCGTGCTGGGTGAAAACGGTGTGGGTAAGACCACCATGCTGCGTACCCTGATCCACGATATCCCTCAGGACACAGGTACCATTCAATGGTCTGAAAACTCGTCCATTGGTTACTATGCTCAGGATCACGAAGCCGATTTCGAAAACGACATGACACTGTTTGAGTGGATGAGTCAGTGGCGTAAACCGGAAGATGACGATCAGAGCGTGCGTGGCTACCTCGGTCGTATGCTGTTTAGCGCCGACGACATCAAGAAGTCGGTACGCGTGCTCTCGGGTGGTGAGAAGGGTCGTATGCTGTTTGGTAAGCTGATCATGCAAAAGCCAAACATTCTGGTGATGGACGAGCCAACCAACCACTTGGATATGGAGTCGATCGAGTCACTGAACAATGCGCTCGAGATGTACCAGGGTACGCTGATCTTTGTCAGTCATGACCGCGCCTTCGTGTCTTCACTGGCGACTCGTATCATAGAGATCACCCCTCAGGGCGTGAACGACTTCAAGGGAAGCTATGATGAGTTCCTGCGCAGCAAGGGCGTCGAAGAGTAATAACGCCGTTAGATGTTTCTAAATAAAAAGCCCGAGTCATAGCTCGGGCTTTTTTGATCTCACTCTAGTCACTGAGAGTGCGACTAGAGCGCGACTAGAGTGGACGTTACTTGCCGAAGCGCTCTGCCAGGTAGTCGAACACGGCGCGGATGCCGAAGGCCTCACCGCCGATAGGGCGACCCGGTAGCTTGCGGGTGTTCCAGGCCATGACGTCGAAATGGGTCCAGCTGATCTCCTCATCGACGAAGGCTTCCAGATAAAGCGCCGCCGTGATGGCACCGCCAAAAGGCACCTTGCCGCAGTTGGCTAGATCGGCGATATCGCTGCCGGTCAGCTCGAAATAGGGCTTGTGCAGCGGCATGCGCCATACAGGATCTTCAACGTTCAGGCCTGAGGCGGTGATGCCTGCGGCGACTTCGTCGTCGTTGCTGAAGAAGCCAGGCAGTTCAGTGCCCAGGGCGATACGCATGGCACCTGTCAGGGTGGCAAAATCGATCAGCAGCTCTGGCTTGTCGCTGTTGGCCTCGGCCAGGGCATCACACAGCACCAGACGGCCTTCGGCGTCAGTATTGTCGATCTCAACCGTGAGGCCCTTGCGGGTGGTGATCACATCGCCAGGACGGAAGGCGTTCGCCGAGACGGCGTTTTCTACCGCAGGCACCAATACACGCAGACGTACCGGCAGCTTGGCGGCCATGATCTGATGGGCCAGACCGATAACATGTGCGGCGCCGCCCATATCTTTCTTCATCAGGCGCATGCCGGCACCTGGTTTAAGGTCCAGGCCGCCCGAGTCGAAACAGACCCCTTTACCGACCAGAGTCACCTTAGGGGCATCTTCATCACCCCAGGTAAGGTCGATGAGGCGCGGCGCGTTATGGCTGGCGCGGCCAACCATGTGGATAGTGGGGTAGTTGTGGGTCAGCAGGTCGTCGCCGACGATTTGGGTGACCTTGGCGCCAAACTCGGCCGCCAGTGACTCCATGGTTTCGCCCAGGTGCTGGGGCATCATGTCGGCGGCAGGGGTGTTGACCAGATCGCGCACGATAGCGACCGAGCGCACCATCTTAAGTGTCTGCTCAACCAGCTCGGCATCGCGCAGCACCAGTTGAGGGTAAACCTTTTCGTTAGCCTTGTAGCGATCGAACTTGTAGGCGCCCATGGCCCAGCTAAAGGCCGCCAGCTTACAGGTCTGGCCGTCGCTGTCGAGCAGGTACTGGCCCGCAGGTAGCTCGTTGACCAGGTCGCCGCACATCCAGTGGGAGTCTTTGTTCTCGGTGACAAATAGCACCTGACTGAGGGCGCCGTCACTGCCTGGGATCAGGCTCAGGCCTTTGCCTTGATATTGGGTGCTTGAAAGCCAGTTTTGTACCGGTTTTTCCTGGCTGTTTAGCCAGTCGTTGTAGTCACTTGCCGCCAGCAGCGTCAGTGGGATCCCTTCGGAACCAGAGAGGAGTAATTGAGTCATTGGGCATCATCTTGTTGAGGTCAAAATTCAACTTAGACTAGCATGTTAGCCCCTGTCGGTGAAAGCGGCGCCTTATTCGTTGCTGGCTTTTTCGACAGCCTCCAGGGCACGCTTGTTGGCCTGGGCTTCGCGGCTCAGCTGGGCCTTGCGCTCGGAGAGATTGTTAAAGGAGCTGGGGAGTACCTCGACGCCGACCAGCTTACCCAGTTTGACGACCACGGGGATGGTGATGGGGGCAAAGGGCAGCACGGCAAACACCCCAAGGCCCAGGCCCTTGATGAGGTCTGCCAGTTGCTGGTTGGCCAGTCGCAGCTCTTCCTTGCTGGCCTGCTTGCGGGTGTAGCGGCCATAGGCGACCAGCATATCCTTGGTCTCCTGTTTCTCCTGGGCCAGGGCATCTTTAAGCACCAACATGTCACGTTTTAAACGCAGACCGAAGCGGCGGCGACTGATGCGCAGCACCCTGAAGGGGGCCTTGTGTAATTTACGATAAATTTTCATGGCGCGATTGTCTCACAAGCCCAGCTTAAGACCTATCTTTTCCTGACGCACTTTTACGCTTAAATAAGGGAGGGCACCAGTCGTTTCAAGAGGGCCTGGCTGCGAAGGGCGGCGGCCTTGTCCTGGCTCACCATGGCAGAGACGATGGCGCCTTCTTTCATCAGGCAGATCAGATCCACCAGGGACTCATTTGGCTGGCTAAGACGTTGCTCAATCAACTCTCTGACGGCCTGTTTGTGAAACTTGGCGAAGCGTGACACCTGGCAGCGACAGTCGCCACATTCGATGGCCGAGTTGATAAACAGGCAGCCGTGAAACTGGCTCAGTTCCGGCACCCGGTCGTTGAACCAGTCATCCAGTGCGCTAAACAGCGCGTCGATCAGGCTAAGATCGTCCTGCGCCTGTGCCAATCGCTCCTCCAGCCAGTGGATGAAGATCTGGTGGCGTGTCTCCAGTACCGCCACGATCAAGGCTTCCTTACTGCTGAAGTGATGGTACAGGGTCTTCTTGGCGACCCCGGATACCTTAAGCACCTCGTTGATCCCCACCAGATTGATGCCCCGCTCGGTAAAGAGGCTGAGGGCGGTGTCGATTAGCAGTTGTCTCTTATCTGTCATTTTTTCCTCGCTTTTTTATATCTTGACATTGGTAGACCAAGTTGTCTACTCTTGCGGGTAGACAGACTTGTCTACATCAGGGAGTAAAGAGATCAAGATGAATAAACTGGCATTTGCGTTAATCTCCGGCCTGGGCGCCGCCTTAGCCATAGGGCTATTATCCTTCGCGGAAACCTTGCAGTCGGAGATTGTGTTGCTCATGGTGCCCTTCGGCGCCACCGCGGTATTGGTGTTTGGGGTGCCGGACAGCCCCCTGGCTCAGCCGAAGAATGTGATTTTCGGTCACCTGTTGACCTGCGCCATCGGCCTCTATTTCGTCCATTTCGTCGGCGTGACCCCGCTGACCCTGGCGCTGGCGGCAGGGCTGGCGGTCAGTGGCATGCTGCTGACCAAGACGACTCATCCTCCGGCAGGTGCCACGCCGCTGCTAGTGATGTTAACGGGTCAGGACTGGGATTTTCTGATCTCGCCCGTGTTATCCGGCGCCTTGATTATCGTGGCTGTGGGTAAGCTCATCGCCCTGATGCACAAGCGTCTCGAACGGCAACAGCGTGCGGCACTGGACTAGTTTTTTCCTACGAATCCTACTTGTTACAACTTTTGTGCGTAATTTCAGTAGGCTAGATTGGTATAGACTATACTTTTCATTCGTGAGCAGTGAGTGGTTCGGGCCTGACGTCGAGCTTGGGTGGGGCTGAGTGTACCCAGGCTCGTTAGGGATGAGCGTGTCAGCGCGGGTTGCTTGGCAAAAAGGATGAAGAGTGAATGCGTCACCCATTTAAGCCGTTCAAAATCTTTAGTCTGGCCATCTTGTATGTCGTCTTTCTTGTGGCGGCCTTCTATATTCTGATGGCCAGCATCAATCAGTCTCAGCAGGATTGGAAACGCCATACCTATGAGGCCCTGGAAAAGACCGCCTATTTCAATGACGCCATGGTGGCCTTGGGTTATGGCGGCTTTATTCATGACTTTAAGAATGCGGTGATCCGCCGGGACTTAAGTTACCTGAGAAGGGCCGAAACCGAGATTGAAGTCGGGTTAGACTCGCTGCAAAAGTACCTGCAACACTCGCCTGAGCATGAGGCCGAGGTAAGAGCCATACAGTCTGTGGTGAGCCAGTACCGTAACAACCTGGCGCGTCTGAGGCATATGCTGGAGGAAAAGCAGTCGGCGGAGGCGATCGACGCCGTGGTCAGGGTCGACGATGCCCCGGCGATAGCGGCGATAGAGACCATACTCGCCAGCCATGCCCAGCGCCCGAATCAGCTTTTTGCCCATGCCGACAGCGCCCACCAGAGGGTGAATCAGATGCTGCTGGTGATCCTCTGTGCCTTAGTGTTGGTGAGCATCCTGGTGTTCAGTTTTATTCGTTATGTCAACAAACGACTGGCGATCAAGCTTAAGGATCTCGAGGTGATCTTTAGCTGCGCGCCTAACGCCATCTTTTCGGTCGATGAGCACGGCACCATCATCTCAGCCAATCGCGAGACCATGCGCCTATTTGGTTTCTCCAAGCGGGCGCTGAACAGGATTAATGTGGATGACTTGGTGCCTAGCGGCACTAAGGAGAAACATAAGAAGCTGCGCCTGGAGTTTCAAAAGTCCGACAGGGTACAGCCCATGTCTCAGCGCAACACCATCTTCTACGGCAAGAAGCTCAATGGCGACGTGTTTCCCGCCAGCATCTCCATCGCCACCTATGGGGTGGGGGATGAGAAGCACAGCATAGTAGTGATCAAAGATCTCAGCGACGAGATGCAATATAAGTCCCAGGCCAATACCGACCCACTCACTAAGGTCGCCAATCGGCGTGCCATCAACCGCCAGCTGTCGGCGGCCGTCAGTCGCAGCAATCGTCAGCAGACCCCGCTCGCCGTGTGTATCTTCGATATCGATCACTTCAAATCGGTCAATGATAAACATGGTCACCTGGTGGGGGACGATGTGTTGCAGCGAGTGGCCAAGATCTTCAGCGACGCCGTGCGTAAGACGGACTTTGTCGGCCGCTGGGGCGGCGAGGAGTTTGTGATCATCCTGGAAGACACAGACAGAGACGGCGCCTTGCACTTTGCCGATAAGCTCAGAGAAGAGGTGAAACGTCGCAGCCTAGAGAGCGACTTCCCCGTTGCCATTACCTTAAGCGCCGGGGTGTCTGTCTATTGCCGCGACGATAACAAGGAGTGCCTGTTTAATCACGCCGATCAGGCACTCTATCGCGCCAAGGAGAGTGGCCGTGACTGTGTGGTCGTGATTTAAAACGACCACTTAGAGCAAGGTGTCTACCCGGCGCGCAGTGCCAGCAGGGCTGGGATATCCAGCGGCTCCTGGTAGCGACAGAATTGGGCTTGCTTGGTTTCTAGGGTGTAGATAGACATGCGATCGGCCAGCTCATTCCCCTCTATGCCTACATGGGCCGCCACATGACTGAGTTTCAGCTTGGCCTTTAAGCTATCGTAAAGCGCGTGGGCCTCCTGGATCACGCTTAAGTTGGCGATCTCCCCCGTCTTGCGACGCCAGCCGTTGGCCTTCCAGCCATAGGCCCACACAGAGATACACTTGATGGCATATTGGGAGTCGCTGTGAATATGCACGTCGAGCCCTTGTTGCAGATAATGTTTGGCCATCAACAGCGCCTGATGCAGGGCGTTGAGTTCGGCGGTGTTGTTGGTGCCCATGGGGTGATAGAGTCCATACCAGAGCTCGGCCAACTCGCCTTGGCGATAGAGTGCCAGACCAGAACCGGCCTCACCGGGGTTGGGCTCACAGCCGCCGTCGGTATAGATATCGATATCGCTGTCGGGATGTTCGCTCGTGCTTTTCTGACTGCTCGCGCCCGATGTTGGCTTACTTCTTGTTGAACTGGCTTTGTAGGAGGCAGATTTTGCAATGCCGGCCTTACTCTGTCCGCCCTTAAAGGCGGCCTCGGCTTCGGCCTGTGTCTTAAAGGATTTGTAGCGCGCGCCGGCAAAGCCGTCGACCAAGGCCTTGGTCTGGGGCCAACTGGTGAATATGCCTGTCTCGCGTCCCGCCCACACCACATAATATTTGCTTGCCATCGGATGCTCTTCCCTTGAATTAATCGACCTGTTTACAGCTTTGCAGCAGCTTGACGAAGAAGGCCTCGCCCTTACGTTCGGCGAAGGCGATGTTGCGCTCGGGGATCGACTCGGGATCGTCATAGTCGGCTAGCGCACGCTCCATACTGGCCTCACGTATGATATGCAAGGTGGGATAGGGCGCGCGGTTGGTGTAGTTGGCGGCGCTGGATGACTCTTCGCCCTCGAAGCAGTAGTCGGGGTGGAAGCTGGCCAGCTGGAATACCCCTTCGAAACCCTGATCGATCAGCAGGGCATCGGCGATATCCACGAGATCCAGGTACTGATAAAACCCCTCGAAGCCACGCGGCAGAATAAACAGCGTGGTCTCGGTTTGCGGATGCTCCTCGAGGTAGTGGCATTCGTCGACCAGCTCGTTTAACACGGCCTCCAGCTGATGCTGCTCTGCCACCTTGTAGCGTATGGTGTTGCGCTCCACTTCTCGGCGGGCGAAGGGGCAAATATTGTATTTCATGATCACCTTCTCGACCCAATTCTGGGTGGCTAAGGCGACGCCTCTATCTTCGGCGTTGTGATTGCACTCTGTCGCTGCCACGGCTGCTCCGTATGATCTGGTTCTTCTGTGTGTTATTGAGGAGCGATCATAGGGATGATAGAGGCCACAAGCAAGAGCGCCATGGTGATGTTAAAGGCTTTTTGCTGGCGTTGATGCTTAAGTAGTCGCTTGAGCGCTACGCCAAAGCCCAGCCATACCAAGGCGCAGGGTAGGGCCACACTCAGGAAGACGCTGGCGATGGTGAGCACCTGGGGGGTGAGAGGCTTGTCCATCACCGTATAGGTGGCGATGGCGCCGACGGCCATGATCCAGCCCTTAGGGTTGACCCATTGAAAGGCTGCGGCCTGCAGAAAAGAGAGCGGTTTTGCCGTCTGTTTCCCCTCCATACGACTGCTGCTGTTGGCGATCAGCCACGCCAGATAAAGCAGATAAGCGATGCCGACATACTTGATGACCAGGTGCAGCAGGGGATAGGTCTGAAACACGGCGCTTAGCCCAAGTCCAATTGCCAGCACCATACAGGGAAAGCCGATGCAGATCCCCGCCAGGTGGGGCAGGCTCAGGCGGATGCCAAAGTTTACCCCAGAGGTCATCAACATGATGTTGTTGGGGCCTGGGGTGATGCCAGAGGAGAAGGCAAATAGGGCGATGGCGAAAACCAGTTCCATTAACGGCGTGTCTCTCGGGTGATGAGTCGAATCGCTATGATCTCAGGCGGCGTCTCTGCTGACCAGCAAATTTTTTTCATTATCTCAATTTCGTTATAACTCACTGTAAAAATTGATTTTCTCAGATTACCTCCTAAGTAATTTGCACTTTGCTAAAGTAAATCTCCTGCCGATCACTTGCAATAATATATTGTATAAAATATAACAGTGTTGCCATAAATTGTTAACACTAGGTTAACAAGGATGTGCTAATCGCTCGGCAGGACGCCTCGAAGAAGGTGAGTCGAGTCTCATCAACCTGAGTAATGTCAGGCCTTAATGGCCTGTCGGTCTGGAGACCACCTACTATGACAACCACTATGACAATCAACAAATTAGCCCGCGGCGTGCATGCACGCCGCTTCACGCCCACGGCGCTCGCCCTGGCCTGTTCACTGCTGGCCACACCCTGGGCGCTTCAAGCCCAAGACTCGCACTCGGCAAAGGTCGCGCCGCCGACTCAAGCCGCTCCGCTTAAGGCGCAGCAGTCGTCAAGCAACCAAGGTCAGAATAGGGCTCGCGCCATTCATGCCGCTGACAAGGCGGCGCCTCAGCCCGCTGGCGCACGGGATATTGTCGTCGGCGAGCAAGCGCCCTCTGTACTTAAGAAAGCCAGCCCTCATAATGCCGATAAGAACAGCGAGCACGGAGTGGAGGGCGGCTCGGGGCCAATGGGTATGCAGGGCAGCTTGGGGCTAATGGGTATGCAAGGCAACCAGGGAGCCAAGGGGCCAGCGGCCGAGGCTGATCCCTGTAACGGTTACAGTCAGTTCGAGAACCTAAGCGGCCAGGCGCTGTATGACTTTGTGCGTCAGGCGGAGTTTTCCTGCATCTCCGAACTCTATTCCCGTAACGATGCCACCGCAGTCAAGGTCTATCAGGCTGACAATGTGGTGGCCGTGGCGAACTTGGCCAAGGCAGACGCGGCCAGCTATGACAGCAGCACGGGCAGTGAATTTCTTAACCTGTTCTATTTTCTGCGCGGCGCCTTCTACATAGAGTATTACAACGACAGCCTTAACTATGGCGACAGTCGTGCCAGCAATGCCATGCGCGACCTGTTGCTGGAATATGCCAAGAACCCGGCCTTTAATAGCCTGAGCGACATGCAGGGCAACACGCTGCAGGAGTATTTTATCGCCTGGGACAGCTCCTATAACTATTATGATTCGGCGGCGGTGATCACCGACTACCTCAATCGGTTCAGCGAGCAGCACCTGGCCTCCTGGTATCACAGGACGGCGCTGACCAAGGCGCTGACCACCCTCTATCGTGGCAGCTGGAACGAGACCTATACCAAGGCCGCCATGGAGTTTGACGACCTGCGTCAGGCGCTGCTTAAGGTGGCGACCTCAGACTATATCATCAACTCAAGCTATGCCTTCGAGTCGACCGATGCCTTCCACGAGTTTGGCCGATTCTATGAGTATCAGTCCTACTGGCAGCTTCCCGAAAGCCTTAAAACCAGCCTTAACACGGGTGTGCAGCAATATATGGCTAAGTTCCCCCGTCTGTCGAAGCAGTGGGCCGATGGCGCCGGCTACCTGGATGACTACAACCCGGGTCAGTGTGACAGCTTCGGGATCTGTGGCTGGCAGGATGAGCTAGAGAGCAGCGTACTGGCCATTCACTACAGCTGCTCGGATACCATCAAGATCCGCGCCCAGCAGCTGACCGACCCTGAGCTGCAAGCCTCTTGCGATCTCATGGGTGAGGAAGAGGGCCTGTTTCATCAGATCCTGGCGACCGGTGGCGTGCCCGTGGCCGATGACTATAACGAAGACCTTCAGGTCAACATCTTCGACAGCTATGACGACTATGATGCCTATGCGGGGATCATCTTCGGCATCAATACCGATAACGGCGGCATGTATCTGGAGGGGACACCGTCGGATTCCAACAACCAGGCCCGTTTCATCGCCCATGAGGCGACCTGGACAGACGATATTTTGGTATGGAACCTGAGACACGAATATGTGCACTACCTAGATGGTCGCTTCAACCTCTATGGCGCGTTTAACTACTTCGATATCGATACCGGCAAGTCAGTTTGGTGGGCCGAGGGCCTGGCCGAATATATCTCTCATCAGAATCGCTACGATGAGGCGATCGATATAGGCCGTAGCCAGGCCTTCAGCCTGAGTGAGATCCTGGCCAACACCTATGACAGCGGCACCGACAGAGTCTATCGCTGGGGTTACCTGGCCGTGCGCTTCCTGTTTGAGCAGCACAGAAGCGATGTCGATGCGCTGCTGGTGCATGCCCGCGCCGGTGATGCCGCTGGCTGGCTCAACTATATCGATAACACCATAGGCACAAACTATGACGCCCAGTGGAACAGCTGGCTGCTGACGGTGACCAGCAACGATACGCCGCTCGAAGGGGGCGTGGTGCCGCCGGTCGACAGCGATGGTGATGGCGTCATAGACAGTGAAGATGCCTTCCCGAACGATCCGACCGAGTGGGCCGATGAAAATGGCAATGGTATAGGCGACAACGCCGATGCGGCCAATGGCGGCGGAGAGGTGAGCCATTGCGGCGCGGCGACCATCAGCGACGGTAACCTTACTCAGGAGCAGGCCGAGTGCGTGGCGGGCACTGGGGTGAATTACTACTACACCTATGTTGAGCAGGACAATACCCAGCTCTACATCAGCACCTCGGGTGGCGAGGGGGATCTGGATATCTACTTTAACCAGCAGACCTGGGCGAGCCCGAGCGACTATGAGGTGAAGTCACAAAACAGCGGCAATGAGGAGCTGATCAGTGTGGTAGCCAATCGTGGCTGGGTGTATCTCTCCACAGTAGCAGTCACCCCGTTCGACGGCGTTAGCCTCAAGATAAGCCAGAGTGCGGGCGGCGCGCCGGATAACGGTTTGCCCCAGGTAGCCGATGCCTGCCTAACTCAAAGCCCATACAGCTATGGTGGGGTAGAGTTTGGTGAGGCGGTGTGTGTGGCCGACGGGCATTCGAGTTATTACTTCTATGTGCCGGCCAATACCTCGGCTATCGAGATCGACACGGCCCATGGTAGCGGCGATCTGAATCTCTATGCTAATGCCACCACATGGGCAAGCCCGACGGCCTATCAGGTTAAGTCGGAAAATGTCGGCAACGATGAGCATATTCGTGTCGAATCACCCGCCGAAGGTTGGTTCTATGTCAGTGCCGATGGCGCGCCTTCTAGCAGCGGTGCCAGCCTGGTGGTGACCATCGAGGCTAAATAATCCCCAGGGTAGATTTAAAGCCAAAACGTCGGCCCGGTGCCGGCGTTTTTTTATCTGCTGGTTATCGCCATTTTCGGTCTGTTTATTGCCCGCCGACTATCTTCTAGGGAGCGTTTAGGGATTGTCCATTGAGCGCCTAAGGAGCGCCCAAGGAGCGTCTAGAGAGATGATTGTTAACACTTTGTCAGCTTAGGTTCATGATCTTTGGCCTATACTTTGCCATGCCGATTAACGCTGCCGCTAATCGAACATTCACCAAGGACTGCCCATCAAGGATTGCCCACTAAGGACGAGGAGCCGAAATGAAATCTATCTTGCTGAATCTGAGCCTGAGTCTGATGCTGATAACGGGGATGACCGCCTGCAGCGTGAGTCAGGAGGAGCCACTGCAACTGCCCATGGCACCCGAGGATCGTCTGACCATGGTGGCCAGTGGCGACTTGAGTTTTATCGCGAGTCATCATCAGGCCTTTGCCCTGCATCCCGATGTCGAGCTGCTCAATGTGGGTGGAGAGGTGGAGCCAGATCTGCTTAAATCGCGCATGCGCAGCGCCATCAATGCCGTGATGCAGGCCAAGGGTTATCGGCAGGTGGCCGAGGACGAGTCGCCTAATCTCTTGATCGGCTATGGTGTGGCCCTCGGCGAGACCATGAGCGACGGTGAGATCTTACAAAAAGCAGGTCTGGTGCCGGGGGTCTCTGAGCAAGGCGTGGATATGGGCCGCTTCGAGAAGGGCTCTGTGCTGCTCTTGGTGTTCGACCCCAGGCAGGCATCGCCAAGCTGGCGGGTATTGGCCCAAGGTTTTACGCCATTAAATTCAGACAATACCTTGGCCAGCGAAGAGGCCGATGAAAGGCTTGCCCGGGTGATCAATAAGATGCTGGGTGCACTGCCTCGGCAGCCTTGATCTCGCCTGAAGTGAAAGCTTGATAAGAGTTAGATAGAGAAAAGCGCCGCTCAATATTTGGGCGGCGCTGTTGTATCGGTTAGAAACGTGTCTTCACGCCAAGGTTGATGGTGGTGCCAAGGCCCTTGGTGTTGTAGCCCGAATAGGTAAAGGCCTGAGAGCGCGCCGAATAGTAGTCTTCATTCAACAGGTTCTCTATCCCCAGGCTGAACTGCCAGTTGTTGAGCCGATAGCTGCTGCTGAGGTTGACCAGATGGTAGTTGCTGATTGGTCCCTGAGCGCCAACGTACTGGCCGTCGACCGGGTCGAATCGCTTGCGATCGCCCACATACAGGTAGTTGATGGCGATGCTGGCATCGTCAATCGGCTGCCAGTTGAGGGAGGCGGTAAATTTAGGTGCCGAGATCACCTGGCCGTCTAAGTAGGTATCCTTTTCCGTGTCCTTACCTTCGACCCAGCTGTAGCTCATGTCTGTGCTCAGGTTATCCAGCCACTGGTAGGCCAGCTGCGCCTCATAGCCCCAGATCTTCTGCGGTGCGCGCACCGGCATGTAAACCCCGGTCGCCGCGTCATAGGCGTTGCTGGTGCCAAGCTCTGAGGTGCTGCGATAAGCCGCCAGTTCATAGCTGAGCTTGTCATAATGACCAGAGAAGCCCACCTCATAGTTATCGACGATAGAGGCCTCAGTCTGGATAAGCGAGATATCGTTTACCGTGGCGGTACGCAGCAGGCGGCCAAGATCTGAGATATCCGCGCCCTGCGAGAAGCTGACAAACGGGCTGAAGGCATCGTCTAGCTGGTAGCGCAGGCCCAGGTTATAGGTGGTCGAGGTAAAGTCTAACTCGCCGCCCTTAACATCGAAGGGCACGGAGCAGGTCGCTGCGGTGCGGCACACCTTGAGGGTCTTATAGTCATCGACATTGATGTCGACCCTGTCGTGACGCACGCCCGCCTTGAGGATCCAGTCATCAAACAGGGTCAACTTGGTTTGCAGGTAGCCCGCCAGGTTGCTCATGTCCATCTCGGGTACCCAGATGCGGCCATCATGCAGTGGCTGTGAGCTGACGTCGTTCAGGGCATCGATACCATAGATGAAGCTGGCCGAGACATTGTCCCAGTCGGCGTAGCTGTTGAGGTTGATTCGCAGGCCGCGCTTCTCCGAGCGAATTAGCGATTGGCCGCCATCGTAGCCTTCGCTGGGGTTGGCCAGTGCGGCAGAGTAGAAGAACATGTTCTCTATCTTCTGATAGTAGGCGTCGAGGGTGAGTTGCGTCTGGTTAAAGATCTCCTGATCTGTGTATTTCAGCATCAGGTTATGGTTGCCTCGTGGTCCCTGTGGCACGCCGGGCTTAGGCTGGTTGGTCTTGATGGCGTAAGTTTTCTCACCGGTGTTGACGCTGCCGGTGACGTCCATGAGTTCGGCGTTTTGCTGCGCCTCATAGTAGTTGTAGGTCAGCTGTACCTGTTTTTCGCTGTCAAATTCATAGGCCAGCTTGGTAAACAGGTTTTGCGATTTGGTTTCCGACAGGCCGTAGATCAGGCCTATGATGTCGCCCTCGGCGTCATATTCGAGCCCGGTTTCCTCCTCGGAGGCGCTGACCACGTAGCTGAACTTATCCAGGGTACCGTCCACGCTTGCGTGGTAGCGATAACCTGCGCTGTCTTCAAACTTGACCGCGCTGAATTTGCTCGAGGCGCCCAGCTCTACGCTGGCCTTGGCATCGCTGCTGGGGGTCTTGGTGATGTAGTTGATGATGCCGCCCGAGGCGCCGTTGCCATAGATGGAGGTGGCGCCCTTGATCACTTCGATGCGCTCAATGGCGCTAGGGTCGATGGAGCGAATGCCCAGGCTGCCGTTGCGTAGCGGGGTAGACTGGGGCACACCGTCGATCATCACCAGTGCCTTACGGCCACGGAGTGTCTGGCCTGCATTACTTGAGGTGCCTGTGCTGGGCGCCATGCCTGGTACGCGAAACGCCAGCATGTTTTGTAGCTCGGAGGTGATCAACATATCCTTGGCCAGGGTCTTGTTGTCGATCAGGGTCACCGAAGAGGGTACCTCTTCGATGCTCTCGGCGCTGCGGCTCCCCGTGACTATGATACGTTCTATGCTGTCATCGGCGGCGACCGCCTGCTGGCTCATCAGCCCGAGGCAGAAGAGGCTGGTATAGAGGGTCAAAGGTGATTTTTTTAAAGCAAGGTGAGCGGGCATCAAATTATCCTTGGTTTATGTAGGAAAAAAGGTTGAACAATAATTTGATGCGAATGATATAGATTATCATTTGTGTTTGCTCAAGATTTACATATGTTACATTTTTGTGTCGAACTGATTAAGCCTTTAGCCTCGGCACCGCTTGTAAAAGCAAGCGTGATGGGCGAGGGGCTAACCATTCTCGAAGTAACACAGCCGCGCTGTTTTCCTCTGATTTGGCACAGGATGCTGCCTAAGAATGCGCCTAAGCATTGGCAGAAGAGGAGGGGGGATTAGCATTTACATCAGCACTTGTATAAGCACTTGTATAAGTCTTTACACTCTAACTTGCATTAAAAAGGCCTGCACACTTTCGTATGCAGGCGCTTTCTGCTGTTTATTTGAGTGAGGCTCATTCTAGCCAAGTCCTATGCTAGTCGAGCTTTATCTAGTAAAACTGTGACCCGACTCACTCGGCTTCGAAGCTGACCTCGTAGGCGGTGAACTTACGCAGGTTAATCACGCCGGTATCGAAGATCAGGTACTGACCCTTGATCCCCATCAGCTTGCCGCTCACCACAGGCTCCTTGTCGAAGTTGTGGGAGGCTATCTTGGTGGGGAACTCGCTCACAGGATAGTCGATGGCGACTATCTCTTGATTCAGGCGTTCGATGGCATACTCGCCGTGGGTCATCATCAGGCTATGCAGGTGTTGCTCGATCTGCGGCAGCAGCTCCTCGGCGTGCTCCTTGAGCGGTAAGGGGTCGGCATTGCCCTTTAACATGGCGCGCCAGTTAGTCTTGTCGGCAATCATCTTGGCCAGCTCGACTTCGATAAGGCCTGAGAGTTGACGGCTGGAGACCTTGAGGATGGGCAGGCCCTGGGTGGCGCCCTGATCTATCCAGCGGGTCGGCAGCTGGGTATGGCGGGTGATCCCCACCTTGAGTCCCGAGGTATTTGACAGATAGACATAGTGCGGCACGAAACAGTTTGCCTCGCCCCATTCGGGTTCGCGGCAGGTCCCCTCGGCAAAGTGGCAGGTTTCGGGCTTCATGATGCACATGTCACAGCTCGCCAGCTTCTTCATACAGACGAAGCAGTGGCCCTGGGAGTAACTCTTCTTGGTCTTCTTGCCGCAATTACAGCAAAAAATATTACCGGTATGGACAAGTTTGATATTGCTACCGATAAAGGGGTTCAGTTCGACTTCATTGTCGCCCACAAGCAGCTGATAATTGGCCAGGCCCTGCTCATCGAGCCTGGTGCGCATTTTCTTCAAAGTTCCTTGCATTGCACTCTCAATTGCGTTGGAGTCGTTCGCCGCGGCGCCGACTCTTCGTTAATTTGTGATGAGTGTAACAGTTAAAGGGGGGAAGGTGAAAATGGTGTTGGCTGCATCTAGGTGTTGCCATGGGGATGAGGGGATTCTTCAATGGCTGGTAGGGGAAGGTTTGGGATGTTGGAGTTTGGGTGAATAACGTCTAGCGGCGTGTTGATCTGTCGAGTACGCTTGAAAGTCGTACCTTCATGGCAACCTATCACCTGCGGTGGGCTTATGTGCAGATACGCCTGTGACACGCTGTGCGTCTTCTGACCTAAATGGATGTTGGGGAGGCAATTGAAGGCCGTATCTTCATGGCAATCTATCGCCTGCCCGGCGGGTGCAGTACATGGAAGTACCAATGTCGTGATCACATGGATGTGAAAGAACGACGTATGTGCAGATACATCTGCTACACGCCGACTTTTTGTCAAAGAGAGCTATCCCTGGAGGCTTCACGGCGGCACTGACCTACATGGATGTAGGGAATGTCAAAAGATGTAGGGAACATATTTGGCCATGGCGCCGAGAGCCAAAAGCGTGCATACACCTGTATCTATACGCCTCTTCGATTTGGCTTCATTTGATGTGAGTAGGAGGGCTAGATGAGTGTTCGGTAGGTTGCCAAACTTTACTCGCTATACTGCGGATCTATACAGGTATAATGGGATTTTGCAAAAAAGGGCCTCTTTCGCTTCCTACTATGTAATCTTGCAGCTCTCGCTTTGTTTTTACATTAATGTTTAACATATTGATTAATTTGAATTAATGACTTAGAACTTTCTATTTAATAGGAAGAGGTGAGGGTCTCTTTAAATCCGGTCTCGTTTTGTTTTGGGGCTGTTCACTTTCTACTTGTTATGCAATGTTATTATTGATATAAATTTCAGATGGTTAAAAAATTTTGCCGCGATGTACATTAGGTTGTAGTGATATACATAGGCGGCATTCTCGCTAATAAGCGTTAAATGCAAAGGAAGCTAAGCTCCATGGAGCAAATAGATTTTCATGCCCTCGATGATGCTCATAAGAAATTTATGTTAGAGATTGCTTTGGGTAACAAAGGGACGTGTGTTTCAGTTTCTGGAGGTATGTGTGGAGAGATTTATGTTTTTGATCAAGGTGAAAATGTATCACCTCGATATGTATGTGCAAAAATACCGAAACCTCTCAAAAACGCCTCCATTCAGGAAACAAATCAAAGATTTGTTAATGAACTAAAGAATCAGCTTTCATATAACCACCAGATGTTTGTTCATTGGGCATTTGATTTCACTGAGGTACTTGGAAACCCTGTGGCACTATTTCGTTATTGGGGAGGAGACCTTGAGAAGGTGATACGAAAGCCTGAACTTTCTAGCGTGACCGAAAAGCTTTCAATAATGGTTTATGTTTGCAGTGGCTTGAGCCACTGCTATAAGCGTGGCCTAATAGCGCATCAAGATTTGAAGCCAGCCAATATTTTTCTGAGGGACGTAAAAAGCGAATATCGTGGTTTACCGGATCTGGATATCTATAACTTGGCTCTAATCGCTGATTTCGGTCTAGCAAATGCTTTTCGAGACTCTTCCGTCTTTGGTGGTTCACGGCCTTATATGGCTCCAGAACAGTGGAGTGAATCTGAGCTTTCACCTAAAACGGATATATTTGCGCTGGGGGTCATTCTCTATGAGCTTATGAGTGATGGTTTCCACCCGGTTGGCATAAAGCTAAATGATTATTGGCCTCGACCGGCTGATGGTAATAGTAAAAAGTGGACTAAGGCTGATGCTTGGAAAAAATGGGCAACGACTGCAAGTATAACTTTTGAGGGTATTCCTCCGATAGTGCCTGAGGTCCAATCTCTTATTCATGACATGCTCTCAGTTGACGCCGCTGATAGACCATCTATTGAGGAGGTCAAGATATCATTGCTTGATATTATTAAACGTGAATCACAAGAAAGCTTTGCTCAGCTAGAATTCCTTATAAATCACTTTGAAAAACAGGCGTCTACAGAACCTTTAAAAGGCGGGTGGCCATATTTGTGGAAAAGATGGGAGCAATTTCAAACAAAGTTTGGAAAGTGCATTTAACAAGTTGCTGCACGCGGATAAATTACTCGCTGCGCTCGCAATTTACCGGTGAGCAAGGCGTTAAGTCATAAGGAATCAGACATTGTTCGAGAAAATTACATTTGCAACTCAAAACAAGTTCGATGGAAATAACCCCATTGATATAGGGCATCTTGTTGAGTGCATGATTTTCTATAAATCGACATGTGTTATAGCTTCACAAGGAATACTCAAGCAACTCATTAAATACTTTGGGGTAGATGGGTTAATAGATCTGATTGACTCTAATGCGCTCAGTGTAATCTACACAGAGTCAATGGTTGGAGTGCACACAAATACAGAGGGCTTAAAACAGTATCATGATGTTGTAGAAATAACCTCTCCCCAATATTTATATCAAGATGTACTCAGAAAGCAAATTGTTGAGGTAACAGGAAAAGCAGGAAAAGGCCGACGTCTAGCAAATAAAATACAAGATAAGATAAAGGTCACTAATCATGATCATTCAATATTGGAAGGGACTCGCCATTCGATTTTGGACCAACAATATATTCAATCAGCTGCAAGTTTAGTTCTAAAGTCAAAACTAAATAGCTCGGTAGATCTATCAGGCCTACGTTTTCATACTGAGAAACAAGAAAAAGGCATAGTCGTATCCACTAATGCTAATTTTCTAACTCTCAACAAGGTTTATCATCAATTCGTGCCGCCATCTCACTCTTCATTAACACCAGCGTCTATTCTAGCCGAGGTGTTAGAGCTAGAAAAAGAGCTGTACTTTGCGTCAAATAATGTATCTGAAATTGCAGCAAGTAAAATAAGCTCTGATTTGGCTAAAAATAAATTCGATTACATATTTGAGAAAAGTTTTAAAACAGAACAGAAGATTGGTAATTTCAATGAATTTATTTTAGATGATGCACAAAAATTACGTGATGCTGTAAACAATAGAGTAATCACATCTAAAGAAGCCATAGAAATCATCCACAAATCAAATGAATTCAAAGATTGGCTGTCAAATCGACAACCTGATGGCGACCTAATTAAAGAATATTATTCGGAAGTAACAAAAGAAACCATAGCGGATAAACTGCCTGGTAAAACCGCTAGATTTAGCGTCTTTACTGGCTTAGGTTTAGCTGCAGATGCTGCTTTAACTGGTGGATTGGGAACAATAGCAGGAGTTTCACTGGGAGCGCTTGATACATTCTATTTGGATAAGCTGCTTTCGGGGTGGAAGCCGAATCAATTTGTTGATGATGATTTATTGCCAATAATTGGAAAGAAGACTTAACAAGGTGCTGCTACGGAAAATTTACTCGCTAGCGCTCCTAAATTTCCGCAGAGCACGGCGTTAGGTGTCATTAAGAATGAGCGAGTTTAAATTTCAGCCACGATGGAAAGAAGAGCTAGTTGTAACAGGCTCTGGAGGCTCTTTTATTCTTGAGCTTCCAATGGGTATTCTTTCTGCCTACTTGCCAACGGAAAAGGTCTGGGTTCAAAAGGCACCGTCATGGGCAAAGGATTTGTACCCTGAACTCAAAAACGAGCTTGAAGTATGGTGCAAAGAAAACAAAGCGAAGTTCGTAATCGATGAAACAGCGGGCGTTTACTAAATTCATTAGCTATCGTGCGGCAACACCTAACAAGTTGCTCAAGTTCACTCCGGCCGCAAAAAGCCCGGCCTCCGCGGGACAACCTACACTGCGTTTCGGTTGCCCCTTAGCAAGGCGTTAGCATTCAATATGAAATATCGAGTAATCGTAAAAAGTGTCGCACCATGCAGTTGCGAAAATGAAGGTGAAGCTGAGGTTTACTTCCCTGATTTTGATCTAACTATTGTCTGCTATTTCATTGGAAGTATTGATTGGTTTAAAAGTTGTTTTCCTCTCAACAAATTGAAAGATGCCGATCTAAGATATTGGCACGCTAACTGGCAGTTAACGGATAAACAAACTAAATCTATAGCGAAAAGCGTTGTAGGTACATACGGCGGATTCGAGTTAGATGAAGATAACGAAAAATTGTTTAAGGTTAATTCGTTGCTTCCAATCTTATCTGACAATGAATTAGGTAACTATAAATTAGATGTTCCAGAAGGTAGTTGGGTTGAGTCAACAGGGCAATTTGTTATCGAGGACGTTGAATGCTAACAAGTGACTCAAAAGGACGCAAAACGCTTGGCTTGCGCTCCTTCGTCGCTAATTTTAGCCAAGCCTTTTACGCCCATTAGTAAGGCGTTATGCAAACAAGTTCAGTCACAAGTAAGGAATTTCGTATGAGGAAAATTGGAGCGTTATTACTATTAGTTTTCATTGGAGGTTGTGCTAGCCTAGATGAGAAAAAAGAAGAAAATAATTATGTAAAAAACAAAGAGGTTAGTCACCAGGTTGGTGCTAATACGACTGGTGGCTACATTGTATTTAATATACTAAGGCAGAATGACGTAAAGCGAACAGTTAGAGTCAATATAGATACTCTGCCTTACCTTGGTAAATTTGATTTGTGTAAAGAAACCGGAGTGTTTCAAGACCTCAAGTCAGTAACACCAAAAAAAGATGGCTCAAAATCACCCAACTACAAAACTGAGAAAGTTGATTGCGAATCGTGGGTAAGCATTAGCCCCTCTGGCAATGGTTATTATATGCTTTCCTATGAAGTTAAACTGTTGAAGGGGTTTAATGTCACGAACCTTGGAGGTTTTGATAAGCTCTGGCCAGAGACGATTATTTTATCTGAAATGAATGCTGTTTACATGCCAACCATTGGCTTTCAGCCAAAGACAAAAACGTTAAATGGGATATTGGTAGAGTCAACCTCAGTAGAAGTATCGATATAAGTAATGCATAACAAACGCAACCATACGGCTCAATTTTTCGCTGCGCTACAAATTGTCCGGTGTTGCGGGCGTTAGGTTAAATGGAGGCTTCACAAGGTATGAATATTTTTCTGATTATTGCGGGTACATTAAGTGCTTTAGTTGCCATTCTTCATTTAGGTTGTATTTATTTTGGTGCGTCATGGTATCGCTTCTTTGGTGCGGGAGAGAAAATGGCATCACTTTCTGAACAAGGGAGTATAAAACCTACTTTGATAACAGCTGGGATTACCTTGGTACTCTCAATTTGGTCAATGTATGCGTTTTCAGCTGCTGGGGTTATTTTCAAACTCCCTTTAATTCGGTTAGTTCTTATATTAATAACGTTAATCTATTTTGTTCGTGGGATAGTAGGCTTCTTCTTTATAAACTCACCTATGGGACGCTCGCCTGAGTTTTGGGTTTGGAGTTCAGTGATTTGCCTATCTTTTGGTGTCGTGCATTTGATAGGGTTAAAGGAGCAATGGTCTAGTTTGTGATTCAAGTTTAACCATACAAGGCCATTATGGTAGGGACGAAAAACGCTTGGCTTGTGCTCCTTCGTCGCTGGTTTTAGCCAAGCATTTATGCGCCCATTAGTAAGGCGTTCGAGGCTTTAAGGGATTAAATGGAATTTTGTCTTCTTGCGGATGATCCATCCGCTGCCGATACGGTTGCTCGGTGGTATTACGACCAGTGGTGTCGTGCGTCTGGCCGTCACTCCTTCCAGTTTGTTCGTGAGAATGTCTCATCTGCTACCTGTCGTCTTGGTGCGCCTATGATAGTGCTCGCCAAGCAAAAAGGTGAGCTGGTGGGAGCGGCAGAGTTGAAAATCCGTGAAATGGAGATGTTTCCTGAGTATGAGTTCTGGCTCGGTGGTGTCTACGTCCGCGAGCAGGCTCGTGGTCAGGGAGTGGCATCGGCGCTCGTGAAAGAAGTACTTAGGCAAGCGCGCAGGGCGGGTATCGCTATGCTGTACCTGCAAACCGAAGACTTGTCTGGCGGCTTATATACCCAATTCGGCTTTAGGCATCTGGAGCAGGTTGACTCAAAAGGTGTGCTTGTCACTGTCATGGTGGCAGAGACAGGTGTATAACAGTGGGGGTACTCGTTCGTTGCGGCGTTAGTCGCGGTGCTTGTTGAAAAGGACTGACACCTGCACTTTGTTAGCATGGATTTTCGAGCATCGAACAAAATACACAGTCACGAGTTTGCCTATGTTGCTGGCCTAATGGTAGGGGGTAATAATGAAAGTAAAGTTTACATTTTTGTGTGTTTTTCTGTTTCCTTTGTCTGCTATTGGCGCTGCTGACTCAGAAATCGAGCAGTTAGAAAATCGAGTTCATGAGCTAAAAATAAAAGCAGAGCGTGCCCAGGCTGAGTATTTAAATGCTAAATCTGAACTTGAGAGGCTGCAAAAATCAAAGGCAACAAACAAGAAGACTGATTATGAAAAGTCAGATACGCCGCCCACCTCTGTTTTCAACAACAAGCGTATGTGGAATCCGGAAAGAATATTGTGGGAGAACAAATTTTTCAAATGTGGCAATTATTTAGCCGATGGGCGTTGTGAATACGTCGTTGAAATGAAAAATGTCAGAATAACCCTAGATAAAGACTAATGAGAAACTTGATGGGTACAATCAGTCGTCAAGTCGTCAAGTCGTCAAGTCGTCAAGTCGTCAAGTCGTCAAGTCGTCAGTTGTACTAGTGCCTTGCGTTCAAGAGTAATACTTAGATAGTGTTATTTCTCCTGCGAAAATGCCGGATAAATTTTTATATCTATAGGTTTGGCTGGCTTGATGCTGTAAAAATGGTGCGAAGGAATGCTGATTTTCCCCTGAAGGTAACAGGCATCTTTCCGTTAATTGCCGCTATTTTGGTGTGCAGACTCTGCATCGCTTCCCGCTTCCCGCTTCCCGCTTCCCCCTTTCCGCTGAGACTTTCGCTTTTCTTTAAATAAAAAAAGGCCGCGGTGGGGACCGCGGCAAAAGACCTTATCCTTGTCTATGACCTAAAGGGTTTACATCGTTGTGTGTTGTTTTGGAGCCTACCCTAACATGCAGGGTAGGCTCCGTTGTTGCATTAGCTTAGAAGCTGTAACGTGCGCCAATGGCGTAACGGGCAGCGTTTTGCTGAGCCAGCAGCATCTGCTCCTCGTAGCGGCCGTAGACACGTTTTTCCTGCTCAAGCACGTTGATGCCTTCGGCGAAGATGGACAGGTTGTCGGTGAGCTGGTAGCTCACGCTGATGTCCAGCTGACCATAGGCCTCGGTGAACTGAGGGGCTGGTCCACCGGCTTCCGCCTGACCCATGCCCGACAGGAAGGTGTCGCGCCAGTTGTAGGCCATACGAGCCTGCAGGCCGTAGTTCTCATAGAAAACTGAGAAGTTGGCTGAATCTGACAGGCCGGGCAGGGCAAACTGCTCGTCGACACGCTCAACATCGTACTCGGTATCGCCATCCACTAGGGTGTAGTTGGCGGCAAAACCAAAGCCGGTATCCCAGAACCAGTGCTGCCACGCAAACTCGAAGCCGTTGATATTGAGATCTTCGACGTTGTTGGGCTTGCTGATGTTCCATTCGGCCACAGGGTCACCACCCGCCTGAGGGACACGGCCCTCGGCATTGCCATAACCGTTGTCGATAAGCCACTGGAACACGGCTTCATCGCTTGGGGTCTCATTGTTGGCAATCAGCTCGGCGCGGGCCTGCTCGGCGGCGGCACCTAGGTATGGGTCGCGCAGATGGTCATACTCGACCGTGTCAATGGTGTTCATCAGGAAGTTTTCCACTTCCTTGTTGAAGTAACCCACCGACACATAGCTGGCACTGTCGTAGTAGTATTCCACTGACAGATCAATGTTGTGCGAGCTAAATGGCTTCAGGGCAGGGTTACCGGCAAAACCTGTGCGTGAGCCTACCTTAGGAATCGGCGTCAGTGCCGTCGTGGCGCGCATCGACCCTAGGGTTGGACGGCTGATGGTGCGGCTATAACTGAAGCGTGCAATCACGTCCTCGACCACTTCCAGGTTGATATCCAGATTTGGCAGGAACTCCTTGTAGTCATGGGTTTCATGGCTGTAACTGAAGTCATCGGCATAGACGGTTTGCCACTCTGTGGGGTTGAGCCACACCAGCTGCTGGGCTTCCTGTTGCATAGAGCTTGCGGTCACATCGGTTTGCTCGTAGCGCAGGCCGGCCACGATACTCAGCGGCATACTGTTGAACTCACTCTCGATGTTGATCTGGATATAGGCGGCTGTAGTGTCTTCTTTGATCAGGTGATCATCTTGCCAAGGCGCCGATACGTACTCTACGTCATAAAGTGCCTCGGCCTTTTCCATGGCGGCCTGCTGATCATAGGTGTAGTAGTAAGGGATCAGCATGTCGCTGCCACCACCCGAGAAGTCAGACAGGAAGTCAGAGCCCAAGCCTACGTAGCTCACGTCGTCTTTCCACAGCCCCATGTTGCCGTACCAGCCTGCGCTGATAGGGCCGGTGTAAGAGCCTTGTGCACGGGTTTCCATCGAGGTGAACGAGAGTCCGAAATCGATAGAGGAGAGGGCGTCGTTGTTCTCGTTTATCCAGCGGCCGTCAAACTGATACTGGTTAACGTCGGTTTCGTTGCGACCGGCGCGTACCCCGGCAAATAGCGAGGCGTAGTGCTCGGGGAGCAGGTGCGGCTCGCCGTTTGGATTGAGCGTGCCATAGTTAGCATCAAGCAGCGGGATCTCAGTGCCAGTTGCATCATAGGTCTTGTCGGCGATGTTAAGCGCGCCCAGGATGAAGAACTTGTTATCGGCGCTATTGCCTAGGGTGCCCTCGGCGGTGGCGCTTGAATCGTGGGCATCGAATCTCAGTTCAAGGTTATCGCTCGCCTGCCACTTGAGGTTAAAGCCCAGCGACTTATTGATGTTGTCCGAGGCATTTTGTTGCATGGTGCTCGAGTAGTCGCCGCCCACCTCGGTCACATAGTCGAAGGTGCCGTGCTCGTTGATATGGGCGTTAGTGGCGTTACCCGGGCCTGAGAACCATAAGCCCCAGGTATCGGCATTAGAGACATCCGACAGCTTGGAGTAGGTGTAGTCCAGGGTCATCTCCAGATCGTCGTTAGGCGCATATTGGAACACCGCCTGGGCGTTGGTACGCTCGCGCTCTGTGTCCTGGCTGGCAAAGCCTATGTTACGGGCGTAGAAGGTGTTGCCATAGGGGTTTTGGTTTTCGTTAACTACCACGGCATTAGGGTTGAGCTCGCCATCGATATTCTGGCGCCAACCGTCTATGGTAGCGCGCTTGGTGTTGCTGTCACGCTTCTGGTAAGAGGCGGATACACCAAAGCCCAGTGAATCGTCCATGAAGGTGTTGCTGAAGATCCCTGAGATCTCTGGGGTGACCGAGCTGCCATCTTCTACACTGCTGTCGTGGTGGGCCTTAACCCCCACAGTGGCGACCAGGTCGCGGGTGTCGAAGGGGCGGGCAGTACGGATGTTGATGGTGGAGCCTATGCCACCCGAGCTGATATCGGCCTTGCCTGTCTTGTATACCTCGACGCCGCTGATCGCGTCGGAGGCCAGGTTGGCAAACTCAAATGAGCGGGTAGACTCGCCGGCCACCTGGGCGGTCGGCATGGTGCGGTTGTTGAGCAGCACCAGGTTAAAATCGGGGCCAAAGCCACGTACCGTCACCTTGCTGCCTTCGCCGTTGACACGGTCGATAGACACACCAGAGATACGTTGCAGCGATTCGGCCAGGTTAGTATCGGGGAATTTACCGATATCTTCGGCAGAGATCGCATCGACCACCCCGGCAGACTGACGTTTGAGGTCCATGGCCTTAGCCTGTGAACCGCGCACGCCGGTGACTTGGATAACTTCGATATCGCCATCGACCACAGGGGCCTCTTCGGCAACGGCGGGTAGGGCAGACAGCAGACCCAGCACCAGTGAGATCTTGGTGGCTAGCTTTGTTCTTTTAAATTCTAATTGTCGCATCAGGTTCCTCTCCCAGAGACCCTTGGCTGCCAAGGGACGCTATTGATGTAAAGCTTACCGCTTTGCATACAACTTTTCCTGCAATCGCAAAATGTAAGCGCTTACATAAATTAAGACCTGGATACTTTTATGTCAACCGCTGGTCGTAAAAATGTTGTCAAAATGTTGAATTGTGATGGCGAGCGTCATGCAAGGAGTCTTGTGTAAATAATTGAATTTTCTCTGGATAATCGACTTACCCTCTACCGGATTAATTCTAAATATTTTTTGAAAGCGCTTACATTTGTGGTGGCGACTTTTGCCAGAAACGGGTCAAGCGGGGGAATGGATCTAGGCCAAATTAGTTATCGAGAGGCTAAGTGGTGACGGACTCGGCTGGGGACAGGCTTAGCTGGGGACTGGCTCAGGAACTTACAGACCCAGCTGCGCACAGACACTGGCGCAGACAGGCTTGGCTTTAAACGGGCGCGGCTTAGCTTTAATCGAGGGCGGCTTAGACGGACAGAGGTGCGGAGAGAGGTGCGGTCAGCTTCACAGGACAAGCTAGCTGCGCCCCAAAAGCGCTATTGAGAATAGCGCTTTTGGGGCGAGCGCCGTGCAGGCTAGGCCTGTGCCTGTTAGTCCAGTACCTGTTAGCCCTGGGGCCGCTGCACCGACTCACGCACCACCAGTTGGGGTTCGAATTTGTGGTTGAATTCGATATCGCTCTGGCCGTACACCTCTTTGAGTACCCAGTTGGCGGCCATGTGGCCCATATCCTGGATAGGGTTAGACACAGTGGTTAGCTTAGGCGAAATGTAGCGCGGGAAGGGGATATCATCGAAGCCCACGAAGGAGATCTCCTCTGGTACCCGTAGGCCTCGCTCGAGACACAGGGCGATGGCACCCGAGGCCATCTGATCGTTGGCGCACACCACGGCGCTAAATGGCTCACCGCTATCGAGCAGTGTCGCCATGCCTTCGTAGCCACCTTCTTCACGAAAGTCGCCCTCGAAGAACAGCGCCTCATCGAAGGCTAGGCCGTGCTCGGCCAGCGCCTGCTTGTGGCCCAGTAGGCGTTCTCTGGCATCGAGCTTAAACAGGGGACCCGAGATATAGGCGATGCGGCTGTGGCCGAACTCCAGCACATGCCTGCTGGCAAGCAGGCCGCCCTTGAGGTTGTCCAGATGCACGCAGCGATCCGCTATCCCCTCAACGTGCCGGTTGATCAGTACCACAGGGGTCTTGCCCTGGCACAGCTCTCTTAGGTAGTCGTTGGTAACAATTTCGGCATCCACAATCAGCGCATCGCAGCCGCGGGAGAGTAGAAACTCCACCGCCTCTTTCTCCTGGGCGGCATCGCTGTGACCGGCGGCGATGATCACGTGCTTATTGGCCGAGCGCAGTACAGATTCGATCTCCCGCATCAGGGGGCCGTAGAAGGGACCATCGAGCTGGGAGACCAGGACGCCTACACTGTTGGAGCGATTAGAGGCCAGCGACTGCGCTATGGTGTTGGGCCGATAGTCCAACTGCGCCATGGCATCGTGGACCTTCTGGCGGGTCTTGTCGCTGACTTTGCCGGTATTATTCACCACCCGGGAGACGGTCGCCAGGGACACGCCTGCCAGTAGTGATACGTCATAAATTGTGGCCATATATGCTTGGCTTTCCTTGCTATGTGCCTGAATGTTTTTGTTTCAGCGCGGTATTGATTTGGGTAACCATTTGAGTGTCCAGTGTATAGCGTCGCATGACAAAGGCAACCGCAATCGAAGCCAGCGCCGGGTAAAGGGTAAAACAGAGCAAGATCCCATCCAGGGTATGCTGGCTTTGCACCGTATCGGCCTCATAGCCGTAGGCGGCCAGCAACCAGCCGGCGAGGGCGCCGCCGATGGCCAGCCCCAGTTTGATGAAGAAGATCACCGAGGAGTACACCAGGCCTGTGGTGCGAACGCCTGTCTTGAATTGGCCATAATCGACTGTGTCGGCCATCTTGGCCCACAACAGCGGAGTGCCCATGTTGATGGTGAAGTTCCAGGCGATATAGAGCACCAGGGCCTGCAGGTATTGTTCGCCCGGGACAAACCAGGCCAGCAGGCACAGGACGGCGGCGATCAGCTGCAGGCCGATATAGGCCTTTACCTTGCAGATCTTGTCGGCGAGTTTCTTTGCCAGCGCCACCCCGACTATGTTGCCTATGACACCGCTGGTGACAAACAGGCTGATCATATCCTCGCGGCCGAGGAAGTATTTGACGTAATAGATGGCCAGGGTGGACTTAAGCACCAGGCCGGTTAACAGGAAGATGGCCGCCAGCGACAGCACGCGCCACTGATCGTTCGCCCAAAGCGCCTTGGCGGCGGCTTTCATGTTGTCGCTGCCTTCGTCCTTGCTAAAATCCCGCTCCTTGGTGCCGGCAAAGCAGAGCAAGAACATGATGGTGCCCAGTATGCTCATGGCCAGTATGGTGAGTTGGTAACCCTTGGCCTTGTCGCCATTGCCGAAAAAATCCACCAGGGGCAGGGTGAGGGAGCTCACCATCAGGCCGCCTAACATGGCAAACACGAAGCGGTAGGACTGCACAGATACCCGCTCGGCCGGATTGGTGGTGAGCGCCGCGCCCAAGGCGCAGTAGGGGATGTTGATTGCCGTATAGGCCAGCATCAGCAGGGCATAGGTGACCAGGGCGTAGATCTCCTTGCCGCTCTCGTTGAAATCAGGTGTGGTAAAGGCCAGTACGCTGATGGCGGCGAAGGGCAGGGCGCACCACAAGAGGTAGGGGCGATATCGCCCCCAACGGGTATGGGTGCGATCGGCCAGATAACCCATCAGCGGGTCGGTCACCGCATCCATGATACGCACCGCCAGAAACATGGTGCCGACGAAGGCGGCGGAGATACCGAAGATGTCGGTATAAAAAAACGTCAGAAATAGCATGACGGTTTGAAATACGATATTGCTGGCGGTATCGCCAAGCCCGTAGGCGACTTTCTCTCTAATGCTTAACATGGCGACCTCCTATTATTATTCTTGTTGGTCCAGTGTTTGCCTTTGTGCAAGCAGGCCTTGGTAGGCTTTGGCGCTTGATTTAAGGGTACGCTGCTGGGTGAGGTAGTCTACATATACCAGACCGAAGCGTTTACGGTAACCCTCCGCCCATTCGAAATTATCCATCAGGCTCCAGGCAAAATAGCCCTGAACATCCACACCGGCCTCGATAGCCTGGTGTACGGCCAGCAGGTGAGATTGTAGATAGGCCAGCCGCATGGGGTCGTGGACCTCACCGTCTTGCATCACATCCTCTTCGGCGGCGCCGTTTTCCGTGATGTAGATGGGCGGTAAGGCGAATTCGCTCGACAGATCTTTGAGTAGCTCGGTAAAGGCGCCCGGGCAGATCTCCCAGTCCATGGCGGTGCGGGGCACGTTGTCGATGCGTACATCCTCAAGCCTAGTTCACCACCGGCGCGATAGACGTTGCGGGTGTAATAGTTGATGCCCAGATAATCCATCTCGGCGGTGATGATATCCATGTCGCCGGGTAGGATCTCGGGTCTCTCCTGCGGGGCGAGCCGATCGACGATCTCTGGATAACGGCCCTGCATCAGGGGCATCAGATACCAGAGGTTATGGTATTCGTGCGCCTGACGGGCGGCGTAGGCATCCTCTGCTGAATCGCTATGGGGATAGGCCGGGCTGAAGTTGAGCACTATGCCCGCCTTGGCATGGGGCGCGAAGCGTCTAAGTTCGGCCATGGCCAGGCCGTGGGCCAGCAGCAGGTTATGGGCCGCGGTGCGACCTTGGCTGCGGCTCTGGTGACCTGGTGCATGCACGCCGACCTCATATCCTAGGTAGGCGCTGCAGAAGGGCTCGTTGAGGGTCGAGTAGGCGTAGACCCGGTTGCCCAGCTCCTGTGCCACCACGCGGCTGTAGTGGGCGAAGGCATGTGCCGTGTCTCGGTTGAGCCAGCCGCCGTTATCTTCCAGATGTTGGGGCAGATCCCAGTGGTACAGGGTGACAAATACCTTGATATTGCGCACCCGCAATGCGTCCAGCAGGGCGATGTAGAAGTCCATGCCTTGGCGGTTGATGCTGCCATCCTGATAAAGCACCCGTCCCCATGAGATCGACAGACGATAGACGTCGACCCCCAGTGAGGCTATCAGTTGTACATCCTCACGCCAGCGATTGATATGGTCGCAGGCGACCTTGCCATCGGAGCCATCGGCGATTTTGCCTGGCGTGGCACAGAAGGTGTCCCAGATGTTGGGTAAACGATGCTGATAATCACCCTCGATCTGAAATGAAGCGGTGGCGACACCAAACAGAAAGTCCTTGTTCATCAGGCGCGAATCTCTTGGCAGGGTAAAAGGTGTTACGTGTGTCATGGTGATCCCGTTCCCAAAATCGTTCCCTGTTGTCGGCCTGTTTTGCCACGCTGTCGAGGTGCTGCTGCGGTCTCTTGCGGTCAAAACAGGTTGACAAAGGTTAACTCAGTGTTAAAAATGAAAGCGCTTACATTAATCTAGTGGCAGAAGTCACAAAGGTCAATCACCAATGCGAATTACCTTGTCGCAAGCATAAAAATTAAAGGAGACAAGATGGCTACTGCACCCAGTCCGAGTGTCGTCACATCACAAGCCGGTAACAAAGACCACTTTGGCTTTGCCCTGGCATCGTTAACGACGCTGTTCTTCATGTGGGGCTTTATTACCTGCCTCAACGATATTCTGATCCCGCATCTCAAGGCGGTGTTTAACCTCAACTACGCCCAGGCGATGTTGATCCAATTCTGTTTCTTCGGCGCCTACTTCCTGGTGTCGGTTCCCGCGGGGGCGCTGGTGAAGCGCCTGGGTTATCAAAAGGGCATAGTGGTGGGGCTGCTGACCGCCGCCCTGGGCTGTGGTCTCTTCTATCCCGCAGCCGTGTCGGCAACCTACGGCCTGTTCTTGGCGGCGCTGTTTGTGTTGGCGAGCGGCATTACCGTGTTGCAGGTGGCCGCCAACCCCTATGTGACGGCGCTAGGTCCGGTGGAGACGGCATCGAGTCGACTCACCCTGACCCAGGCCTTTAACTCCCTGGGCACCACCATAGCGCCGGCCTTCGGCTCCTTGCTCATACTGTCTGTGGCCGCCGGCGCCTCTGCCGAGGCAGAAGCCGAAGCGGTGAAGCTTCCTTACTTGCTGCTGTGCGCCATGCTGGTGGCCCTGGCCCTGGTATTTGCCCTGCTGAAGCTGCCCCATATCGACAGCCAGGAGGAGTCGCAACCGGGGGAAGAAGTTGTGAGTGCCCTAAGCCATCGGCATCTGGTGCTGGGGGCGGTGGGCATCTTCGTCTATGTGGGTGGTGAGGTCGCTATCGGTAGTTTTCTGGTTAACTTCCTTGGTCAGGCGAGTGTGGCAGCCATGGAGGAAGCCGAGGCGGCCCATTACATCGCCTTCTACTGGGGCGGTGCCATGGTGGGACGTTTCATCGGGGCGGCCGTGATGCAGCGAGTGCCTGCGGGTAAGGTCTTGGGCTTCAATGCGGCCATGGCGGCATTGCTGGTGGTGATCGCCATGATGAGCCAGGGCATGTTGGCCATGTGGGCGATTCTGGCCGTCGGCCTGTTTAACTCCATCATGTTCCCGACCATCTTCAGCCTGGCGCTGAAAAACTTAGGCCCGGCCACGGCTCAGGGCAGTGGCATCTTGTGTCTTGCCATCGTCGGTGGCGCCGTGGTGCCCCTGGCTCAGGGATTGATCGCCGACGCCGCTGGACTGTCGATCTCGTTCCTGCTGCCTGTGCTCTGTTATGCCTATATCCTCTTCTATGGCCTTAAGGGATCTGAGCCTGTGGAGGTGAAACAATGAAGCTGCCCGTTTTAGCCCAGCCGGTAAGGGCCTTGTCCTATGCGGCGCTGGCGTTGACCTGGTTGTCGGCGGGCGCCCAGGCGAGCGAACGAGAACTTGCTCGAGAAGTGACTCGCTGGCCTGCCAGTGTCTATAAGGTTAGCGCCGATCCCGCGCTGGAGGCCAGGGTCGACAGTTTGCTTGCCGGGATGACCCTTGAGCAGAAGGTGGCGCAAGTTATTCAGCCCGAGATCCGCGACTTTAGCGTGGAAGATATGCGCCGTATCGGCTTTGGCTCCTACCTCAACGGTGGTGGCTCGTTTCCCGGCAATAACAGCCGGGCGAGCGCCAGCGACTGGGTGGCCCTGGCCGATGCCATGTATCAAGCGGCCATGGATACCAGCCAAGACGGCGTAGCCATTCCGCCCCTGTGGGGCACAGATGCCGTGCATGGTCACGGCAATGTCTTCGGCGCGACCCTGTTCCCCCACAACATGAGTCTGGGGGCGACTCGCAACCCAGAGCTGATTAAGGCGATAGCCGCCGCAACCGCCAAGGAGGTTCGCGCGACGGGCATAGATTGGGTGTTTGCACCGACTGTGGCCAATGTCGAGAACCTGCGTTGGGGGCGCAGCTATGAAGGCTATGCCAGAGATCCTGCTCTCATCGAGTCCTATGCCGAGGCCTTCGTTGAGGGGATGCAGGGACAGGGCGATACCTGGCTCAAGGGCGCCCACACGATCGCCACCGCCAAGCATTTCATCGCCGATGGCGGCACCCAAGGGGGTGACGATCGCGGCGATGCCCAGTTCGATGAGCAGACCCTGATCGACCGCCATGGACAGGGGTATGTCGGCGCGCTGGCCCAAGGGGTTCAGACTGTGATGGCTTCTTTTAACAGCTGGAACGGTGAAAAGCTGCACGGCAGCGAATACCTGCTCACCCAAGTGTTAAAAAAACGCATGGGGTTTGATGGCGTGGTGGTCGGCGACTGGTTGGGGCACGCCTTCGTGCCAGGTTGCAGCGGCGAGCGCTGTGCCGCTGCCATCAATGCCGGGGTAGACATATTGATGGCACCGGGGGATAGCTGGCGTAGCCTGTATCCCAACACCATCGCCGATGTGCGCGAAGGCGCGCTGCCCATGGCTCGTCTGGACGATGCCGTCAGGCGTATCTTGCGGGTGAAGCTGAGAGCCGGTCTGTTTGATGGCAAGGCGCCATCGGCAAGACCCTTTGCGGCGCAGCAGGCCCTGATCGGTCATCCAGCGCACAGGGCGCTGGCGCGCCGGGCCGTTGCCGAGTCCTTGGTGCTGCTGAAAAACAACAAGGTCGGCGAGTCGCCCATCTTGCCCATCTCATCCCAGGGTAAGGTGCTGGTGATAGGCCAGGGCGCCGACAACATTGGCCAGCAGGCCGGTGGCTGGAGCATGACCTGGCAGGGCACGGAAGTGACTAATGCCGACTTCCCCGGTGCGACCAGCATCTTTGCCGGTATCGCCGCGGCCATGCAGGCCGGTGGCGGTGAGGCGCGGCTGAGTGTCGATGGCAGCATTCCCGATGGTTTCAAGCCAGATCTGGTGGTGGCCGTGTATGGCGAGACGCCTTACGCCGAGGGCAACGGCGATCTGGATAATCTCGAATTTCAGCGCGGCGATAAGCAGGCGCTGGCCATGTTGGCCAGTATCAAGGCGCAAGGCTTGCCTCTGGTGTCAGTGCTACTGTCTGGCAGACCTTTATGGGTCAATCCCGAGCTTAATCTTTCTGACGCCTTCGTGGCCGCCTGGTTACCGGGTAGCGAGGGGGCTGGGGTGAGCGATGTGCTGATTGGCGATGCCCAGGGCAAGCCAAGACAGGACTTTGTCGGTCGTCTGCCATTTCCTTGGCCGGCCAAGCCAGATGGTGATGGTTTGCCTGATCAAGCGCGCGACGCAACACTGTTCGCCCTGTGGCAGGGGTTCGATTACCGGCAGGATGCTCGCCTTGCGCAACTGGATGAGTCCAGCGGCGATAGTGGCTTAGCCTCACGCCTGAGCATATTCGACAAGGCGGTGAAGGCCCCTTGGCATCTGGCCGTGGGTGATGATGGTGCCATGCACAGGGTAGGCGCAGGCATATGGCAGCATGAGGGCTGGGCGGTGAGAAGCATCAATCGCGAGGTGCAGGAAGATGCGCGCCAGTTCAGCTTCAGCGCCGCCGGTCATCTGGCCTTCAGAGACGACTTTCCCATGGATCTGAGGCGCTTCGCCAACCAAGACGCGGTACTGAGCTTCGACATGGCACTGGAGCACAAGCCAAGCGTTGCCAAGCTTTCTATGGTCTGTGAGGGGCATTGTGGCCGCAGTCTAGATCTTAGCAAGGCGCTTATGGCCGATGGAAAATGGCATAGCTATCGGGTGCCGCTGGCCTGCTTCGGCTTAGGGGTCAAAGAGCTGTCCAGGGTGTTTAGCCCCATGACGCTGGCGCTGGGTGCCGGAGACAGCATCAAGCTGGCGAATGTGGCGATTGACGAGCAGCAAGGTCTGATACAGCAAGAGGGCCAGCAGCAAAGCCGTATTATCTCATGCCAGCGCGACTAGGCCTTAACGACAACAAATTAGAGATATTGGAGAGCAGTATGTTTCGTATCGGGATAGATTTGGGCGGCACCAAGATCGAGCTGGTCACCCTTAACAGCAGTGGTGAAGAGGAGTTTCGCCGCCGGGTACCGACCCCTAGAGGCTACAAGGCAACCCTGGATGCCATCGCCGACTTAGTGCGCGAGTCTGAGCGCCATACGGGTCAGGTCGCCAGCATAGGCATAGGTATTCCAGGCGTGGTGTCATCTGTGAGTGGCCGGGTTAAAAATTCGAATGCCATCTGGCTCAACGGCCAGCCTATGGACAAGGATCTCTCGGCCATGCTGGATCGCGAGGTGCGCATCGCCAATGATGCCAACTGTTTCGCCCTGTCAGAGGCGGTCGATGGTGCGGCGGCGGGCAAGGCCGTGGTGTTTGGAGCCATCCTGGGCACGGGCTGCGGTGCCGGAATCGCCATCGCCCAGAAGGTACATGGTGGCGGCAACGGCATCGGCGGCGAGTGGGGCCATAACCCCTTGCCTTGGATGACGGCCGAGGAATTTAATTCCACCCGCTGCTTCTGCGGTAATGCCGACTGCATCGAGACCTTTGTCTCTGGCACCGGGTTTGTGCGGGATTTTCGCGCCCATGGTGGCGAGGCGGCCAGCGGCATAGAGATAGTCCAGCTGATGGAGCAGGGGGATAATCTGGCCGAGGCGGCGTTCGGTCGCTTCATCGATCGCTTGGCCCGGGCGCTGGCCCATGTGATCAATCTACTGGATCCAGATGTGATTGTGCTGGGCGGCGGCGTATCGAATATCGATCTGATTTACGAGTTTCTGCCGGCGCTTCTGCCTAAATATGTGCTTGGCGGCGAGTGTGCCACGGCCGTGGTCAAGAATCACCATGGCGCCTCATCGGGTGTGCGCGGCGCGGCCTGGCTCTGGGCGCCCGGCGAGCATGCTGCTCTGCCTGCGCTGACGGAGGTGTGATAGGTCCTATTTTTCTGTCTGTATTGCCTCATGGATGAGGCCCTTTTGTACTTGTGTTTTTGGCGCCCGTTCGGTTCGATTGAGGCGTCTTTTTTTATTTTGCATGGCTTAAATGTGAATCAGACGTTGTAAGTTTTTCGGCCGCTGGGCAGAATGGCGCTTTGCCTTTGGCGCATGATGATTTGGGGGAGTGAGTGGCCAATTTAATGTTACTGCTGGCGGCGGCCATCTGGGGTTTTGGTTTTGTGGCGCAGCGCCTGGGAATGGAGAGCCTGGAGCCCTTTGCCTTTAACGGCCTGCGCTTCATGATTGGCGCCCTGAGTCTGTTGCCGCTCATCTGGTTCCTGCAGCGTCGGGGCAGGCTAAAGGGGGTGAAGGATAGCGGTTTTTTACCTAGGGCGCTGCTCGGCTCATCGGTATGTGGCGGCATCCTCTTCATCGCCGCCTCCTTTCAACAGGTGGGCCTGCTTTACACCACGGCGGCGAATGCCGGGTTTATCACCGGGCTCTACATAGTGCTGGTGCCCGTGTTGGGCTTGCTGCTGAAACACAGTACTGGCAGTAATACCTGGATTGGCTGCGCCGTGGCCGCGGTGGGCCTCTACTTCTTAAGCGTGGGCGAGAATTTTTCAGTCACCTATGGCGACGGTCTGCAACTCATCGGCGCGCTCTTTTGGGCCATGCATATTCTGGCGGTGGACCATTTTACCTCCCGGGTTGCCCCTGTGGTATTGGCCTGCGGCCAGTTTTTGGTCTGTGCCTTGGCAAGCTTTGCGGTCTCGCTGGTGCTGGAAACCACCACTATGGCAGGTGTTCAGCAGGCCTGGGCGACGCTGGCCTATGCCGGACTGGTGTCTGTGGGGGTGGCCTATACCCTGCAGGTGCTGGCGCAGAAACATGCACATCCCGCCCATGCGGCGATCATTCTGAGCCTGGAGACGGTATTTGCCGCCATCGGCGGTATCCTGTTTCTGGGAGAGAGCCTGTCGGGGAGGGCGCTGTTTGGCTGCGCTTTGATGTTGCTGGGGATGTTAATAAGTCAGTTGCCGCTGCGCTATCTGGTAAAGTCTCGTCACGAGAAGGCGGCATAAAAAATCTGTATAAAAAAATCAGTATCAAAAAGTGGCATGAAAAAGCGGCATAAACTGCCGCTTTTTCATGCCTACCTAGTCTTGCCTAGAGGTTAATCGACGATATCCAGCACCACGTCATCGCCTATGGTGTAGAGGGCCTGGGTGAGTCGCTGCTCGGCGGCCTCATCTTTCACGCTCAGGCTAAAGTTGGCGCGAAACAGGGCGACCCCCGTGTGGCTGGCGGTCTCATAGTGGGTGGAGAGACGCTCGATATTGGCGCCCAGCTCATTGATCTTATTTGAGATATCATGCACCAGGCCGGGTCTGTCATAGGCGACCAGGGAGTAACGGCGAATGGTCTGTGGTGCCTGCGCCTTGCGCGTCTTGGCGTAGGTGAGGGTGAGGCCTTCGATGCATTCCAGGTTTTCAAGCAGGGTGTCCCAGTTGGCGGCGGGGACTTCCAGCAGCAAGATGGCGGCGAAGATGCCGTCGATATGGCGCAGCTCAGAGTCGAGCCAGTTGCCACCGTGGCGGCTAACGCTGTGGGCTATCTGTTCGACTAATCCCGGTTTATCGGCGACTTGCAGGGTAACTAAATATCGTAACATTTCGCATAGGCTCCATCAGTTGGTTTTGTGCGGTTTCGCCGCGCGCCCAGCTCCAGGCACGCTTGATTCAATTTCCTGTAATAACAATATGAAAAGCGGCTGAAAAAGCTTAACAAGCTCCTATAATGATGACATTTTCTGGCTGTAACATTAGTGTCATCTTTGCGTCATATAATCCCGACTGTCAGAAAAAGGGCTTGCCTCGATTCACTATAGTTAACATAGCAGAAACGACAATCCCAGCGAAAACTCTACTGAACAAAAATTAACGAGGTTCTTAATGGAAACTCAGGTCATTCAACCTGGTTCTACTGCAACAGATTTGTTGATGGGCAAGGGCTCCAGCAAGCGAGCATTTAAGGATAAGCTCACCCAGTTTGGGGTGACGATGGGCGGCACCATGGTCTTCGTGGCGCTCTTGCTGATCTTTTTCTACCTTCTCTATGTTGTAAAGCCGATTTTCGATGGGGCAGATGTCACGCCTGTGATAAATGTCGAATTGCAGGATGCTAAGGCGCCTGCGCTCATGGTGGGTAGCGACGAGCAGAACGAGATCCTCTATCGCGTGTCGCAAGATGGCGGGGTCAGCTTCTATAGCGCACTGGGCGCCAATCTGGTCGAGCAGGCGCACATCAATGTGCCCCAAGACGCCGAGATCGTCAGCAGCGTGGCATCGGTTCCAAGCGAGCAGCGCTTTGCCTTCGGCCTCTCTAACGGTCAGGTGATCATCGGTGGCGTTAACTTTGCCGTGACCTACCCAGATAACAAGCGTCTCATCACCCCAAGCCTGCGTTATCCGCTGGGCGAAACGCCGCTGCAGGTGTCTGAGGCAGGCACGCCGCTCTATCAACTGGCTTTTGCATCGGCCTCTGACAAGCTTAGCTTTGCCTACCATGACGCCAATGGTCGTTGGTTCCTGACCCGTCATAACGGCGAAGAGAACATGATGACCGAAGAGGTGGAGTGGGAAGCGACCACCAGTCAGATCAACGAGGCGCCTGCCCAGGTGGATCAACAGCTGATGACCCCTGACCAGCGCCAGCTACTGCTGCGCTCGGGCAATCGTCTGTATGTTTACGATATTCGCTATGTGGATGAGATAGCCCTGAGTCAGGTGATCGAGCTTGAGCGCGCCAAGACCAAGGTCACCGACGTGGCTCTGCTGGCCGGTGCCAGCTCACTCTTGGTGAGCTATGACAATGGTCAAATCTTCCAGTATTTCCAGGTTAACGGCGAGAAGGGCCGTCAGTACCAGGCGATCCGCGACTTTAAGAACAAGGCGGGCGTTAAGCGCATCGCAGGTGAGTTCTACCGTAAGAGCTTCGCCACAGTGAGCGAGTCTGGCGAGCTGGATCTGCTCTATACCACGAGTCAGCGTAAACTCCTCACCGAAACCTTCGATCTGGCTAACGCCACACAGATGGGCTTTAGCCCGCGTGCCAACGCCCTGGTGGTCGAGGCGGGCAACAAGCTGCACCTGTTTGCGGTCGAAAACAGCCACCCCGAGGTGTCTTGGAGTGCCATGTGGAGCAAGGTGTGGTACGAAGGTTACCCCGAGCCGCAATATGTGTGGCAGTCGACCTCTGGCTCTGACGACTTCGAAGCCAAGCTCAGCCTGATGCCGCTGGCATTCGGCACCATGAAGGCTGCGCTGTACGCCATGCTGTTTGCCACGCCGCTGGCAATTGCCGGCGCCGTATATACCGCTTATTTCATGTCGCCAAAAGTGCGCGCCGTGGTTAAGCCGACCATCGAGATCATGGAAGCTTTGCCAACGGTTATTCTCGGCTTCCTGGCCGGCCTCTGGCTGGCACCGCTTATCGAGGATCACCTGCCGGGGATCATCATGTTGCTGGTGCTACTGCCTATCAGTATCTTGCTGACGGCACTGGCCTGGTACAAGCTGCCGGGTCGCTGGAAGCAGCGTCTGCCTGAGACCTATCAGGAGCTGATGCTGGTGCCGGTGATCTGTTTCGTGGGCTGGTTTGCCTTCTACATCAGCCCGAGTATCGAAGTGGCCTTCTTCGGCGGCGATACCCGTCTGTTTATCACCAACGAGCTGGGGATCACCTTCGACCAACGTAACGCGCTGGTGGTGGGTATTGCCATGGGCTTTGCGGTGATCCCAACCATCTTCTCTATCGCCGAAGACGCCGTGTTCTCTGTGCCGCGTCACCTGTCTAACGGCAGCCTGGCGTTGGGTGCCACCAACTGGCAGACCCTGACCCGCGTGGTACTGCTTACCGCGAGCCCGGGGATCTTCTCGGCGGTCATGATGGGCCTCGGCCGCGCCGTGGGTGAAACCATGATCGTGCTGATGGCCACGGGTAACACCGCCATCATGGAGTGGAGTGTATTCGAGGGGATGCGTACCCTGGCGGCCAACATCGCCGTGGAGATGCCTGAATCGGCTATCGGCAGCTCGCACTATCGCGTGTTGTTCCTGGCGGCCTTCGTACTGTTTATCTTCACCTTCCTGTTCAACACCATCGCCGAGGTGGTGAGACAGCGTCTGCGTGAACGCTACAGTTCACTCTAAGGGAGGCTGGCATGTTATCGATTTTTAATTTTTCGCCTGTGACGTCAAGAGGCCAATGTAATGGGTAAGTGGTTTAAGTCGGGCTCCCCCTGGATCTGGATGACAGGTGGCGCCGTGAGTATCAGTTTGATTGCCGTGTTGGGCTTGTTGCTGTTGATCGCCTGGCGAGGTTTGAGCTACTTCTGGCCGGCGGATATCTACCAGTGGGAAGTGGTGGATCAGCAGGGCAAGCGCTCAACCATTATCGGTGAGATCTACGATAAGGAAGAGGTGCCTGCCGAGCGCCTGATCGCCGCCGGACACAAGTTTAGTGAAGATCCCGGTGAGCTGGTGACCCGCTATCTGATCAAGACGGGTAACCGCGAGTTTGTCGGCCTGGACTTTCGCTGGGTGCTGGAGACAGATATTGTGTCGCGCACCACGCCAAAAGATGTCGCCAAGCTCGAGCGAACCAAGAACGGTGACTTCTTCGGTTATCCCATTGCCATCATAGAAGAGGGCAAGCGTCTGGCACTGGACGATGTGGAAGCCTCGTTTGAGGAACATATCGAGCGTGCAGTCGCCTTGAGCGACAAAGCCACCACGCTGCAGAAACGTGAAATTGGCGCCGTTAACTATGCGCTGGAAAACCTGCGTCTTAAGGAGCGTCGCTATGAGCTGGATAACGCCCTGACCGACAGCCGCAAGCTGGAGCTGCAGGCCGAGCGTGACAAGCTACAGGCCGATTACAAGATATTGGAGAAAGCCTTCTTCGACCTCCGAGCAGAGGCGGGCCGTGATGCGGTGATCGTCCGTGACATGCGCGGCGAAGAGGTGACCCTCAAGCTAGATAGCATTCTAGGTGTGACTTACTCTAACCGTTTGGGCGTCGTGGGTAAGCTAGGTCACTGGTTTAGCGGCGTGGGTAACTTCGTCAGCGCCGATCCCCGCGAAGCCAACACCGAGGGTGGTGTGTTCCCGGCTATTTTCGGTACCGTTTTCATGGTACTGCTGATGGCGGTGATTGTGACCCCGTTTGGCGTGGTCGCGGCTATCTATCTGCATGAATACGCAAAGAAAGGCCCAATCACTAAGATGATCCGCATCGCGGTGATCAACCTGGCGGGTGTCCCCTCGATCGTGTACGGCGTATTCGGCCTGGGCTTCTTCGTCTACATGCTGGGTGGCTCTATCGACCAACTCTTCTACCCTGAAGCCCTGCCGGCACCTACCTATGGCTCGCCAGGGGTGATCTGGTCGGCGTTGACCCTGGCTATCCTGACGTTGCCCGTGGTGATCGTCTCGACCGAAGAGGGTCTGAGCCGTATTCCTAGTTCTGTGCGTCAGGGCAGTCTGGCGCTGGGGGCGACAAAGGCCGAGACGCTTTGGCGCATCATCATCCCGATGGCGAGCCCGGCGATTATGACGGGTCTTATCCTGGCGGTGGCCCGTGCGGCCGGTGAGGTAGCACCTCTGATGCTGGTGGGGGTGGTAAAACTGGCACCGACCCTGCCGATCGATATGAACTTCCCCTTTGTGCACCTTGAGCGCAAGTTCATGCACCTTGGCTTCCATATTTATGATGTGGGCTTCCAGAGCCCCAACGTTGAGGCGGCGCGTCCCTTGGTTTACGCGACCTCCTTCCTGTTAGTGTCTGTGATCGTGAGCCTTAACCTGACCGCCATCGCGGTACGTAATCACCTGCGTGAGAAATATCGCTCGCTGGAACACTAACCTAAAACCCGAATTAATCGCGCCTGGGCTAGGCTAGGGCGCGAATAACCTTTATCCTGAAGTGATTAGGAACAGATATGATTTCGATAGATCAGTCGGTAATGAAAACAGAGACTTTAGACTTAAATAATTTAAGCAGCGAGCAGACCGCACTTGAGATCCGTAACTTAGATCTAAAATATGGCGACAAGCAGGCCCTGTTTGACGTGTCGATGAAGATCCCCAAGAAGAAGGTGACCGCCTTCATCGGCCCCAGTGGTTGTGGTAAGTCAACCTTGCTGCGCTGCATCAACCGCATGAACGATCTGGTGGATAACTGTAATATTGACGGCGAGATCCTGCTGCACGGCCAAAACATCTACGACAAGAAGGTAGATGTGGCATCCTTGCGCCGCAACGTGGGCATGGTGTTCCAGCGTCCAAACCCTTTCCCTAAGTCTATCTATGAGAACGTGGTCTATGGCCTGCGTCTGCAGGGGATCAACAACCGTCGTCAGCTGGATGAAGCCGCCGAGCGTTCACTGCGCGGCGCCGCGATTTGGGACGAGGTGAAAGATCGTCTGCACGACAACGCCTTCGGCCTGTCGGGTGGTCAGCAGCAGCGTCTGGTGATTGCCCGCGCCATCGCCATCGAGCCTGAAGTCTTGCTGCTCGATGAGCCGACCTCGGCGCTGGATCCTATCTCGACCCTGACCATCGAAGAGCTAATCACTGAGCTGAAGGCGAAATATACCGTGGTGATCGTGACCCACAACATGCAGCAGGCTGCCCGTGTATCGGATCAGACAGCCTTCATGTACATGGGCGAGCTGGTGGAATATGCCGATACCAACACCATCTTTACCACGCCGAAGAAGAAAAAGACCGAAGATTACATCACAGGTCGTTACGGATAATTGGGCCTGCGCCAGATTTGAATTGCAAAGAATTGATAAGGTTGAATGTCAATGGAAAACATGAACTTAAATAAACATATCTCGGGTCAGTTCAATGCCGAGCTCGACGATATTCGTAATCGCGTACTGGCGATGGGTGGCCTGGTTGAGCGTCAGCTGGAACAGGCGCTGGATGCCCTGGGTAACTTAGATGCCGAGCTGGCGCAGAAGGTGATCGATGGCGACCATAGCGTCAATGGTATGGAGGTCTCCATCGATGAGGAGTGTACCCGTATCATCGCCAAGCGTCAGCCCGCCGCCAGCGACTTGCGTCTGATCATCGCCATCTCCAAGACGATTGCCGACCTTGAACGCATCGGCGATGCCTGCGTGAAGATTGCCGCGGCGGCGCTGGATAAGCGCCTGAAGAACCAACAGCCACTGCTGGTGAGCATAGAGCACATGGGCCGTCACGCGACCCGCACCTTGCACTCGACCCTGGATGCGCTGGCGCGTATGGACGCCGAGGTGGCCGTCGAGCTGCATAAGGAAGATAGCAAGCTAGATAGCGAGTACGAGGGCATTATCCGTCAGCTGATGACTTACATGATGGAAGATCCCCGCTCTATCCCCGAGGTACTCGATGTGCTTTGGGCGGCGCGCGCGGTCGAGCGTGTAGGCGACAGATGTCAAAACATCTGCGAATACATCATCTACTACGTCAAGGGTAAAGATGTGCGCCACACCTCCTATGAAGAGATGAAGCAGATCTAAGCTCAGCATTGAGTCTTAACCTAACAAGAAGCAGCCCCTGGCTGCTTTTTTATGTATTGGCCTGCTTTTTTATGTTTAGGCCTGTTTTTTAGGGAACGGCTGGGTATCGCGCGCGACTATGCTAAGGTGTCAGCCTGCTCGCCTGTATCTGATTTTTTCTCGGGGTGGTAAGATTCATCTTGCAAAAGTAAGCCTGGCATTGTTATAAAATTCATCAGCTTATGCCTTATGGTGGGCCCAAGAGATGTTGCTGGTTATACTGCCCGCTAATTTCACTGCTCGCCAGTTTCACACGTCGGCGGCGTACATACAGGGAATTTAGTGACCAGGAGGTAAAACGCAAACATGACCAAGCCTAAACTATTCATATTAAAGATGCCGTTTGAAGACGGGCCTGGCAAGTTATGGATTTGCTCTCACTGCGCGCTCATAGAGGGAGCCTTGGCGGTTAACGCCCATTGGTGTGATCAGATAGATGTTCGCCGTATCGATTTCCCTAAGCCTCGCAAAGAGGTGGTCGACCTTTTAGGCGAAGAGAATCAATGGCTGCCCGTATTGGTGTTAGAGGATGGGCAATTGATTAAGGAGCCAAATGAAGTCATCAACTATCTGGCCGAACGTTTGGGTGGCGCGGCGGTACACCCTTAAGCAGTCTGGTGAATCGTCCGTGCTAGTCTTCCTATGATGACATTTACTGGGCGTTTACTGGGAACCTACGGGCTTTAGCAATTTAGATGCAGGCTTTATCACTTTAGATGGCAGTTATGACACTCGCAGATAAAAATTTAGCCTTTACAACAGCAAGACTCACTGTCATAGAAATAGCTGAAACGCTTGCTTCGTCTGAGCGTTCGGCCTTGCTTGCGCAGATTCCGCAGATCCTCACCACGCCGGTTGTCGAACACCTTCCGCCTTATTTTCATGGCATTGACTCGGTCGAATTAGCCGACACCTGGCTAACACGGATGTTGTCGGAGAGTCGCTTCTTTCAGGCGAAATTAACGACCGGCGAGACGATAGGCTTCCTGTTTGCCTATGTCGAAGATGAAACCCAGGCTCATATAGGTTATCTGCTTGCCAAAGAGGCGTGGGGCAAAGGCTTAGCCAGCGAATTGCTGCAAGGATTTATTCATGAGGCCTCTCGGTCAACCCCTTGGGTTAAGCTTATTGGCGGCGTCGAACGCGCTAATCTGGCATCGGCTCACTTACTTAAAAAGTTGGGCTTTGTTGAGCGAAACCGGGGTGAGAACCCCGTCATCTTTTTCGAGTATGACATTCGCTAAGTGCCGGCGGCGTTTAAATTGGATGTGGGAACCGAGAGTTGAGTCAGCGAGAATGGAAAGATGAACGGAAAGATGAATGGAAAGATGACAGAAAAAACGAATGGAAGATGCCTGTGTGGCGAAGTTGAATTTAAGATAAGTGGACGCCTGCCTCACTTATATCAGTGTCACTGCTCCCTGTGCCGAAAATTATCCGGCTCCTCATCAGATACGGCCACCTTTCTCGATAGCGCCCAGTTTGCCTGGGTAAAGGGGGAGGCATTGGTGAACTCCTTTGTGACCGAAACCGGTTATCGTTCTGACTTTTGCAGCAAGTGTGGCAGTACAGTTCCTCATCTGATGACTAATCAAAAGCAGTATTGGATCCCCGCCGGATTGCTCGACCAAGTGAAAGACAGCGAGGTGGTTGCTCACCTCTTCGTCGGCTCGAAAGCAAGTTGGGATAGTGTCTGCGATAGTGGAGCGCAATATGACACAATGCCGGACATGGATACCCTTAACCAAGCGTTGCAGCGCAGCAGGCGTTGAAGTCATCACAATTGGCCAATTTTACCATGACGCAATTTGCAGTCTTCAATGGCGAAATTCGATGGCCGGGTTCGCTATCGCGCCGCAAATCTTTCGTTTCAACATGAACTCATTAGCGGCGAATAGATTTAGCTTGCAGAGTTAGCTTTAATGCTTTGCTAAGGTACTGATTTAAAGCTTCTTGTCTATTTTGCGTATTTTTATTTAACAAAAAAACTTAACAGGGAAACGTTATGGATCTATATGATTTCTTTCAAAACTTTAGGATAAGCGAAGTATCGAGGGATGCCGGGCAGGCTAAATCCCATGCTAGAGCCAACGAGGTCAGTTTGCGTGGACTGCAAGATCAGATAGATCACCTCTCAATGGTGTGTCTGGCCATGTCTGAGTTACTCGAAGAGATTGGCTTTAACAAGGAGATGCTGCTTGCCAAGATCCAGGAGATCGATTTGCGTGATGGCAAGCTAGATGGAAAATATACGCCGTCAATTGATTGCTCCGGCTGTGGCAGAACCCTGGCGCCTCGCCATGTGACCTGCCTCTACTGTGGCACACGAGTGAAGAGTCAATCGCTGGTGCAGTCACAGCAAGGTCGATAAGGGCAGTGAGCTAGCGTTTAATGTAATTACAACAGAGTTTTTTTGCATGAAATGGATAGGTGATACTGAGATTCAGGCCGTACACAAGGCGACTTGCCACTGCGGCGCGGTTGAGCTTGCGTTAAGTTTGCCAAGCGGCATAGAGAAGCCCAGGCGCTGCGATTGCTCTATCTGTCGCCGTAAGGGGGCGATAGTGATCTCGGTAGCCCTAGATAGACTGAGGGTGGTCAAGGGGCAAGAGCAGCTTAAGCTGTATCAGTTTAATACCCATAGCGCCAAACACTATTTTTGCGGTGTGTGTGGCATCTATACCCATCATCAGCGGCGCTCCAATCCTCATGAGTATGGCGTTAATCTCGGCTGTCTCGAAGGGGTCAACCCCTATGATATCGGAGAGGTGGCCGTGAGTGATGGGATGAATCATCCTTCTGACAGCTAGCCGACTCTGAAAGTTAGCCGGCGCTGTCGAGGTGTCCTTATCCTGCAGTGGCCTCGCCCCGATTATCTAGGCTGTTCCCAGAGTGGGGGCCTGGTTTGTTGAATAGTCCCATTATTTTTCAGTTAGTTAGCTTTCAATACCTCTAGGGGAGATCTACACTAGGGCGTCTCTAATTTGGCAGGCAATGTTTAGCGGGCGATGTCTAGCGGGCTATGTTTAGCGGGTAATGTCTGGCTGGCTCAGTTAGGACTGTGGGGCTTCGGGCCTGTAACCGAATATCGATTTATAAGAGGGATTTTGAGTGCTTGGGATATTTAATAACAGCGAAGCCAATAAGATGAGGGCGGGCCTTGGCCTATTGTTTGTGTTGCTCTTGGGGTTAAGCCTTGCCAAGGGGGGCTATCTGTATCTCAAGGATATTGCCCTGACCAAACCGTTTTTTGCTTTTACCAACCCAGCGTGGGGGCTCTGGTTGATACTGCTCTTTGGTGTCCGCCCCAGTGTGAATCTGCTGGTGAGTGTGATAATGCTCTTTTCCCTGCCACTCTATGCGGCGTGTTTGCTCTTTGTTGGTTACTGGCCGATCGTCACCTATCTCATAGGGGGTCAGGTGCCCAGCCTGTTAGAGCAGAGTAATTGGTTGCTAAGCATAGCTTATGGCCCCCTCGCGGCGCAGATGGACTATTTCACCATAGCCAACCGCTTGGCTCAGTTTGCCGATCTGCGTTATTTCATTATGCTGGTTACTCTCTCTGGTGGTCTGGCGATGGCGGTCATATTACCCATGGCGCATCTTCCACTTGCCGAGGGGCTCGCTAATCGGCGGGGGCTGGATCTCAATGCTGGAGCTGAAACGCCCATTTGGCTTAGCCTGCTCGGGCGACTCCTGTTGGGGATTCTTTTTTATAATGTCGCCTATCCCTTGCTGGCGTTTGCCAGCATCTTGCCTCTTGGGCTCAACTATCTGGCGGTATGGACAGTGCTTTTGACGCCTATACTGGGTTTTGGGCTGGCGCTGATTAATTGGCATCGGCCACATGATGAGAAGCTGGGCGCCGGGTTAATTCGCTATTTTTCCCTCGCGCTGTTGGCGTTGCTGGCAGGTTATATCTGGCATAATTTTGACGATCTATTTGGGGCGCTTCTTAAGGTTACACAAGGTGATCTGACCCAGGCGCTGGTATTCCTGTTTCTGTTAACCGGCTTATTTGTTCTATTTATGCTGGCGAGCCTGGTAAGAGCAGGCGAGGGGAGCAAGCGCTAATCTGAGGCTAACCTTGCAAGGTTAGCGCGAGACTATCTTGTGATGCATTAGTCGATTTGTCCCTCTTGCATTTGTTTATTCGCCCCTTAACCCATCAGCCCAATCAAAGAGGAGAGAAGAGATGGCGCGCAGCATAGTGGTGATCGACCATCAGATGAGTTGGCACCAGGCGTTTAAGGTAGAGAAGGCGCAGCTGCTGACGGCGTTAGGGGAGTGTGTCGTCAGCCTAGAGCATATCGGCAGTACCTCTGTGCCTGGGCTGGCGGCCAAGCCGATTATCGATATGCTACTAGAGGTCGATAGCTTGGCGGCGCTGGATGCACAGGCCGAGCAACTAAGGGCCTTAGGCTATGTCGCCCGTGGTGAAAATGGCATTAGCGGACGGCGCTACTTTTGCAAAAGCGAAGAAACTAAAAGCGAAGAAACTAAAAGCGAAGAAGATAAGAGTGATGAAGGGAAAAGGGATGAATACAAAGCTGGCCCGCAACGCACCCATCATCTGCATGCCTTTCAACGCGGCAGCCAGCAGCTGATCGCCCACCGCGTCTTTCGTGATTATCTTATCGCCCACCCAGAGTTAGTAAATCAATATGGGCAGTTAAAGCGACAGGCTGCTTCCGAGTGTGAGCATGATAGCCGGCGTTATATGGCGCTGAAGGAAGATTTTATACGCCAGAATCTGGTGCTGGCCATGAAGTGGTATGCTCAAATCTAACAAAGTTGCGAATATGTCCTCGTGGCACTCTCTTTTGTAAGCCGATGCAGAGCACACAAGGGACTTGTTGGTGCCTTGCTCGTTAAAGGACCATCTTGATTCCCTTTTGCGGCGACTATGGGTATATTGCCTGTGAATAGAGTCGCCCAATAGGGGCAAGAACAGAGACGAGCTTATGTCTACCCATCAAGGTCAAAGTAAATTAGATAGAGTGCTGGCCGAGGCCCGCGAGTATAAGGCCAAACGCGAATCGGGCTACCGTGAACAGGCCCTGAAGTTATATCCCTGGATCTGCGGCCGCTGTACCCGCGAATTCACCCATTCCAATCTCAGGGAGTTGACGGTGCATCACAGGGACCACAATCATGACAACAACCCGAGCGATGGCTCCAACTGGGAGTTACTCTGCCTCTATTGTCATGATAACGAACATGCCAAGTATGAAGAGTTGATCCAATACGGGCCGACCAGTGAGACCCAGGTAGAAGCGGCGACCTACAATCCCTTCGCCGATCTTAAGGCTATGATGAATAAGAAGTAAGTCTTAGAACTTACTAATTATTGGCGTCTTGCGCTGCGAGACGCCGCTCCGCCTCTAGCCACTTCTGACGGCTGATGATCTGCTGGTTTTCCCCGGTTTTTCCTTGCTGCTTTCGACGCTTCACATTGGCCCAAATTTCGGCCTGACGTGACTCGTCCGCCTGTCCCCAACCGACTATTTCGTCGATATGGCGATAACAGCCCATACAGATATCTTCATCATTTAGGCCACAACGGGCCACGCAGGGGGATTGCATCTTAGCTTTGTATACTCATGTGAAGTGGTGGCGGCATTCTAAAATAGCTAGGGTGAGGGTTCAACCTGACTATGATGCTGGTGCACGCTGGTTATTGGTGCTAGCATCTTGTTATTAGTCATTTAAATTCAATTGGTTGTGAATTTTTGCGGGGTGTTGTTATGGGGCTGAAATACAGATCTGTCCTCTTGGTGATCGGCATGTTGAGTTTATCGGCCTGTTCGTTACTGGAAGTTAAACTCGAGAGTGGTATCGAACCCTTGCCACAGGCACAGCTTAACATGCGGGTTTTCAGCCGCGACTTTAGCCATACCTTCTACGCCAAGGTGGAGCAGGGGGCGGATCAGATAGTGCTGGAGAAAGGGGATGATCTGTCTACTAAATCCAATGCCTTGATGTGGAAGATCAATAGCGAACAGGCGTTGCAGCGGGCGATCTTTCAAGCGTCTCCCGTCGCGGCCATGGTGGATACCTGGACACTAACGGCGCAGATGAGCGCGTTTTTCGACGGCGGTGCGGGCGTATCCCTGTTTGGCGATCAACAAGGGGTCGCCATCGAGGTCAGCAAGGTGCTGCAGGCGGATTTTGAACGGTCCATAAAGGGCTTTGTTGAGCCAGGCGAGTTTAAAAAATATCAGGCGTTTATCTTAGATTATGTGGCCAAGAATCCCATCACGGATCTCAGCTTTGCTCGGCATTCCGCCTTCAACGACTGGCTGGCCTATCGTAACATCAGCGAATTTGAGGCGGTGACAACCTTTGGCACTGTGCCCGAGGTGATGAGTGACGTATCGGATCGCATGGCGATGATCGCCGAGCAGATGCCCAAGATCTTAGGCTGGAAGGCGGAGCTCTACGCCCTGCATGCCAACATCAATCCTGAGACTGTGCAGCAGACACTGCAGAGCATCAGCGATACCTCGGCTAAGTTTCAACAGTTGATGGCACAGAGCCCAGAGATGATGCAGACCCTGGCGGTGGATCTGCGCCGTGAGCTGATGCCACTGCTTGCGCAGCTTAGTGAGACCACTGACGATAAGCTGGCTCAGCTCTCTGTTGAGCGTGAGGCGTTAACCCAGATGGTTAAACAGGAGCGTCTGGCGCTGGAGGAGATGGTCAATCGTCAGCGCGTGGCGGCTGCTGCGGATCTCGATGCTATCAGTCAGCACGCGGTCGAGCGCGCGTTTGCCGAGCTGACCAAGACCCTCAAGAGCCTGATCCTCTATCTGGTGCTCTTCTTCGTGGTCTGTTTCTTTGCCCCCTTGGGGCTTGGCGTCTGGCTGGGTAAGCGCATGGCCCTAAAACAGCAGCCGTCTTCGACATGAGCTGGCTGACCAGACCGGCGGTCAGGCTGTGATTGCAGAGCAAGCTGGTTTACAATTGGCGTGCGCCGGCGGGGGTTCGCCGGCGTTTCTATTTTGGCCCTATTGGTTAGGGTGAGTGAGCCGGGGAGCCTTAATGTCGTATGCCAAGCAGTTTACAGCCTTAGATAGTTTGCTAACGGGCAGTCGCGCGCTGTGGCAGGTGAAGGCCTTCGAGGCGCAGACCTTGCCCTGGCAAGACGCGTTTCCAAGGCTTGCCGAGCTGCTCTGGCAGATCCATGACGATGAAATTGACGGTCTCGATAGCGACAGTGCGGCGCTGCACGCGCGCCTGGCGCCCGCCCTCGAGGCGGATCTGGCCGCTAAAGGATTGAGCTGGCCGCTCTCCTTGCTGGCCGAACTGGCACAAGGGATCAGGCCGACAGACAAAGCTTCCCACGACGCCGGTCTGTCAGAGAGTGAACAAAGTCATTTCAGCGCCCATATCAAGGGGCGCAAGTGGCAGCAAATTGTTGATTTTGCCGCGCGAGTCACCCCGAGGAATGATGAGATCTTGGAGTGGTGTGCTGGCAAGGGACATCTGGGCCGCTTGCTGGCCAAGGCTCAAGCGCGAACCGTGGTGAGCCTGGAGTGGCAGCAGTCGTTGTGTGAGGCTGGCGAGCAGTTTGCCCACCAGTGGCAGTTGCCCCAACGCTTCGTCTGCGGCGATGCCCTGGCTGAGTCTGCCCAAAAACTGCTTATGCGTGAGCAGCAGGCGGTGGCCCTGCATGCCTGCGGCGAGCTGCATATGAGTCTGCTGCGCGGCGCCGCCAAGGCCAGAACCCGTGATCTGGCAATTGCCCCCTGTTGCTATCATCTGATCCCCTGCAGCCATTATCAGCCGCTGTCAGTGCTCGCTCAGGCGAGTGAGCTCTCGCTCAGCAAACACGATCTTCAGCTTCCCTTGCAGCGATCTGTGATTGCTAATGCCAAGGCAAGGGAACTTCGCCTTAAAGAGGTGGCCTGGCGATTGGGTTTCGATAGCCTGCAGCGTGATGCCAGCGGCCGAGCTAAGTACCTGCCAATACCCGCAGTGAAACAAAGTCAGTTAAGCGGCAGTTTTCGCGACTTCTGCCACTGGGCGGCGGTGCAAAAACGGGTGGACTTGCCCGATCTTTGGGATGATGAGACCTATCTTGCCAGGGGGCTTGAGCGTCAGCGACTGACACGGCGCATCGATCTGGTGGCGCACCTGTTTCGTGAGGCCTTGGAGCTTTGGCTGCTGCTCGATAGAGTCTGTTTCCTAGAGGAGCAGGGCTATGAGGTGAGTCTCAGCGCCTTTTGCGATCTCGAGGTGACCCCGAGAAACGCATTGATCCAGGCCCATCTGCCTGAGCCCTGTTAGGCGCTCTCCGGCTTCCCTGAGCGTTGCATACCAGAGTCGCTTTTTTGACCACTTAGCGGCGCCTTAAGGCGCTTAACTGGTTTTTTACTCGTTTGCTCTAGGGAAGAAACCCGGCGTGCGCTGTCATAAATTTGCCAACTCGCGCCTAAAAAAAGCCGCCCTATGGCGGTTTTTTATTGAATCATTCGCCGTTTCTTGCTCAAATGGCGGGTTAACACAGAAAGATAAAAATTGGCCGAATAAGTGCCGATATAATGAGCGAAACAGAACGGTTTCATGAAATATTCTCGCGTTTTTATAAATAGTCTGGCCTATGAGCTGGCACCTGAAGTGGTTTCGACTTCAGAGTTAGAGTCTCGATTAGCTCCCCTGTACCAAAAATTCCGGATCCCCATGGGGCAGCTTGCCGCATTAACCGGGATCCACGAGCGTCGTTGGTGGCCTAAGGGACATAGATTGTCCGACGGCGCATTGGCGGCCGCCCACAAGTCTATCGAGGAGACGGGGATTGATGTGGCCGATCTCGGCGCCGTGGTCTATACCGGCGTCTGCCGTGATCAGCACGAGCCGGCGACCGCATGTCGTATCGCCGCCGAGCTGGGGGTCTCCAAGGATACCGCCATCTATGACATCAGCAACGCCTGTCTGGGCGTGTTGTCGGGTATTTTAGATATCGCCAACCGTATCGAGCTGGGTCAGATCAAGGCCGGCCTGGTGGTCTCCTGTGAATCGGCGCGTCATATCGTGGACATTACCATAGACAACATGCTGGCCGAGCCGACCATGCAGAACTATGCCCAGTCGCTGGCGACCCTGACCGGCGGCTCCGGCGCCGTGGCCGTGCTGCTCACTGATGGTAGCCTGCCGCTGAAGAGTGAGCGTCAGCATCAGCTGCTTGGCGCGAGTCACCTTTCGGCGCCCGAACATCATAATCTCTGTCAATGGGGATTACAGGAAGCCGGCACCCAGCTGTACCGCGAGTTTATGCGTACCGACGGCGTCGCCCTGCTTAAAGAAGGGGTCGAGCTGGCTCGTCATACCTGGGCGCATTTCCTCGAGCAGCGTAACTGGCTGGTGGAGCAGGTCGACAAGGTGATCTGCCATCAGGTCGGCGCCTCCAACCGCAAACAGGTGTTGAGCGCGCTTAATATCCCTCAGGAGAAAGAGTTCCCCACCTATCAGCTCCTTGGCAACATGGGCACAGTCTCGTTGCCCGTGACGGCCGCCATGGCCCACGATCAAGGTTTTCTGCGTAAGGGCGATCAGGTGAGTTTTCTCGGCATAGGCAGTGGACTCAACTGCATGATGCTCGGGCTCAAGTGGTAAGCGACCCGTCTACTCATTCTGGATAGCACAGCATAGGGGCGACGCCGAGCGGCGTCGCCCACTCAAGGCATAATCATAACAGGTACCCCCATGCTCGATTCGTTATTTCCTTTTAAACGCAATTACTTAGACCGTAATGGTCACAAGTTGCAATATGTGAATGAGGGCCAGGGTGAGCCCGTGGTCATGGTGCATGGCAACCCGAGTTGGTCTTTCTATTATCGTAATCTGGTGAAGGCGCTAAGCCCGAATCATCAGTGTATCGTGCCGGATCATATCGGCTGTGGCCTGTCGGATAAGCCAGACGATGGCGGTTATGACTACACCCTGAAGAATCGCATCGACGATCTCGAAGCCTTGCTCGACCACCTCGAGGTGAAAGAGAAGATCACCCTGATCGTTCACGACTGGGGCGGCATGATTGGCATGGGCTATGCGGCCCGTCATCCTGAGCGGATCAAGAAGATCGTGGTGCTTAATACCGGCGCCTTTCATCTGCCGGAGGCCAAGCCGTTTCCCTGGGCGCTGTGGATCTGCCGCAATACGCTTTTGGGCACGGTACTGGTGCGTGGCTTTAATGCTTTTTCCTCTATCGCTTCCTATGTGGGCGTCAAGCGCGCGCCTATGCCTAAGGCGATTCGTGAGGCTTATGTGGCGCCATTTAACTCCTGGGCTAACCGCATCTCGACCCTGCGTTTCGTACAAGACATTCCCCTTAAGCCGGGCGATCGCAACTATGAGTTGGTGAGCGAGATCAGTGAAAAGCTGAACCAATTTAACCAGCTGCCAATGATGATCTGCTGGGGTCTCAAGGATTTTGTGTTCGATAAACACTTCCTCGATGAGTGGAAACGTCGTTTCCCACAGGCCGAGGTGCATGAGTTTGCCGACTGTGGTCACTATATCCTGGAAGATGCCAGCGATGAGGTAGTGACTCATGTTCAGCAGTTTATGGCGCGCTAACGCACTAAAGCACTAAAGCACTAAAGCACTAACGCACTAACGCATTAAAGCACTATCGCATTAAGGGGTGAGGCGAATGTCTGAGACAGAGCAAGTTGGCGCTAATTTGTGTCGTCATCTCAACCGGGCGGCCAAAGAAGCCCCTGAAGAGCTGGCGGTGGCGGTGCAGAAGGCCAGAGGCGTTTTCAGTAAACAACTTGACTATCAAGAGCTGAATTTTGCCGAGCTCGACACCATGAGCGACATGCTGGTCCACGGCCTTTATGCCTATGGCATCAAACGCGGTGCCAAGGCGGTGTTGATGGTCACCCCGAGTCTTGAGTTTTTTGCCTTAACCTTTGCCCTGTTTAAGGCGGGGATAGTGCCTATCCTGGTCGATCCCGGCATGGGAGTGAAAAACCTCAAGCAGTGTTTTGAAGAAGCGGCGCCCGATGCCTTTATCGGCATTCCCAAGGCGCATCTGGCCCGTCGTCTGTTTGGCTGGGGAAAGTCCAGCCTGACCCATCTGGTAACCGTCGGTGGCAGCAAGCTGTGGGGCGGTGCGAGTCTTGAGCAGCTTAAGCAGCTGGGTCGCGACAAGGGACCTTTCGCCATGGCTAGGCTCGATGATGACGAGATGTGCGCCATCTTGTTCACCAGTGGCAGCACGGGCACGCCCAAGGGCGTAGTCTATTCTCATCGCATGTTCGAGGCGCAGATAACTGCCCTCAAGCACGATTATCAAATTACTCCTGGCGAGCGCGATCTGGCAACCTTCCCGCTGTTTTCCCTGTTCGGCCCGGCACTTGGCATGGCCTCGATTGTGCCTGAGATGGACGCCAGCAAGCCGATCACCGCCAATCCCGACTATATTTTCGCGGCCATCGAGCGCTATCAATGCACTAACATGTTCGTCAATCCGGCGCTTATCGAGCGCTTGGGGCAGGCGGGCACAAGCAGACAGCCTAAGGTGCAGCTTAGCAGCCTTAAGCGGGTGATCTCGGCGGGCGCCCCGGCAACTATAGCGTCCATCAAGCGTTTCAGTGAGATGCTCAAGCGTGACGTGCCCGTGCTTAACTCCTACGGGGCCACCGAGTCGCTGCCGCTGAGTAAGATAGGCAGCCATGAGTTGTTTGATACCACAGATATCACGGATAACGGCGGCGGGATCTGTGTCGGTAAGCCGATAGCGGGTGTCGAGATACAGATGATCGCTATTGATGAGGCCGAGATCCCTAACTGGTCGGCGGATCTCTGTCTGCCAAACGAGCAGATAGGCGAGATAGTGGTTAAAGGCCCCATGGTCAGCCCGAGTTATTATCACCGCGATAAGGCCACGGCCCAGGCAAAGATTTTTGATGCCCAGGGCCAGCATTATCACCGCATGGGAGATCTTGGGTATCTCGATAATCAAGGAAGGCTGTGGATGTGTGGCCGCAAGGCCCACAGGGTGGATTGCTTAGTCGATGGCCAGCTGCGCCGCTATTTCTCCATCCCCTGCGAGCGTATCTATAACACCCACAGCGATATCAAGCGTTCCGCTCTGGTGGGAATAGACGTTAAAGGTGAGATGCAACCGCTTATCTGCCTCGAACTCAAGCAGGGTCTGAGCTGCAGCAACGCCGCGGCGCTCTACAACGAGCTTAGGCTGCTGGGTGAGACCCACAGTCAGACCCAGGGGATCACGCGCTTTCTGATCCATCCGGGGTTCCCCGTCGATATCCGTCACAACGCCAAGATCTTCAGAGAGAAGCTGGCGGTGTGGGCACAGTCCACCTACAAGGAGTGATAGGGCGTGAGCATCACTAAGTTTGCCAATAACAAGGATAACCTCAAGCTGCACCCCGAGGAGGTTGAGGCGCTGGCTCAACTGGCCAGGGTAAGCCGTCATGCCTTTGTGACCGGCGCCGGTGGATTTCTGGGCAAGGCGATTTGCCAACGTCTATGCGCAGCCGGTATCAAGGTGACAGGTTTCGCCCGGGGGCATTATCCCGAGCTAGAGGCCATGGGCGTCGAGATGATCAGCGGCGATATCTGCGATCTTGAGGCGGTAACCCGTGCCATGGCGGGATGCGATCTGGTGTTCCATGTGGCCTCCAAGGCGGGAGTGTGGGGCAGCAGGGAAAGCTATTTTGCGCCGAACGTACAGGGCTGCGATAACCTGCTCAAGGCCAGTATCGTCCAGGGCGTCGACAGTTTCGTCTATACCAGCACGCCGAGTGTGACCTTTGCCGGCGAAGATGAGTCGGGTATCGATGAGCGCGCGCCCTATGCCAGCCGTTTCCTAAACTATTACGGCGAGTCTAAGGCGATCGCCGAGCAGAGGGTGACGGCGGCCAACGCCACACCACTTGCGAGCGGAAAATTGTCTCGCCGAGACAAGCTTAATACTGTGTCACTCAGGCCACACCTTATCTGGGGGCCGGAAGATCCCCATCTGGTGCCCAGGGTGATCGCCCGCGCCTGTGCCGGCAAGCTCAAGCTGGTGGGTAAGGCGGACAAGCTGGTGGATACCATCTATGTGGGCAACGCCGCCTATGCTCATATTCTGGCGGCCTTGACCCTCAAGCTCCGCCCGCAGCAGTGCGCCGGCAGGTGTTACTTCTTGAGTAACGATGAGCCGATCACCATGGCGGCCATGCTCAACAAGATCTTGGCCTGCGCCGATCTTGCACCTGTCTATAAGCGGGTGCCCGCCAGCGTTGCCTATCTCGCTGGGGCACTGTTAGAGGGAGTCTATGGTCTGCTGGGTAAGCGGGAAGAACCTATCATGACCCGCTTCGTGGCCAGACAACTCTCGACCAGCCACTATTTCGATATTTCGGCGGCCAAGTCGGATTTAGGTTACCGACCACTGGTGTCTATCGATGAGGGGATGGTTTCTCTGCGTCATTGGCTATCTTCGACTGATAATAGTCACTAGTGCCGCCACTGGGGCTAAGTCTGCTTGGGCCTGGCTTGTGTCTGGCTTGTGTCTGGGATTGTGTCTGATTTTGTATCAGATCTTGTATCAGATCTTGTATCTGTGCTGCTTAAGGGGCTGGGGCCTCTTCCATGGCGGCGATCATTACCTTGGCAATTTCATCGTAATAGCATGACCAGGCCTGCTCGATGGCCGGGTTGCACGTATCTCTCAGGCAATCTTGAATCGATAGCATCAGGGCCGAGCGCACCACATCAAACTGCGCCGGTGTGACGCCGTAACCCCTATGTTTTTGCCCCAGCACCACCAAACGGGGTTTTATCTCCTCGAACTCAAATACCTTGGTTGCTGCGGTGGAGATCAATTCATTGAAGTGATATTCAAATACCGGTCGTTCGCTCTTGAACATGGGACGGATCAAGGGGGCCATGGCAAACAGGCAATCGTAGAAGATGGCGGCAAAGTTACTGTTTTGCCGATCGATCTCCGCATAGGATTTTTGAATCAATCGTTTTTGCTCATCGGTGAGAGGCATAGCTTACCCTGTCGACTCAGATCATCTTTTACACTGCAACTTGTCCCCGCTTGAATGAGGACAGTGCAGGCAAACTAACTATAGCCTATGCAGGTGCTCAGGCTGTAGTTGAGGGTCATTAACTTGGGCTCACACCTATGGGCTTACACCTATGGGCTTACACCTATGGGCTTACACCGGCATACATCTATGGGCTTAGGGCTATCCGTTATGGGCTTAGGGCTATCCGTGGCTGATAAAGCCTGAGTTCGTGTCTGAGTCTTCAGTTTTTTGCCCACCGGCAATGGCGGCGACTTCTAGCATCGCCTGGGTGAGTCGACTGAGCTGCGCCGCGCTGATGGTGTAGGGCGGCATGATGTAGATGTAGTTTGAGAAGGGACGAACCCATACGCCGCGATCCACAAACGCCTGTTGTAGCGCCGCGGTATTCACGCTTTGCTGCATCTCAATCACACCGACGGCGCCTAAACAGCGTACCGCCTTTACCCCTGCTATTGTACTGGCCGGGGCTAACTCTTGTTTCATCTGTTGCTCGATGGCGGCGACCTGCTCGGGCCATTGGTTTTGATTGATCAGATCCATACTGGCACTGGCGGCCGCGCAGGCCAGCGGGTTCCCCATGAAGGTGGGGCCATGCATGAAGACGCCAGAGGGGGAGTCGCTGATCCCTAGTGCCACCTCGTCGCTACATAATGTGGCGGCCAGGGAGATATAGCCGCCGGTGAGCGCCTTACCCAGGCAGAGAATATCGGCTTCTATGCCTGCGTGTTGGTAGGCAAACAGTTTACCTGTGCGGCCAAAGCCGGTGGCTATCTCATCTAAGATCAACAACACCTTGAAACGATCGCACAGTGCTCGCAGCCCTTTCAGGTAGTCGGCGCTGTAGAAATGCATGGCGCCTGCGCCTTGCATGATGGGCTCGATAATTACCGCCGCTATCGTCTGATGATTTGCCTCCAGTAATGCCTCCATCGCCTCGAGATCGCCCTCGATTAACGCCTCACCGAAAGGGGTCTTGGGGGCCGGGGCAAACAGCTGCTGGGTCACCGCCTCACCAAACATGGTGTGCATGCCGCCTTCGGGATCACACACGCTCATGGCGGCGAAGGTGTCGCCGTGATAACCATGCTTTACCGTGAGTATCCGTTGTTTACTTGGATTGCCGCGTCCCTGCCAATACTGCAGCGCCATCTTCATCGCCACCTCGACGGCGATCGAGCCTGAATCGGCTAGAAACACCTTGGTGAGATTGTTGCTGGTCATGGCAATCAGTTTCTTGCTGAGCGCGACGGCGGCGGGGTGGGTAATACCACCGAACATGACATGGCTGAGGGTGGAGAGCTGCTTCTGCATCGCCTCCAGGATATAGGGGTGGCCGTAACCGTGTACGCAGGCCCACCAGGAACTGGTGCCATCGATTAAGCGTCTGCCGTCTTCCAGGATCAACTCACAGCCCTCGGCCGCCACCACCCCATAGGCCGGAAGGGCCTGGGTCATCGAGGTGTAGGGATGCCAGATATGTTGTCGGTCGAATTGAAAGTCGATCTGTGGACTTACAGACATAGAAACTCCTGGTTGATTTTTAACCGATAGTAAACCGGTTTAACTGGTTGGCGTTGACAGATTAAGGCCTCAGGGTATGCTAAGCAAGATAAATGTCGCCGGAAATCAAGCATTCCGGCTAAAAATAGAAACTTGAAGGTTGGTAATCAATGTCCGAATTAGCCTTACGTCACGATTGGCAACGTGATGAAATTGAAGCGCTTTTTGCGCTACCTATGAATGACCTGCTGTTTAAGGCCCATAGCATTCATCGCCAGCATTTCGACCCTAATGAGGTGCAGATCTCGCGTCTTTTGTCGATCAAGACGGGTGCCTGCCCAGAGGATTGTAAGTATTGTCCTCAGAGCGCCCGCTACGATACCGGCCTTGAAAAAGAGCGGCTGATCGAGATTGAGAAGGTGCTCACCGAGGCGCGTGCCGCCAAGGCCGCCGGTGCTTCACGCTTCTGCATGGGCGCCGCCTGGCGTAATCCCCATGAGCGCGACATGCCTTATCTGAAAGACATGGTCAGTGAAGTCAAAGCCATGGGCATGGAGACCTGCATGACCCTGGGGATGCTCAGCGAGTCTCAGGCTCAGGAGCTGGCAGAAGCCGGACTCGACTATTACAACCATAATCTGGATACCTCGCCGGAATACTATGGCGACATCATTACCACGCGTACCTATCAGGACAGACTCAATACCCTGGATAACGTGCGCGCCGCCGGCATGAAGGTGTGCTCGGGTGGTATCGTCGGCATGGGTGAGCAGGCCAGCGATCGTGCCGGATTGTTACAGCAGCTAGCCAACATGGCCAAGCATCCCGAATCTGTGCCCATCAATATGTTGGTGAAGGTAGCCGGTACCCCATTTGAAAACCTGGACGATCTCGATCCGCTGGAGTTTGTGCGCACCATCGCCGTGGCGCGTATCCTGATGCCGCTATCCCGGGTTCGCCTGTCGGCGGGACGCGAGAAGATGACAGACGAGCTGCAGGCCATGTGTTTCTTTGCCGGCGCCAACTCCATCTTCTATGGCTGTAAGTTGTTGACCACGAGTAACCCGGAAGAGAATGAAGACATGACGCTGTTTAAGCGCCTGGGCCTTCATCCCGAGCAGGGGCAGGCGGGCACGGTAGAAGAGGAAAAGGCGGTATTTGCCAAGGCGCAGGCCGCGAAAGACAAGGCCTCTAAGCCATTTTACGATGCGGCGGCGCTCTAATTTAAGGTGAGTAAGCCCATGACCCGGCCGCAGCAGACGCTAGCGCAGAAAATTGAGCAGAAGATGCAGCGCGCGGCGCAAAGCGGGCTGCTCAGGCGTCGTCAGCAGCTGGCGCAGAGTCCGGGTTGCGCCAATCGTCTGATGCATCAAGGGAGCATCAAGCATAACTTTGCCAGTAACGATTATTTAGGCCTGAGTCAATCGGGTGAGTTAATTGAGGCATTAGCCGAGGGAGCGAAGCGCTATGGCGTCGGCAGCGGCGCATCCCCCTTGGTGACAGGCTATAGCGAGGCTCACGCCAAGCTTGAGCAGGCACTGTGTGATGCAACAGGCCATGAGGCCGCCTTGCTCTTTAGTAGCGGTTTTAGCGCCAACAGCGCCCTGATGAAAACGCTGCTGGACAAAGAGAGCGTGGTGGTGGCCGATAAGCTGATCCATGCCTCCCTTATCGACGGCTTACGAGAGAGCGGCGCGCTGCTCAAGCGTTTTGTTCATAACGATATTGCTGGCGCGAAGCGGCTGACAGAAAAGCACCAGCCTCAGGCGATAGTCACCGAGAGCATCTTCAGTATGGATGGCGACCTGGCGCCCATAGATGAGCTTTATGGGGTGTCGAAAGACAATGGCGCCTGGTTAGTTGTCGATGATGCCCACGGTTTCGGTGTCTTACCACTGGGCGGGCACAAGAGGTGCGATGCCAGTTGCTGCGATATTCAAATCGTCACCTTTGGTAAGGCGCTGGGCTGCCAAGGCGCGGCGATTCTCGGCTCGCGAGCTTGTATCGATTTTCTGGTGGCTCATGCCAGGGACTATATCTATTCCACCGCCTTGTCACCGGCCAGTGCCTATGTGGCGCTAAAAGCCGTTAATTTGGTGACTCGAGACGGTCAGCGCAGAGACAAGCTGGCACAGGTGATCCTGGCATTTCAACAGGCCGCCAAGGCGAGGGGAATTGAGCTGCTCGGCAGCCAGACGCCCATTCAACCTTTGGTGGTGGGGGATATCGACAAGCTCGCCAAGATCGATTTAGCGTTAAAGGCCGCCGGGTTCTGGGTGGGGGCTATCAGGCCGCCGACCGTGCCGCAAGGCAGTGCCAGGCTGAGGCTCACCCTGAACGTGAATCATACCCAGGCCGACATCGACGCCCTGGCCGAGCAGTTGCAGCGAGTCTTGCAGGGCTAAGCCCGCAGAGGCGTATAATTTTTTCAGAGGAAGTCTGATTCTGTGTGTAGTGAATTAGCCAAAGATATGCCTACGAATATGCCAAGCCAAGTGTCTAAGGCGCCGGAGAAAGAGGGGACCAGCGTGGTTAGCCCTGTATCGACGGCCGACGTTGACAAGATAGCGAGGCAGTTCTCTCAGGCGGCCCGGCACTATCAGGAACATGACAAGGTACAGCGCATCAGCGCGCAGCGACTCAGGGCAAGCATGTCTCCTGTTGGCCGCCTATTAGATATCGGCTGCGGGCCAGGTACCGAGTTTTCAACATCGCCTCAATTGAACCAGGTAATAGGGCTGGATATTGCACCGGGGATGTTGTCGCAGATGCAATCTAGTTTTCCCGCCTATCAAGCGCTGTGCGGCGATGCTCAGGCGCTGCCGCTGGTCGACGCCAGCCTAGATACTATCTATTCAAACCTTGCCCTGCAGTGGTGTGGCGATATTAAGACGGCCATAAGCGAACTTGCCAGGGTGCTCAAGCCTGGTGGTCAGTGTCACCTCGCCATCGTCGTCGATGGCAGCCTGGCGGAGCTCGATGCCCTTGGCCTGCGGGTCAATGCCTTCGAGGCCGCCCAGACCGTGCTCGATGGCTTCAGTGATGCCCATTGGCAGATAGACCACCAAACGGTGCAGGCGCTACAGGTGCATTTCGATAGCCTCAGGACGCTGCTTTATTCCATCAAAGGGGTCGGGGCCTCTGCGGCGATGGGGGCTAATGACCAGCCATCAGCCAGGCTGCGCGGTCGCCGGGATTGGCAGGCACTGTGTGAGCGGGTTGAGGCTAAGCGTCAGCCAGAGGGGCTGGCCTTGACCTATCAAATCTTATTTATTCATGCCAGCCGTAAGGCGAGTTAAGGAAAGGGTTTATGGTGTATTTCATCGCTGGCACAGATACCGACAGCGGTAAGACGCTGGTGGCCTCATCACTCCTGCATCTGGCGAGCAAGCAGGGCACGACCCTAGGGGTGAAACCCATCGCCTCGGGCTGTGAGCAGACGCCGGCTGGGCTAAGAAACAGCGATGCATTGGCTCTGATGGCCGAATCTAACCTGAATCTTAATTATGACAGGGTGAACCCTTTCGCCTTCGCCCCCGCCATCGCCCCTCATATAGCCGCCAAGCAGGTGGGTATTAGTCTCAACGCCGATCTGGTGTCGGCCCATTTAAAAACGCTGCCCTTGAATGAAGTGGATTTTGCTTTGGTCAAGGCGCCGGTGGCTGGCGACTGCCGTTAAATTGCGCCTTGAGAGTAGCGGGGCAATTAAATGAGCAGGCGTTTCTCTCAACCGTAGTGAGGGATCTACAACTGCCGGTGATCTTGGTGGTTGGGGTTAAACTGGGATGTCTCAACCATGCCTTGCTGACCCAAGAAGCGATACAGGCAGACGGCGTGAAGATAGCCGGCTGGGTAGCAAACTGCGTCGACCCCGAGATGGAAGTGACCCAAGATAACCTGTCTGCCCTTACGGAATTAATGGATGCGCCATGTCTCGGCGTCATCCCACACCTGTTTGAATGTTCGAGCCAAACTGCCGCACAGTACCTTGATTTAGATAAGCTTGCGCCGAGTAAACTTTAGCGCCGTAAGGTGCAGTTAAATGAGCACTTGCTGATTAATAATGCGCCGGGCCTTGGCGGTGCAAGTGATTATTAATAAAGATTAACGGCTTATCTCATTAAAGCCGATAAATTTAAGATTGGCTTAATATAGGGCTTCTAGACTCCACGCCAAGGTCTACACTTTTTGGCGTGGGTGCGCACGAACTCGCATCGACTGAAAAAATTTTTGGGGTACCCCTTGAACTCTGACTTTTAGGACATATTATGTCGTTAAGAGAGGCAGATGACACATAGGGTGTCTTATATCTGAGCTTATAGGAGCTTACATGAAGCGTATTTTCTTGTTGATCGCGACAAACATGGCAATCTTGCTGGTCGCTTCAATCGTGATGTCTATTTTAGGGGTTAACACCTCGACCATGAGCGGACTCCTGGTCTTTGCGGCAATCTTCGGTTTTGGTGGTGCCTTTATCAGCCTGGCTATCTCAAAGTGGATGGCAAAGAAGACCATGGGCTGTGAAGTGATCACTACGCCAAGGGACAACATGGAGCGTTGGTTGGTCGATACCGTTGCTCGTCAGGCTGAGCAGGCGGGCATCAAGATGCCAGAGGTGGCCATTTATCAGTCACCCGAGCTAAACGCCTTTGCCACGGGCCCGAGTAAAGATAACTCTTTGGTTGCCGTGAGTAGCGGACTGCTGTACGGCATGACCCAGGACGAGATTGAGGGCGTGCTGGCTCACGAGGTGAGCCACGTAGCCAACGGTGACATGGTGACCCTGACCCTGATCCAAGGCGTGGTCAATACCTTTGTTATCTTCGCCGCGCGTGTGGTTGCGAGCATTATCGACAACTTCGTTGCCAGCAATGACGAAGAGGGTGAAGGCTTGGGGATGTTTGCCTACATGGCCGTGGTCTTCGTGATGGATATGCTGTTTGGTATCCTGGCCTCAATGATCGTCGCGTACTTCTCACGTGTGCGTGAGTTCAAGGCCGATGCCGGTGGGGCGCAGCTTGCTGGTAAGCACAAGATGATTGCGGCGCTGGACAGATTGCGCCAAGGTCCTGAAACCGGTGCCATGCCGGCACAGATGGCCGCCTTCGGTATCAATGGTAAGAAGTCGATGGCCGAGCTGATGATGAGCCATCCACCACTGGAAAAGCGTATCGAAGCATTACGCGCACAGTAATCAAGTTTTAATGACGAAAACGGGAGCCCAGGCTCCCGTTTTTTTGTCTCATTTTTGCAGCCAGCTCTTGGGGTGAGTCGGGGGCTGGGAAAAATGTCCATATGCATAGCCTGAGTGTGACGCAGATCATACTTATATGTGAGTATGAGGCTTGCGGCATAGATATTTGATTAAGTGCACATTTTTGGCAAGAGGCTACTGTTAGTATGCCCGCAAGAGAAATTTGCCTATTTGCAAAACCTTAGCTATTTTAAGCTGAGTTGTGCAATCTAGGAACAAGGCAGGATGGGACATAATAACTAACCCCACAACGCCAAACATAAGAGAGGAAATTATCGTGAGCAATAAAATTCTAAGTGCGTTATTCGGTGCTGGTTTAGCGGCGCTTGCCTTGTCACCAGCGGCAATGGCAGAGCCACAAGAACTTGCAGAGATGCATGCTGAGATGGAAGGCTGTGAAGCGTGTCACGCAGACGGTGAACCATCAGCCGATGGTGCTCACGAGTTTGAGCAGTGTCAGAGCTGTCACGGTACACTGGCCGAGATGGACAAAGTGCACCAGCCACATGACGGTAACCTGATGTGTGCCGACTGTCACGCCCCGCACGATTCTAACGTGGGTGATAAGCCTGCATGTGACAGCTGCCATGACGATGGCCGCACAGCAGATTCAGTGCTGAATAAATAAGATTGTTGTAAGATAATCGACAAACACCGGCAGCTGCCGGTGTTTTTGTATGTGTCGCTGCCAGGGCCTGTCTGCCTTTCTTCCGTCTATACGAATGCCAACTCGGTAAGATAAAACTCGTCACTCCCTCACCAAACTTTAGTAGAAAAGTATTACTTCGCTTCATTGAATAGATACTTTGTCTAGCCTGACTTAATACTCTTTGTGGACGTAAGTCCTTCGTCTTAGCTAGATAATCTTGGCCAGAAAAACAGATAGGTGCGCCAAGGAAGGAAACAAATTTGATGCAAGCAGTCTTTAAGGTCGGGCAATTTGCCTGGCGTCAGGCAATCTGCCTGTTGTTCTTGTTAGGGGCGCTTTTTGGCGGTCAGCCTGTATGGGCCGATGATCTCAGTAGCCTAGATGAGTTAGCCCATGGTGATAACGCCAGTATCATGCAGCTTGGGGATGCACTGCAGGCCGATATTACCCAGAGCGGCGGTGCGAACCGCGCGCTCATCACGCAAGCGGGCGTGGCGAACAGCGCAGGCGTACAACAGCAGGGGATTCACAACCAGGCTTATTTGCTGCAACAAGGAGAGGCGATAGAAGCCAGCCTGTTGCAGGTGGGGGTGAACAATAGCCTGATAGCCAGTCAGCTTGGGTCGAGCCTATCTTTGGTAGTGGAGCAGCGAGGCAGTGATAACCAGGCCTATGTGCAACAGAGTGGTTATGACAATGAGGTCAGCATTTACCAAAACGGCTCGGGTCATGGGGTGATAGTGACACAGTGGGGCAATGCACAAAGGGCCAGCGTTACTCAGGGATATCGCCAACAGTAGGCTGATGAAAGATAGGGGCAAGGGATCTCGCCTAGAACAGATAATCTGGTAGAGCTTGATAAAAATGGCGCAATTAAGATGTTATTTTTAATTCTATAGTTGTTATTATATGTGTCGGTTTAATGGAATACGCTTATAACTAGCGACATGGAGTGAGCAGGATGTTCAAAGTGATAAATTGGGTAGTGGTATCGCGATCGCAGTTGTTGATTGATCTGTTGGAGACGCGTTGGCCCCAGGAGTTTCTGGTTAAACTGGCTAAGGTCACCCCAGAGAGTGTTGAAGCGATCATGAGTGAAGGGAATTACTCTTTGGTTGTTATCGATCTGGCCACCATAGATGTGCAGCGCGCCTACCAGGTGCAAAAGCAGATCGAGAAGCGCCACAGCGCCCGGGTGGTATTCTTACACTATCCGAAACAGATAGACGCAAGATTTCTAATTTCCCCCATTACCGCCGCCGTCTTTTATGGTGATGCATCCTTAGAGCAGATAGGCAAGGCCTTAGCCAATGTGCTGCGTGGCCAGACGGTGATCCCCCATACTTTGCTATCGGCTTCTGCGGATCAGGAGCAGCTGGACGGCGCCGACAACCTGACTATTCGCGAGCGCGAGGTACTGCAGGCCTTGCTGACAGGCAGCACTAACGTGGATATCGCCAATCAGTTGTTTGTCAGCGAGAGCACCATCAAGACACATCTTTATCGGGTGTTTAGAAAAATTGGTGTCTCAAGCCGTGGGCAGGCGATTGCCTGGGCACAGACTCATCTGCATGAGGTGCAGCAGTGAAATATGTTGGCCGCTTACTCTTGTTAGCGGCCTTCTCGGCCCCTGTTTATTGTCAGGGGCCTGATGTCGACGAGGGCAGTAAACTGGCCGCGCAGAGCACCAGTGACACGCCGCCGAGGTTAGAGTCTGATCTCATCGATGGCTTGATCCTCAACCGGGCGATGACTCGTGTCGGTCACAGATTTTATCGTGAGTTTGTTGCCGCCTATCGCGATATCGGCGGCATGACTGAGCACGGTGGACTGAGTATCGTCGAGTTGGCTACTGCGCGCAGTGGCAGCAAGATCAGCGTGTTACACAATCGCAAACCTATCTTTGTGACTGTGGTGTCACCGGCGAGTCGGCAGTTGGATAAGCTGGCGGAGCAGGTGGCCAGGCGCGTCGACAGTATATTGAAGCAAAACAAGAAACAGGCTAGCTGGGCTCAGTGGTTGGACCCCGATTTAGCGCCTGATGAATTTTAATAGGGACATTAAACCATGAATCGAGCTAAGTCTTGTCTGTCGATGGCTATGCTATTGGCGGCCGGGTTCAGCCTGAGCAGTCAGGCGACACAACTTATCTATACCCCAGTTAACCCCAACTTCGGTGGCAGCTATCTTAACGGCTCCTACCTGCTGGCTAACGCCTCGGCGCAAAACGATCACAAGGGGGGCTCAGGGTATACGCCTCCCAGTGCACTCGAGCGTATGGCGAGTTCACTGGAGTCTCGCCTGATGAGCCAACTCTTTAATGATGCGGCCAATGGCGGCGAGGGGTACCTCAAGACAACCGACTTTGAGATCCAGGTGGTCAACGAAGATGGCATGCTGCTGGTGCATATCACAGACCTATTAACCGGTGAGACCACGGTTATCGAGGTGGGTGGGCTGAGCGATAGTTCGAGTGTAGGTGGCTAACGATGAAACCTTTGTTGATTGCCGCTGGCTTGCTACTACTCTCTGCCTGTTCCACCACCAGTGACCTCGAACAGGTGCAAGCCTCTTCGAGTCTGATGCCGAAGGGCGAGAGCTACTATGATCTCATTAACCTGCCTGCGCCCCAGGGGGTAATGCTGGCTGCCGTGTATGACTTTCGAGATCAGACCGGTCAATATAAGCCCATCCCTTCCAGTAACTTCTCTACCGCCGTGCCCCAGAGTGGCACAGCCTTTCTGGCCCAGGCCTTGAATGATTCCAGCTGGTTTATTCCCGTCGAGCGTGAAGGGTTACAGAATCTACTGACCGAGCGCAAAATCGTCAGGGCTGGTCTAAATGGTGAGGCCAATAAGTTGCCACAGCTTAATTCGGCGCAGATATTGATGGAAGGCGGTATCGTTGCCTATGACACTAACGTCAGGACCGGCGGCGCCGGCGCCCGCTATTTAGGCATAGGTGCGGCAACCCAGTTTCGTGTCGATACCGTAACGGTAAACCTCAGGGCGGTGGATATCCGCACCGGACGCTTGCTCAGTAGCGTGACGACGACAAAGTCAATCCTATCGAAAGAGATCACCGCCGGTGTGTTTAAGTTTATCGATGCACAAGAGCTATTGGAGTCTGAGCTTGGCTATACCTCTAACGAGCCGGTGAGTCTGTGTGTGGCATCGGCCATAGAGAGCGCGGTGGTACATATGATCGCCGACGGTATCTGGAAGGGTGCATGGAATTTAGCCGATCAATCCAGTGGCCTAAGCAGTCCCGTGTTACAAAAATATTGGTTGGAGGCTCATTCCGAAGCCAGAGTACGCGCAAAGATTAATCAGGGATAAGGCGGGTCACCTAGATAGCTAATACTTTTGTATTGTCATCAAAATGCCGTACAGCACTTTAGTATTAGCAGTCTGGCTCGGTAGTAACCATTTTGCTACTTTAGCTCAACATTCCGTAACTATATATTTTTATTGTTTATTTGACTCATTTCGGTTTCACATTGATTCCCACTGAGGTAGAATTCGTCAAGTTTTTGACTTGCTGAATAGGTACGATGAAGAAGTTAGCATTGCTGTTAGTGTTAGCGCCACTTTACGCACATGGATTGGCGCCTTTTGGGCTTGATTGGGGAGAGGATGTCAGCCGGTATGGCGAGGTGAAACGCCAGGGCGATGAACTCAGGGTAGAAACCCATGCTTTACCTAAATCTTTATCTTTAGCCAATGGCTATGTGCTCTATGCCGACAAGCAACACGGGCTACTAAAAGTCACCATGACAAGCAAAATATATGGCTTGTACGATGATGATTATAATCAGGATTTCAATTTTATTAAGCAATCTCTGATGGATAGTGGTTATCAAACCACTGAGTTTATTTCTAGTGAGATGAGTTCCTACCGATGTGTTTTGCAGGGCTCCTGCTCGGGTAAGCGCTGGTATGGCTTTGTGGGCGATGGCACTAATGTGGCGCTGGAACAGCTGGCTAAGACGCGCCAAGATGCCTTCATCAAGTTAACATTTAAGGCGCCTAAGTTGCTACAGATAGAGGCCGAGCGTGAGGAGCTTAAGCAACTTAAACAGCAAGATCAGATGGACAGCGATAGATTAGCATTCGATTAAATCACCGTTAACATTAAATCTTGGCCAGTGTCGCAGCTATGAGTAATAAGGCCCACCTGTTCATCAGGTGGGCTTTTTTGATCTCTGCGCTAAAAATCATCACTCGTTAACCGAGTTAACTCCTTTATTTATATGAAGGATCACAAATTGGTCATTTGTGAGTATACTGACAGGAATAACGTCACATCGAGGATAGTGCAATGGCCGAAGAGACCATTTTCAGTAAAATTATTAGACGCGAAATTCCCGCCGATATCCTATATCAAGATGAGTTGGTCACGGCCTTTCGTGACATTCAACCTAAGGCGCCAACCCATATTCTCATCATTCCTAACCATCTTATTCCGACGGTTAACGATGTAAAGGCATCTGACGAGAAGGCATTAGGGCGCATGATGACGGTGGCGGCCAAACTGGCTGATGAGGCGGGGATCGCCGAAGACGGTTATCGTCTCATCATGAACTGTAATAAGCATGGCGGCCAGGAAGTCTTCCATATTCATATGCACCTATTAGGCGGCGATTTTATGGGACCGCTGGTGTCGCGTTAATCCCGACTTACTTCTGGACTGTGTTGAGCAATGAAGACAAATCCTGATTTTTTCCCGCTGACGGACTTGGCCACACGCTTTGTCGGCCAGCTAGTGCAGTGCCGCCGACTAGGACTCAGTGTGCTTGAAGCCAGCGAGCAGCACGTGTTGATCGAGCTTCCCTATAGCAGCGAGCTGATCGGTTACCCCGATACCGGTGTGATACACGGCGGGGTGATCACCACCTTGATGGACACCGCCTGTGGTACGGCGGTGGTGTGCAATATCTTCGATAAGTACAAGTCACTTGAGTTATCGCCGACGCTGGATCTGAGAGTCGATTACATGAAACCGGCCGAGCCGAATAAGAGCGTTTACGGTTTTGCCGAGTGTTATAGGCTCTCATCGAGTGTGGCCTTTACCCGCGCCATCGCCTATCAGGATTCTATCGATGATCCTATCGCTCATGCGGTGGGCTCTTTCATGCGCATCAGCCCAGAGATGGTGGGTGATGCCTTCAGACAGGCCTTGATGGGAGAAGGGGAATGACCATGGTTTCGCCAGAGGCTAATCAGGCACTAAACGTTAAAGATATCGTTAAGAAGGCCACCGAGCTCAACGATTTCGGTCACCTATTGGCACACGTACCTTATGCTAAGTTTATCGGCATGCAGGTGGCACGCTTCGGCGACGAGCTGGTGTTTCAGCTGCCCAAGAAAGATGAAAATATCGGTAATCCAACCCTGCCAGCCATTCATGGTGGGGTGATCGCCGGTTTCATGGAGATGTCGGCCATCGTACAGTTGATGGTGTTTATGCAGACCACTAAGGTGCCCAAAATTGTCGACTTCTCTATCGATTACCTGCGAGCCGGCCATCATAGAGACAGTTTTGCCGAGTGCAAGATCACTCGCCAAGGGCGACGGGTGGCCAACGTAAACATCAACTGCTGGCAAACCAACCGTAAGGCGTTGATCGCCACGGCACGTGCCCATTTTCTGATAGAGTAACCGAGTCAATGGCTGGCGTTAGGAGGGTAAAGATGAACAAGGGATTAGTGTTAGGCTGCATGTTATTGGGACTGGCAGCCTGTGCGCCGCATACCGGCGGCATCATGACCAGCTCTACCGGCGAGGTGAGGGTGGATAACGGCTCCTTCCACTCGGATGTGGATGTCAGTGGGGTGACGACCCAGGCCGAGGCCGGTTTCTTGCGGGCCCGCGCTACTGTTATCAGCAAGGCGGCCACAGATCTCCATCTGCAATATAAGTTCACCTGGTACGATATCAATGGTGCGACGGTGGAAGATGAGGGCGTGAGCTGGAAGGCGCTTAAGCTCCATGGTAAGCAGCAGATGCAGGTGACGGCGCTGTCGCCTAATGCCACTGCGGTGCGTTGCGAACTCTATGTGCGCGAGGCCATTTCCAATTAAAAATCGCTTTCATGGATGAGTCGAGCGAATGATTTGATGAAAACGTCAGCAATGCTGGCGTTTTTTTATGGGTCAGGCGCAAATTTTGCGTTAAATATGTCAACTCTTTGTATGAGTCATGTATAATCGGCCTCGCCAAGGGGTGTTAACGCCAAGCCATAGGCTTTGCGATTGACTGAGATGTCCGCTGGACGAACCCTTAGAACCTGATCCGGCTAATACCGGCGTAGGAATGGGCCACATCACTAGATTCAACGCGATCTGTCTGTGCATTCTTTCTCGCTTTCTTAAGTGCCGGATCTCAATATTAATTTGAGGTCCCATGTTTACATTAAAATCTTATTCACCCATCGCCCTTGCCGTTGCTGCGGCGTTAACTCACACCAGCCTGATGGCGAGCGATACGCCGCCGACTAATGACGAGATGGAAGTGATCGTCGTCACCTCTGATTTTCGTCAATCCAGCCTGGACAAGGTGCCATCGAGCATCAGCGTTATCGACCAACAGCAGATAGAAGACGAGGGCGCTCAGCACTTCGAAGACGTACTCAACGGTATTGCCAACTTTAACTGGTCTGGCGGCAGCTCACGGGCAAAATACTTCCAGATCCGCGGTGTCGGCGAGCAGGAGGAGTATCAGGGGGCGCCTAACTCTTCCGTGGGCTATATCATAGACGACATAGATCTGTCTGGTATTGGGATGATCTCCAGCATGTACGATCTGCAGCAGGTCGAGGTGTTGCGTGGTCCTCAGGGGACTCGCTATGGCGCCAACGCGCTGGCGGGACTCATCTATCTTAAGAGTAACGATCCCACCTCGGTATTCGAACATGGCGCCGAGGTGCAACTGGGTGACGATAACCTGCGCACCTTTAGCGGTTTCAGCTCAGGGCCGGTAACCGACTCGGGCAAGCTGCTGTACCGCGTTTCATTGCAGCAGCACGATCAGAACGGTTATCGCGACAATCTGTATCTGGGGCGTGACGACACCAATGGCCGTGACGAGTTTACAGGCCGCATCAAGCTGCGCTGGTATGCCACAGACGATCTGGTGGCGGATCTCAGCCTGATGCACGCCGATTTTAACAATGGCTATGATGCCTGGACACTGGACAACAACGGTTTCGATACCCTTACCGATGAGCCTGGCGTCGATAAGCAGCGCACCACGGGTGGCTCACTGAAGCTGACCTACTCGGGCGCCGACAGTTTTGAACTGGTGTCGCTTAGCTCCATGGCCCAGAGTGATACTCACCACGGCTACGACGGTGACTGGGCAAATCCGGCATATTGGGCGGCCCGCAGCTGTGAGGGTGAGCCCTGCCAATATGACTATACCTGGAACAAGCTGGGCGACAGAACCACGCTGTCTCAGGAGTTTCGTCTAAGCTCCACCGAGGCGGGACGTATCTTAGGCGGGAGCACCGACTGGTTGCTGGGTGTCTATGGCCTGAGACTCACAGAAGACAACGACACCACAGAGGTCTACAACGGCTGGGAAGACAATCTCATGGCCGAGTATGAGGCGACTAATTTGGCCGTTTTCGCCCAGTTAGACAGCGACCTGGGCCATGGCTATGCGCTTTCTGTCGGTGCGCGCCTCGAGCGCCGCGAGAGTGACTACAGCGACTCTGCAAACGATGCCTTCGCGCCGTCTGAGAACATGTGGGGTGGCCATATTGCCCTGAGCAAGACGCTGAGCCCAGATCATCAGGCCTATGCGCGTATCGCCCGCGGCTATAAGGCGGGTGGTTTCAACATGTCGCTGCCGACCTCATTGAGTGATAAGAAAGAGTTCCAGGCCGAGACCCTGTACAACTATGAGCTTGGCCTCAAGTCTGAGTGGCTCGATGGCGACGCCACCACCCATTTCTCGCTGTTTTACATGGATAGACGCGATCAGCAGGTCTCTGCCTCCCAGCAAAACCCGGATGAACCACAGAAGTTTATCCTCTATATCGAAAACGCCGGTAGCTCCCACAACTATGGTGCCGAGCTGGAAGCCAACTGGTACGCCACCGATAACCTTAAGTTATACGCTACCCTCGGCTGGCTAGAGACCGCCTATGGCGATTACGCCTACCAGGATAAGTACGGTGGATTGGTGGATCTCAGTGGCCGCGAACTGGCTCACTCGCCTAATCTTACCTATAGCGCGGGGGCGACCTATCGCAGCGATCTTGGTTGGTTCGCCAACCTGACCACAAGTGGCAAGAGTGAGTTCTACTACTCAGACAGTAACGATTCCAAGTCAGAGCCCTATACTATCTTCAATGCCCGTGTTGGTTATGAGACAGAAACCTGGTCGGCTTACCTTTGGGGTCGCAACCTGTTTGACGAGCAGTATGGCGTGCGCGGCTTCTATTTCGGTAACGAGCCAGATAACGGCTGGGCCGACAAGCAATATATCCGCTACGGCGATCCTCGCCAGCTGGGCGTTACGCTTAACGTCAAGTTTATGTAATTGGCCTGATGTTTTTTGATTTTAGATAGTTGCTTATTACGACAGGGGCGGGCAGGGCTCGCCCCATTAAGGAGTTAAGATGAAATTAACCGCTGAAATCAGCATGTATCCCCTCAAGGATAACTATATCGATCCCATCAAGTGGTTTATCGGCAGGGTAGATGGCTACCCCAACATAGAGCGCCGTACCAATGCCATGGCCACTCAGGTGTGTGGTGAGTATGGCGAGGTGATGCAGATGTTGGCCACCGAGATGGAGGCCGCCCACCAGAAGTGGGGCAAGGCGGTGTTCGTAGTCAAGTTTATCGGCGGCGAGCTGGACCTGTCCCATCAGGAATAAGGCCAAAAGGCGAATAAGTTAACGGGAGCGACACTCATCCTATGATAGATTTCTGGTCCGCTTTGGTCAGCACCCTGACCCAGGCTTTCGAGCAGGCCAACGCCATGACGGCCTGGGAGGCCGTTGCCGTGGTCTTGGCACTGGCCTACCTGGCGCTGGCGATGCGCGGCAACATCTGGTGCTGGGCGGCGGCGTTTGTCAGCACCGCCATCTACACCTTGCTGTTTTGGGAGGTCTCCCTGCTGATGGAGTCGCTGCTCAACGTCTACTACATGGCAATGGCCGGCTACGGCTTCTGGCTGTGGCGCTATGGCGGCGGTGAAGACCATGGTGTCGAGGTGGTGAGCTGGTCGCTGGGAAGGCATATCTCTCTGATTGTGGCGACCAGCGTGGTTTCCCTGGTGGTCGGCCATTTGATGGCGAGCTACACTCAGGCCTCTTACCCATATCTGGACGCCGCAACCAGCTGCTTTGCCGTGATGACCACCTATCTGGTGGCCCGCAAGGTGCTTGAGAACTGGCTCTACTGGGTGGTCATCGATCTGGTCTCCATCTATCTCTATCTCAACAAGGGCTTGATGCTCACCTCTATGCTGTTCATCTTGTATGTGGGCATGGCGATAGGTGGCTACTTTCTGTGGCGCACCAGCATGCAGCAGCCAAGCGAGGCGGATTACTCCTATGACTAATGCGTGCCGTGCTGTGACTCCTGTCGAGGCTAGCGGCTGATGTCTGGCGATAGTCGGCGTGATGGTTTGCATGAAAGCCTGCCTGAGGCGGTTAAGACGCAGCTGGCGAGCCTGGGCTGCCCACTCGATGCGACCACACATATACAGGCGCTCTCGCGGGGGCTGAGCAACCAAAACTATCATCTGAGCAATGCAGGCAAGCAGCTGGTGCTGCGGGTCAACAGCCAGGCAAGTAGCCAGATCAGTGCCCGGGATCATGAGGTGGCGAACTGGCGTCTGGCACAGCGGCAAGGCATAGCTCCAGAGCTGATATATGTGGCGCCTGATAACCGTTTCTATCTGAGTCGTTTCATCGACACAGAGGAAGATTGGAGCCGCCTGATGACGGCCAATCCCGCTCATCCGCTGCAGGATGAAGTCGTTACCCGACCCGATGCCGAGGTGTTGCTGCTGGAGCTGCTTCGCGGCCTGAGTCGTCTGCCCGTGCCTGAGAACCCAATCTCTGTGAGCGAGCAGTGGCGGCGCTACTTTCACCGGTTAGATAGCATAGCCGAAGGTTGTCGAACTCCCGCGTCATACAGCGATCGATGGCAGCAGAGATGGCTTGAGCTTAAGGCACATCGAGCGCGCGTCGATGCCGTCCTTGCAGAGCTCGATGCCTGTGAGCTGGCACCGCAATACAGCCACCGCGATCTCAACCCCCATAATCTCTTGATGAGTCAGGGGCGGCTCTGGTGTATCGATTACGAATATGCCTGTAGCTCGCATCCCCTGGTGGATCTCGCCAGTGTGCTGGCGACCCATAGGCTCTCTACCGAGCAGCGCCATAAGCTGATCCTGGGCTACCTCGAGGGGCATCCCAAGCTAAACCACAAGGCGCAGGCGGCTATTCCGGCGGCGCTGGCACTCTATTGGTATTTTGCCGCCTGTTGGGCGCTGTTGATGGCGAGTCAGGGCGAGACAGAGGCGGGTGAGAGTGCGCCAGATACGAGTCTGCCTCACAGCGTGAGCGACTACCTGCAATGCTTCGACGACTTCATGGTGCTCGTCGCCTGACTCCTCTATCTACTATCTCGCCATCTCACCATCTCACCATCTCCCCATCTTCCTAAATCCTCTTACGCTTGTCTTTATGCAGTCTTGCTGAAATTAAATTGTTCAGCTAAGGGTCTATTAGATAATGACAAAATAATGAGAGAGTGAGGTTATGCAGAAACTGTACGCTAAATTTACCCAGGGGATCGCCCAGCTTGATGGTGTGGCGGCCCTGGCATTGAGGCTCTATCTGGCCCCTGTGCTGATGCAGGCGGGTTACAACAAGTTGTCCCACTTTAGCGATACGGCAGCCTGGTTTGGCAACGCCGAGTGGGGGCTAGGTCTGCCCATGCCCGAGGTGATGGTGGCACTGGCGGCTGGCAGCGAGTTTGTTGGCGGGATCTTGTTGATCCTGGGCCTAGCCACCCGCTTAATCTCCATTCCCTTGATGGTCACCATGGCGGTGGCGGCCTTTAGCGTGCATTGGAAAAATGGCTGGTTGGCCATCGCCGATCCCAGCTCCTGGCTGGCCAATGAGCAGGTGATGGCGTCCGCCGAAAAACTAGCGGCGGCCAAGTCGCTGTTGCAGGAGTATGGAAATTATGACTGGCTGACCTCCTCGGGTAACTTTGTGATCCTCAATAACGGCATCGAGTTTGCCGTGACCTATCTGCTGATGCTGTTTGCCTTGTTGATCATAGGTGGTGGACGTTATACCAGCCTGGACTATTGGATTGCCCGCAAATATCAGCCCAAGGCTTAAGCAAGCGCGTAGAGTGTAAATCCCACTGTTTTGGTGGGATTTTTTTTACCAATTTGTTACCCTCGGGGTCGGTATTAATGACAGGATAATCTTTGTGGATGCGATCGAACTTCTGTTGACTCGGCAGTCTTGCCCCAGGTTAGTCGCCCCGGCTCCCGATGAGGCGCAATTAACTCAGATCTTAAACGCCGCGGTGCGGGTGCCGGATCACGCAGGCCTTACCCCGTGGGAATTTATTATCGCCGAGGGTGACGGTTTAACCCGCCTGGCGGATCATTTTGTGAAGGCCATGGAGCAAGATGGCGGTGACGAGGCGGCGATCGCTAAGGCCGGCAACATGCCGATGCGCGCCCCCATGGTGGTGACTGTGGTGGCTAAGGTCAGCGAGCATCCTAAGGTGCCGGCGCTCGAGCAACATATTGCCGCAGGCTGCGCCTGTATGGCGATGCAGCAAGCGGCCTTCGCCCTGGGATTAGGTGGCATCTGGCGCACCGGGCCCTTGGCCTTTAATCGTCATCTGCACCGGGAACTCGACCTGGGTGAGCAGGATCAGATAGTGGGCTTCCTCTATCTAGGTACGCCTGCGGTGAAGGCGCCGTTAAAGCCACAAAAATCTGCAGGCTCGGCGGTGCGTTACCTCTGACAGAGGTGATAGCAGCCAATATTGTGAAGCCTGGCCAGGGAGTTTCGACTTTGGTCGGGTTTACAGGGCGGTAAAAACTGGCAAAGTGGCAATGACCCACCCTATTAGGTTTTCACCCTAAGTGATTGTGTTGCCCGCTGGTTGCGGGCATTTTTTTGCCTGTCGCAACAGGCCCTAGACACCAACACCCACGTTGAGGTTTTCGAACCAGTCGAGGAACTGCCTTACCTGCTCACCACGGAAGATCCTGCCGTGCTGGGGGCAGAGATACTGAACATCGAGTCTACGCACCCGTTTTATCCAATCGTTTTTGGCACGATTCGATGGCATCCACCGCTGATGAAAGTAGGCCATCTTGGCGCAGTGTTGCTCGAAATCATCCACATAGATATCTGCCTGGGGATCCTCCAGCGCCGCTCCTATATCGCCGGTCATCAGCACCTTGGTTACCGGGTCATACACATGAAAATTCCCCGAGGCGTGCAGGTAGTGGGCCGGTATAAACTGCAGCTCCACCTGATCCAGGCTTAAACTACCACCGTTGTCGGCAATGGGCTCATAGCTGATGTTATGCATGCCGAAGTGGCGGATGAATCCCTCCCACAACCAAGGGGAGTAAAGCTTGGCCTTGGGCAGGGTTTGGTCCCATAGCCCGAGAGAGGAGATGATGTCCGGGTCCTGGTGTGAAGCAAACAGGTGGGTTAGCTGACTCAGGGGAATGTGTTTGACTATGTTAGCCAGCATGGCCGCGAACAGCTCTATGCCGCCCGGATCCATCAGCAAGGCATGGTGGCTGCTGACGACCATGTATTGGTTGGTGTCGATGATCTTATCGGGTTTATCGGGGTCGCGACCAAAGTAGAGCCATTTGTGGGTGGGGGTTTCGATGATTAGCTCACTCTTCATGGTTGTGACTCCTTGTCTGTAAAAAAGGTCTGCAAAAAATGTTCAGGGGGCTGTGTTGCCAAAGAGGGTAATGGCGTGGTCGACGCGCCGGCGGATCAGCTGGGCGACATCATCCACCCGGTTAGCCACATCGTTGAATATGGCCTGGTTGGCGGTGTCGACCCGACACGCCTCTATGCGGCAGATGGAGGCCAGAATATTCGCGGTGCGTAGATTACGTTTAAGCTCAAAGAGCTGGTTTTCCATCCTGTCGATGAGGCGATCAAATTCCTGTTGTAACTTGCTGTGATTGGCCTGGGTGGCGGCGACGGCAGGATTGATGGTATCGCCATAGGGCGCGCCATTGGCCTTGAGTTTGGCTCGTTGAAAATGTTTAAGGGCCACCGCGGCGCGGGCGGTCTCTGTGGCGAGGCGACTGGCCTGGTGAGCCAGCTGATTGATGTCGGTTGCCGCCTTCATGGTGTAGGAGGCGAGATCGTCGATAAAACCGGTTAACGCCTTAAAACCAAGCGCTGCGTTCCCCACCCGTGCCGAGGCGGCCTGGGCATTGCTGGCGGTGAGATTAATCTGTTTACAGTAGCTGAGCGTCTGATTGAGTTCGGCGGCGACCACTGCCGCAATGACATGATATTGACTGATTTTTGGCGCGTGTTGTGTCATTAGAACCACTTCCTATGTAGAACCAATCAAAGTATAGTCGAGTTCAAAGGATGTGGAGGAGAATGAATTGCTTACCTTAGAAACTGAGCGTCTTATCCTGCGTGAGATGACGGTAAAAGATGCCCCCTTTATGTTGGCATTACTCAATAGTCAGGGCTTTCTCGACAACATAGGCGATCGGGGTGTGCGCACCCTGGCACAGGCGGAAAACCACCTTATCGAAGGGCCGATCAATAGCTATCAGGAACATGGCTATGGCATGTACTGTATCGAACTCAGGCAAAGTGGCGAGCCAGTTGGTGTGGCTGGCCTAGTGAATCGTGAGCAGCTGCCGGGTATTGACCTTGGTTATGCGCTGTTGCCCGAGTTTCTGGGCAAGGGCTACGCGGTTGAGGCCTGCCGCGCCGTGCTTGCTCACGCCAAGGCGCTACGGTTCAGCAGCCTGCTTGCCATAGTTAAAGAACGCAATGATCCGTCGCGGGCACTGCTTGAGAAGTTGGGCTTCGAATGTCAGGAGCTTATCGTCTGGGGCGAGGGTGACGAAGTATTACTTTACAATATAACACTTTAATTAAATTGGATATTTTGTTAGCGTGTGTATTAGCAATGTCGCAATCTAGTCCGCTTTTGGCTTAGTCCTCTTTGGCTTAGTCCGCTTTTTGCTTAGGGCAGACCTGCGAAGGTAAGGGGCTAGCCCCTCGCCGGGCACAAACTACTAGCAGGGCATTTCATCTATCGGTCATATGGTTTTGCTATTACTAGGGCCAGTTGATCTTTCCTGTTTGTGTTGCAGCAGATTGCAGGTGATTTATACAAGGCAGAGCCAGTGAGCTGTAGTGATGCTACACAAGCTTAAGGCATGGAGTTTCAACATGAGTCAGGATGCATTGAGAGGCTGTTTAAGTGGTGAGCGCGTGGTGCTGGAGCCGCTGCAGGAGGAACATATTCCCGCCTTGTCTATCGCGGTGAGTGATGGCGAGCTGTGGAACCTCTGGTATACCTCGGCGCCCCATCCCGATGAGATGAAGGCCTATGTCGAGCAGGCCCTAGCCAGCGAGCAGCGTGGTGAGGCGCTGGCGTTTGCCGTCAGAGACAGACGCTCGGGCGAGATAGTCGGCTGTACCCGATTGATGTCATGGGATCAGACCCACAGGCGTATCGAGATTGGCCATACCTGGTATGCCAAGGGGGCGCAGCGCACCGGGGTAAACAGCGAGTGTAAACTCCTGCTACTCACCTACGCCTTCGAGACCTTAGACGTGATTGCGGTGGAGTTTCGCACCCACTGGCATAATCAGCGCTCCCGTGAGGCGATCACTCGTTTGGGGGCTAAGCAAGATGGCGTGCTGCGAAATCATCGCATTTTGAAAGACGGCACCATACGCGATACCGTGGTTTACTCTATCATCGCCTCAGAGTGGCCGACCGTGAAGCAGAACCTTAAGTTTCGAATGCGTCAGTATCAAGAACACCAATAATACCAATCACAGTAAATATGTGATCAGAAATAGCGCAGGAAAAACGCTTGAGAGCAAAGCAGGATTTTTAGATAAGTAGTTATTCTACAATTAAAAATACTAATACAGTTATCGAGCGTTTTAACAAGCTAGAATGATCAATTGTTTATTACGATTGGTATAAGTTAACTTTACATATCAGGGAGGATAAATGTCGGGAGAATTACGCAGGGCAAGCTTGGAAGATGCCGCCGTAGTCGCGAGTCTGTTTGACGAATATCGCCAGTTTTATGGCCAGACGAGCGATATCGACCTGGCCAGCAAGTTTATCAACGCCAGATTGGCTCGCAAGGATGCGGTGATCTTCTTGATGTTGGATGCCCAGGGCAATGGACTGGGTTTTTGTCAGCTCTATCCCAGTTTCAGTTCTATCCATGCCCGCGCCAATCTTATCTTGAGCGACCTCTATGTCACCCAGCATGCCCGCTGTGTCGGGGTCGGGCGGCGATTGATGAACACCGCCATCGATTATGCCAAGGCCAAGGGCATCGCCTCTATTTTCTTAGAAACCCATAAAGACAACCATCAGGCTCAGGCGCTGTATGAGTCACTGGGCTTTAAGGTCGAGCAAGAATTTTTAAGCTATAACCTTGATATTCAGTGACATCTAAAGTAGAAATGATTCAAACTCATTGCTCAAGGACAGTATTGATGCGCAAGACTCTCACACTTTCGCTGTTAGCCCTCATGGCCAATAGCGCAGCCGCCGCTCCCTCAGAAGCCGAATTGGCCTTCAACAAAGAGGTGCTGGAGTGCGCCGCCTATTATCAAATCGCTTCAGAGACCATCGCCGGCATGAATGCGCCGCAGATGAAGCCAGTGGGTGAAAGGCTTAAGCAATCTGGCCAGGACGCCGTCACCCTGGCGAAAAAGTATCAGGATGCCGACAAGGTCGAGCAGCAGCTTGCGGCGACCATCGCCGATCAAAGAGCCAGCCTGCCGAGCAATAACAATCTGGGCAGTCTCATGGGTCGCTACAAAGGGCCTTGCCAGAAACTGATGGCCAATCCGCAGCAGCGTCTGGATTATTGGATCATGGCAACCATGTAAACTCGTCTGAGTGGCCGATTAATTTTTCGAAAAAGAGTGCGCTGGTGCACTCTTTTTTGATCGGGCATGAAACAAGGATTCGACTAGACTGGTCTAGGTAAGAGTGATCTTTACTCGCTCGTTTTCATGGAGACTCGATGAACATCTATTTTCTCATCGCCGGCATCATCGCCATCCTAACCTGTATCGGCCATTTTACCTTAGGTAAGACCCGTTTCTTAACCCCTATGCTTGAGGCCGATTTCGACCCCATTGCCAAATCTGTCATGCACTGCGTGTTTCACTATATCTCGGTCTTTCTAGTGCTATCGGCGCTGGTACTGCTGGCCTGTTCCTTTGCCATGGTGTCTAGCATGCAAAGCTATGGCTTGCTGCTCTTTATCGCGCTGAACTTTGTATTGTTTGCCACCTGGCAGATCTACATAGGGTATTTTGCGGAGATGAAGGGGGCGTTTCGTTCTATGTTTCAGTGGATCTTCTTCGCCCTAGTGAGCGCCTTTACCCTGGCGGGTATCTTGCTTAATTAATCAAAGGGCTTATCTTGCGCTAAACCTAACGTTAAACCTAGCGCTAAATCTAACGCTAGGCCAGGGGCGAATCTAGGGTGATACAAGGGTGAATCAAGGGGGAAGCAAGGATAGCGCTAGGATGCTAGGGAAGGGGATAACAGGCTTAGTGTTATGTAAATCTAACTCTCGCGATAAAGCTGAATCTCACGATAAATCTAAATTCACGATAATAAAGCTCACGATTATAAAGCTCTCGAAGCTAAAGCTCTCAAAGCTAAAGCGAGTAAATCGAAATCTCGTGAATCTAAAGCTAATGAATCTAAAGCTCGTGAACCTAAAGCTCATACTAATAACTTATCGACTCAAGTTAGGCCTGAAGGTTATTCGCCCAGTGGCGCACTCGCTTCGTAGCAGCTGTTGGTGGCCTGGCAATCATTGTCCTGGCTGCTGAGGTAAGTGGTGTTCAGTGCTGGCTCATCATCTTTAAAGTTGGCCCACTCGCTCTTGATGGTCGACAGCCAGCCATCTTCCTCGGCGCCCAAGTAATTGGAGACGTCGACAAAGGTCAGCCAGAAGGCATAGGCCACAATTGAATAAATTGTAAAACGAAACATGATTTTCACCCTAGCGTCACTAAATTAGAAACGCACTATACGCCGCTTTTTTGAAGAAATAAACTGTCAATGTTTTGCCGCGAAAACCGCTCGTCATAATTGCATCAAGTCGATGTTTATAAAGAAATAAATTTTATTTAGCTTTGTCTGATGTTGGTAAAAATGACGCCGTCATTTTATTAGCAAAAAGCCTGTTTTTTGACTCTTTGTGGGGAAAGTTTGGAGAGTTGGCATTGTTTTTGATGAGTGGTTTGGTGGCAGAGATGGGATTTACAGCTGGTTATTTAGTGAGCGATTTAGGCGCTGGTTTTGTTAATTGTCAGTCCAGCGTATGCCTGTATAGGTATCTACATAGTGCAGTTGAAGCTCGCACCTTCATGGCTATCTACGCCTGTTTGGCGGGTGCAGTACATGGAAGCAGCAGTGTACTGATCATAGGGATGTGAACATACGGATGTGAACATACGGGGAGGTGAACATTAGGGATGTAAATATTAGGGATGTGAACATAGGAATGCGAAACAACAGAGGTGTACATATGTTGCTATTTTGTTTTCATTGGCGGTGAATTCGTGGTATTCAATTTGCCTGTGCACCAAGGTTACGCGGTCGTCCTTGATGAAATCTGAGGGAAACTCTATATTTCGCACATTTATTTTCAATAATATTATTAGCTTACACTGGGGCTTTTTAGTAAGTCGCACAAAAAGGAACTTGGATTGACTCATTTTTTGGCAAAAAAAGGCCATTTGTGGAAATGAAATGAGCAATTCAATCCTTCCTTGCCGATGCAGTATCTTTACAACGCTCGGCAAAAAATAAAGGGAAGAACAAGGAGGAAACCGAATGTCTTTATCACCAGCTTTTTTAAGCCGGATCCATCGTCTGTATACAGGATTGACCAATTTCGCCCATTCATCGAAACCGGCAGGCGCGGGGCTCTTCATCGTGCTGGCCTGTTTCATGGGAGCACTGCAGGGCTGTGACGGAAGTGAAAGCGCGCCGACTGCGCGACTTACGGCAATGGAATCGTCTAACGTGCCGGGCCGAATGGAACTCGATGGTAGTTTTTCCGTTGCAGGCGGTGAGAGAAAACTGGTTTCTCATACTTACACAGTAAAAAACCTGGATACGGGCGAAACCATCTATGGGCCGGTTACCATTCAGGGCGGGCCGAACCGGGGGCCGTTGAAAGTCCATCCCTACGCCGATACCGCCTCAAGCAATGGCGTCAAAGACGTTTCGGGGAACTACCAGGCGACGCTTACCGTCATGGACGATGTGGGCCAGACGCACACCGCAGTGACAAATTTCGCCCTGGGTGGAGCGGTTTCTTACGCTATCGAGGACTGCGATGCAACCTGTTCTCTTGCCAGCGGCAATTCAAACCAGGTGGTGTGCACCCTAAACACCAGCTGTAATCAAGCGGTTTTCTGGACCAACATTGCCACCCAGGCAAGCCCCCTCAACAGCGCCGTAGACGAGAATACAACTTTATGGATACAGGCTATCGGCGCCGGAGGAGGTAATGGCACTAACGCGACTTTCGGCGGAGGATCGGGAGCAGGCGGAAAAGGAGGCTTTGCCCAGGTGGTAACCACAGGCAACGATTATGGAATGCTGTTCGGAAACGCGATTTTCTACTACTACCTAGGGCAAGCGGGAAGTCACGATGACAGCGGCGGGGCCGGAGGCGCCGCCACGATCGTGGCGAGCTTTGAGCCGAACGGCTCCCTGCCACACAGCGATATTGTTCTAATCGCCGGCGGCGGTGGTGGTGGCGGCGAGGGCAGCGCCTTCTACAGCGGTTCCATGCAAGGCGGCGGCGGTGGCAACGGCGGCTTCGCGTATTCAAGCCAGGTCGGCAAATCGGCAACGGGCGCAGGCGCAAACGCGTTTTACGATGGTCTGCCTTCTTTGGGGGGCTCTTGGTTCACCAATACCAATGGCATGGGCGGAGGCGGAACCGATTGCTCGGAAGGCGTGGCCTGCGGAGGCGATGGCCATAACGGCGGGTATCAGGGGTTCGGCGGAGCGTCGGGCGGTTCGGGTTCCGAAGGATCAAAGGGCTGGATAAACGGTGGCCCCGCTCTGGCGGTCAATGCCGGGAAAGGTGGTGAGGGCGGTAACCCAGCCTCCTGCGGCGGGGGCGGAGGTGGCGGCGGCTACGGTGGCGGTGGCAGCGGTACCATATATGGCACGTATGCTTCTGGTGGTGACCATTACCGGTGTTATGGCGGTGGCGGGGGCGGTAGTTATGCGATGCCTTCAACCAAGACGGACAGCAAGGCCCCGACGTCCTATGGCGGAAACTCCGGAAACGGAGAAGTCCTTTTCATCTTCAACACAGATCCCTCATAGAAGGTGTCTGATACGTGCTGGGTTGAAAAACATCAAGACTAGCAAGTCGACAAAAGTCATTTGCGTCTTTTGTTGAAGAGCAACTCACAAATATGAATAAGTGTCGCGTAGCCGACACTTTATTTGGCTGTTGAACAAGCCCGTCGCTTTATTAAGTCAATTGCTCTGATGCGCACAGGAAGGAGCTGCGCCCGTCATTGCTTGGCAGGCGAGCGCCGCCATAACCATTTATGCCCCAAAGCGTGTTGGCCTTGGAATGAAGGTTTGCCATTTCTATGGTTTGCTTGATTTGTATTTAGCGACATGCTCGTTAATTAAATGGGTTGAAGGTCGTACCTTCTTGGTTATTTAACGCCTGCCCGGCGGGGGATGTGCAAGCACTCTTTTGGCACGCTGTGAATACATCCTTATACGCTTCACGGCGGCGTCCATGCCGCCGAGAGCCAAAATTGTGCTTACACTGGGGTTTAACAGTTTCTTCGATTTGGCTTTATCTGTTACTCGCTGATACAAGCCATTATTTTTAAGGAGGAAAGCACTAGAATGTGACTATACGTGTTGAATGCCAACTACAAAATAGATTAAAGTATGACCAATTAAGGACAGAGCTAGGTCAACTCGAAACTAACATCGACTGCGCCATTCAGGGAATGAAAAAGCCAAACACATGCGCCAATCACCTCCTTTAGAAGATTACTCTGAACCTACTTATTTACATGCTTGGTCTCCTACCTTACAAGGTCTCACTAAAAGTTGTTATAGGGCATTCAGACCCAGCTACCTAATTTTTAGAATTTATGTCCATACAGAGGGATTATGGGAAGTCAAAACCAAATAAAATCTAAGTTGCTTGAAATGGAAGGCGGAAAATTTCAAAGACTCTGTGATGATTGGCTGCATCGAAAGGGGTATGAAAATATAAACCCAATCGGAATGATGGATATTACCGATAGGGTGGTTAAAGGCACACCCGACTGTTTGTTAATGCAGGCAAATGGAAAATATATTTTTTCAGAATATACCGTTCAACAGGAACGTCTAGCCAACAAACTAAAAGATGACATTGAAAAGTGCTTTGACGAAAATAAAACAAGCATTCCAGTAGATAAAATCAGTGAAATAATCATATGCTATCTGGGTAAACTATCAACGGAAGAAATCAACCAACTCAGGACTCTTTGCTACGATAGAGGAGTAATGTTAACTCTTAATGGACTTGATTCAATTTCATTAAGTATTAAAAATTCCTATCCCGTCTTGTCGGAAACTTATTTAGATTTACCTTTAGATACTGGCCAATTGTTGAGCGTTGATGATTTTGTCGAGAGGTACTGTAGGAGTAACTTTACAACGTCTATAGACAATGAATTGCTGTTCTGTGACGACTTGTTGAGTAATGCGGTTCGAACACTGGAATCATCAAACTTCTTGCTTGTATCAGGTGCAGCCGGATTAGGGAAAACACTATTTTCAGTCACTTTGGCAAAACGAATTCAGAAAGAGAATGAAAATATCAATGTTATTTGTCTTTTTGATAAAGGCGCAGACCTAATAAGGGATGTTACAGCGTACTTTAGTGAGCCTGGTGATTATTTGATTTTTGTTGATGATGCTAACAGATTGGATAACAGGCTTGACTATATTCTTCATTATCTAACAGAGAAAGATGGAAGCCGAAGTTTTCGCATCGTTGCCACGGTGAGAGATTATGCGCGAACTTCTGTAATCGAAAAAGTTAGCAAATACACTGAACTTCATGAGCAGGTTATTACGCCGTTAACCGACGAACAAATTAAAGAACTGGCTGAATCAATATTTGGAATTAAGAATGGGGAGTATAAAAAACGGATACAAGAAATATCCTGCGGCAATCCGCGATTGGCTGTGATGGCATCAAAAGTTGCCATAGAGACAAATCAAATACAATCCATTCAAAATGTCACTTCCTTGTATAGCGATTACTTTGGCGAAAATGAAAACGTAAAACTTGTTCTTGAAGATGAAAGGCTAGTTCTCGCGGCTTGTGCCATTTCGTTTTTTAGAAAGATTGACAAACTTAATGAACAACAAATGGGGATGGTAGAGAACTCTTTCGGCATACAGGCTGAGGAGTTTTGGGAACTTGTTGATATCTTGCATAAAAGTGAGTTGGTGGATTTGTATGAAAATGAAGTGGTAAAAATATCCGACCAAGTTTTATCTACCTATCTTTTTTATATAGCCGTCTTTGAAAAAAAGACAATACCATTTTCATCAATTGTTAAGGACTTCTATCCAGACTATACCGGGACTATTGTTGATTCACTTAATCCTATCATTAGTGCATTTGACCAAAGGAAAGTTGTTGCTGGCATCAGAAGTGAGGTTAAAGACATATTTGAAAAGTATTCTGAAAATGAGAATGTCGATAAATCAATAGAGTTTTTAAGCACTTTTTGGTTTGCTTTACCAACAGAGGCTTTGGTTTTTTCATCAAAGGTTATTAACGGAATGCCTGACGTTGATATTGATTGGAAAGGTGAAAGTTATGAAGAGGCTAATAACGAGGCAGATAAATCATCTTTAATCAGTTTGCTGACAAGTTTTAGGTTTTATGATGATCAAGAATTTAAAATGTCTTTTGAATTGCTGCTTCTATATCTTGCTAAAAGTAAGGTGTCCCTTGGCTTTGTAATACGAGCACTGTCAGAACGTTACAATTTTAAGCCTAATGATTGTCGATACGGCTATTATGTACAATCGTTCATTGTTGATAAGTTGATAGAGCAAATGGACAAAGGGGAGAACTACTTATTTAGTCGGCTTTTTATTTTAACGGCTAGCTACCTGCTAAAAATTGAGCACAGCGAGCATCAGTGGTCTAGCGGTGATGCAATAAACATTATAAATTTTAGGCTATCTCCTGATGAATACCTACTCGCTTTAAGAGATAAGATTATCTCAAATTTATCTTTTTTAATGGATAAGGATGAGTTTCAACCTTTCGTTGTTGACGTAATTAAAGAGTACATAGGTAGAGCAAGATATGAAGGCGCGAATATGGCTAAGGCTGATCTTCTTTTTTTTGAACGATATTTTGTTAAAAAGTTAGACAAAGATAATTTGTCTCACTGCATGATGATGAAAGACTATTGTGAGCACCTTGAATCTTTGGAATTGAACTATCCAATAGAATGGAAAGAAGAGTTCTTTAATGAAACGCTAGAACTTTCAAACTTACTTCTTGAAGATAGGCATGAACGGCGCATGCTTGAAATGGGTTATGAGGAATACAATCAATACCGCCATCAGTGTTTAGTTAAGCATTTCAAGGGTATTTCAATAGCAAATTTCATTGATTTCATTGATAGGTGTAAAGAATTGAATAGTGCTTTGTCAGGTAGAGATAGGAACTACTCCTTAAAAAATGGAATTGAAATGAGTCTTCGTGCAATCGCTGATTCAGTACCAGAACTCTTTCCTGATATTGTATCTAGTTACATGGATTATGATGACTCTTTTGAAGTAAACCCTCATTTCATAGTAACCGACCTGTTTAAGTCTCAATCGAGCGAAGATGTTTTCTTATTGTTAAACAGCAAAGAATATCGATGGAAGAAACTATGGTTATCTACTTATTTTGCATTATTACCAGAGGAGTCCATTGTTGATAATGACGCGAACTTATTAATAGAGCATATCAGTACCACTCCAAGCAATGAATTGCGAGGTTGGCTAGATTATTTGGATAAGTATAAGCATGTTGACGATGCTATATATTGCAAAATTGTCAGAATTCTAACGGATAAATCCAGTGAAGATGCTAACTATGCAAGATCACTAGAGTACCTATTTAGCAGTCAATGCAGTATATTTGGTAATTGGTTTGAAGTATTTGAGCCAGACGAGGAATTGGTTTTTGATGCGTACTTAGCCGCCTGCAGTCTAGGGTGCTACTGGGATTATTCTGGCGACGCTTTAAAGCATCTTTTGGATAGACGGTTCGAGTTTTTATATAAATTGATCGATAAAATATATGAAAAGGAAAGATGGCCTGGTTTGCACACAGATATGCCAGAGTTAAATTTTTTGTGGGAAAGAGAGGGCTACCTCGAAGAAATTGAAGAATACGCGAAATACCTTCAGAGTAAAGATGAACATTCTTTCAGGTATAGAGAAAATATATTCACTAAGTTATTCACTAAAGAAAAAGGGAAAGCTGAATCGGAAGAAGTGGTTCAGAAAAAACATGGTTTTTTCCGTAATGCCGTCAAGAAAAATGCAACGGATATTAAATTTATGTGCTTTTTATTTAATTCTGCAAAATACCTTGGTGAAGAATTTAGGCGGGAAATATTAGGTTTGTTTCTTAGTAAAAATGATAACTTTCAGGACTTTCAAGCGTTAGACTATGAACTAACTACTTGGTCGTGGTCAGGAAGTCGAGTTCCCATCTTGGAGCGAGAAAGGAATTTTCTTGAAAGTTTGCTGCCGCTTTTTAATTCCATTAAGTTTCTTGAGCATAAATCCTATGTAGAGATACAAATTGAGGATAAATTAAAATCTATTGAATATGAAAAGAAGAGAGATTATCTGGAAAGCAGATAGCTTGATATGTAGTGAAAGAACGCTGCCCTATAACAAGTTGCTGCACGCGGATGAATTACTCGCCGCGCTCCTAATTTACCGGTGAGCAAGGCATTGTCCCATAGAAATTTCTATCCGAAACTGACAAGTTAGAGTTAAGGCTTTAACTCAAAAATGTCCAAAAATGAGTTGAGTAGTAGCAAGCTTTTAAGGTTTTCGGATGCAGCGCTAAAAAAGTGTCTGTTCGAGTCGTTTAAAACGGATTTAAGTTTATTGAGGGGAGAGGGCACGGGCTGCTAGCTCGTGGGTGAGTGAGCAGTGGATGATTTGCTGAAGCCTGTTTGCCAACTCACAGTGTTGGCCGTCAAAGCCTGCTTATGTAAAACAAGTTTTGGCTGGGCGACGCAAGACAGCGCCAGACTCGGTTTGGAGTCTGTCGCTGTCGGTGGATTTTACGCTAAGGCTTGGCTTATGAGCGCTTCTTCCACAGCATGACGCCGGCGACGATGATCACCAGGGCGATGATGGGGAGTAGGTCGTTAAGGTGGTGGAACAGACCTATGCCATTGTGTCCTGGGTGTGCCCAAGCCGCTGCAGGAAGAAGGCTAGCGAGTAGTAGTGAGGCTTTTTTCATTGTAATACTCCATATATGTTTGGTTTTATTCATCGGTTTCTAGCTCTAGTTGCATCAGCAGCAATTCTTCCCCTTCGATGATGCGGGTCTCATAGCTGTGACAACTAGGACAAATGACACTTCGTTCTTTAATGGTATGAGTGCTTTGGCAAGCCTGGCACTCGAGCACCAATTCTTGATGTAGAATCTCCAGCTCCGCCTCTCTGGCGCGTCCCTCCAGCTTGAAGGTTTCAAACGCCGTCGCCAGTAGGGCGGGTTCGACGCCGCTCAGGACGCCGATTTTAATCACCACCTTAGTGATCTTGCTCGCCTGATTGGCGATGGCGTGCTGTTCACACTGTTCCAGCAGGGCGGTGACAATCGAATACTCGTGCATTAACAGATCCTTGGCAGCAGTTCACCCTGGGGCAGGTCGAGGTAGCGGCTGCTGCCCCATGGGGTCTTGAGGACCACTTTACCCGGATGAGTCTCTTCCACATGACCTATGATGGCCGCCTCTTGGCAGTGGCCGTAACGCTTGATGATCTCCAGTGCACCTTCGGCAATCTCACCCGGTACCGCCAGGATGAAGGTGCCTTCGTTGGCTAGGTCATGAGGCTCGAAGCCATAGAGCTCGCATAGCCCTTTAACCTCGTCGCACACGGGGATCTTGCTCTCTTCGACACTGATCCCCACCTCGGAGGCGCTGGCCCATTCGTTGAGCACCGCCGCCAGGCCGCCACGAGTGGCGTCGCGCATGGCATGCACCTCTATGTTGCAGGCGATCAGCTGCTCGACCACGGGCCAGAGGTTGGCGCAGTCACTGACCAGCTCTGATTCCAGCGAGAGCCCCTCACGGGCCATCAGGATGGCGGCGCCGTGGCGGCCGATGTCGCCGGAGACCAGGATGGCATCGCCGGGACGCAGGTTTTTCACCGAGATCTGTGGCTTCAACACGCGGCCTACGCCAGAGGTGTTGATAAACAGGCCATCGGCGCAGCCCTTAGGCACTACCTTGGTATCGCCGCAGACGATGCGGGTACCGCTCTTGTGCAGCTCCTCGGCCATGCTATCGACGATGGTTTTCAGATCCTTGATGGCAAAGCCTTCTTCTATGATGAAGCTGCAGCTCAGATACTGAGGTTCGGCGCCCATCATGGCGAGATCGTTGACCGTCCCCGCAATGGCGAGCTTGCCTATGTTGCCACCTGCAAAAAACAGCGGCGACACAGTGAAGGAGTCTGTGGTAAAGGCGGCCTGACCCTCGAAGTGGAGCAGGGCGGCGTCTTCTTCGCTCGCCAAGATAGGGTTGTTGAAGGCCTTGAAGAAGATCGACTTGATCAGACGATTCATCTCCTTGCCGCCACCGCCGTGACTGAGTTGTACGGTTTTTTCATTATCGGCCATGATTAGACTCCGTTATAGCGGTAATAGGCGTTGCAGGCGCCTTCGGAGCTGACCATGCAGCTACCGAGCGGCGTTTCCGGGGTGCAGCCGCGGCCGAAGACCTTACAGTCTTTCGGCTTGGCGATACCCCTGAGGATGTCGCCACACTGGCAGGCCTTGTGATCGTCGATATCGGGAACGTTCAGCTTCTCACGGTAGATCACCTCGGCGTCGCGGTGGGCAAACTCAGGCTTTAGCATCAGGGCGGACTCGCCCAGCGGCCCCAGACCGCGCCAGCGGAAATGCGGCCTGATGGTGAGGTATTGATCCACCTTCTGCTGGGCGTGGACGTTGCCTTCCTCGCTGACGGCGCGGCTATATTGCACGTCTAACTCGGCGACGCCATCGACCTTCTGCTTGACGATGCGCAGGATAGATTCCATCACATCCACAGGCTCAAACCCAGATACCACTACGGGGGTGCCGTATTGGGTCACGGCCGGGCGGTATAGCTTGGCACCCGAGATCACGCTCACGTGAGCCGGGCCGATAAAGGCATTCACCTTGGCCTGGGGATCGGCCATCACGGCGTCGATGGCTGGTGGCACCAGCACGTGGTTGATATGAAACAGCAGGTTATCTATCCCTTGCTGCTCGGCTTGTTCGATCAGCACCGCCGTCATGGGCGTCGAGGTCTCGAAACCTATGGCGAAGAAGATCACCTGCTTGCCAGGGTTTTCCTTGGCGATGGTCAGGGCATCCAGCGGGTCGTAGAGGGGGCGGATATCGCAGCCCTTGGCGCGAAACTCCGCCAGGCTACCGTTGGAGCCGGGCACGCGGATCATATCCCCAAGGGTCACCAAAATTACGTCTGGCTGTGAGGCCAGGATGGCGGCGTGGTCGATGCGCTCTTTGGGCATGACACACACGGGGCAGCCGGGGCCATGCACAAATTCGATATTGTCTGGCAGTAGCTGGTTGAGGCCATATTTCATGATGGTGTGGGTATGACCGCCGCACACCTCCATGATGTAGATGTTGCCGTCATGCTTGGCGGCGTGCAGGGCGATCTCCTTGGCCAGATTGTGTATGGTCTCGGGATCTCTAAAGCCCTGATATAGCTGCTTGAGCGCTATCATGACTGGGCCTCCTGCTCATTCATCTTTTCGACGATCTCCTGATACAGGGCCAGGCTCTTTTCGGCGTCGGCCTTATCTATCTTGTTCATCACGAAGCCGATATGGATAAGCACATAGTCGTCGAGCGCCAGCGGCTCATTCATCAGGTGGCTGCTGACCTTACGCTTGACCCCCAGGGTCTCGACGGTGACCGCCTGCTCGTCGGGATGCAGCGCCACAATTCTCGATGGTATAGACAAACACATGATTAAACGCTCCTGTGGCTATTGAGCCATTCCACTACGGCGCGCATGCTGTCGCCATCTTTGATGGAGGTGGTGATCACCTGGGCGTCGGGGTTGAGACGTTTGACCTGGGCCCTGGCTTCTTCGACGCTAAAGTCGAAGTGTTGCAGCAGATCCGCCTTAGTGATCAGTACCAGATCGGCCTTGCGGAACATTACCGGGTATTTCTCAATCTTGTCGTCGCCCTCGGGGACGGAGACCAGCACTATGTTGTAATGGGTGCCCACGTCGTAGGAGGCGGGGCAGACCAGGTTGCCGACGTTTTCCACGAAGCAGATATCCAGCGGGGCCAGATCCACGTGATGCAGGGCGTCGTGCACCATGAAGGCGTCGAGGTGACAGGCGGAGCCGGTCTGGATCTGAAAGGCGGGGATCCCCTTGGCGGTGAGTCGGTCGGCGTCGCGGGAGGTCTCTAAGTCGCCTTCGACCACGCCATAGTTTAAGTCTGTGTACTCTTTGAGATGTTCAAGCAGTGTGGTCTTGCCGCTGCCTGGGCTGCTCATCAGGTTGAAGGCGGTGATATTGTGGGCCTCGAAATGGGCACGGTTATGGGCCGCTTCGTGGTCGTTCTTGTCGAGGATCTTATGGATGACAGACAGGGTCTTCTTGTCATTGAGCTGAGGATTGCTACGAACCGTACCGTGGTCGTGATGATGGGAATGACCGTGTGCGTGGCTATGATCATGCTCATGGCTGTGATCGTGGCTGTGATCATGCTCATGGCTGTGATCTCGGGTAATAGAGCAGCCGCAGTCTTTACACATAATGAACTCCATAAATCTAAGGCGTTTATGCCATTTTGCGCTAGGGACCCGGTGACTTCATTGACCCGGGTCAGTTTTAGGCAAAGTCCTGTTAATCAAATTGGCTCAAACCGTTAGCGGAACGCGTTTTCCGTCGACGTTTGCGCCTCGTTATCTTGGTGAATGGCGTACCAGAGTTGCCCCAGGGCAATGCCGCCATCGTTAACCGGTACCTGATGTGAATCCAGCACCTTAATCTTAGCCATGCTCAATCGTTTACGTGTCTCGCCGAGCAGATAGCGGTTTTGAAATACGCCGCCGCAAAGCGCCACGCTCAGGGCGCTATGTTTACGCGCGCAGTCGGTAACCGCCTGTGCCAGGGCGTTCATGAAGGCGCGGGCGATAAGGCTTATGCCATCGGGCTTGTCCTGCCAATGCAGCAGGGCATCCACCATCTGCTCCCACAGGGATGCGAGCTGCCAGACTCCATCCTCTTCGGTCAGGCAAAAGACAATGCCTGATTCGCTATGCTGCGCCGCGCTGATCTCGTTGGCCTTGGCTTCGATCAACATGCCGGCCTGACCTTCAAACTGGGTGGTTTGCATCAGGTTCAGCAGGCAGGCGGTGGCGTCGAACAAACGGCCGATGGAGCTGGTCATCTGGGTGGCGACGCCTTTGTGCCACAGGGTATGCAGGTTGCCGATAAGGCTCGTGGGTAACTCGTTGAGCGCCTTGAGTGGCAGTTTTTTAAGCGTTTCAGGCGAGTAGCGCTCAAACAGCAACGCCAGCATGATACGGCGAGGATCTTTAATGGCCTGCTCGCCGCCGATCAGCGCCATGGGGCTAAGATGGGCGACGCGCTGGTAACCGGACACATCGGCGATCAAGGCTTCGCCGCCCCAGAGCTGGCGCCCATCGCCGAGGCCCGTGCCGTCGAAACTAAAGCCCAGCACCTTGTCGCTAGTCTGGTTGACGGCCATGACGCTCAGGATGTGGGCATAGTGGTGCTGCACCTGAGTGCAGGGGATGCCTAGTGCGTCCTTCTGCGCTAGCGCCCAGACTGTCGAGGCGTAGTCGGGATGTTTGTCGCTTACCAGATGTTTGGCACTGAACTGGTAGAGACGCTTAAAGGTCGCCAGGGTGTCGATAAAATATTGCTCCGCCTCCAGGCTGAAGAGATCGCCGATGTGAGGGCTGAGAACCAGGTTATGATCAAACCCGAAGGCGATGCTGTTTTTCTGCTGGGCGCCCACCGCCAAGGTTTCCTGAGGCACGGCCTGTGGCAGCGCCAGGGTCAGCGGCGCATAGCCGCGCGCCAGACGAATGACCTGCAGCTTGTCATCCACCATCTGCACCACGCTGTCGTCACAGCCGTTGAGGATCTCGCGGTTGTGATCCAGCACGGCGTCGACCACCTCGCCAAGCAGTGCGAAGATATCCTCGGCATGTGTGATGATGGGCTCACCGCTGCGGTTGGCACTGGTGGCCACCAAGGGACGGTTTAGCCTAGTGAGTAGCAGCTGGTGTAAGGGCGTATAAGGCAGAAACAGCCCGAGTCGGTCGATGCCGGGGGCCACTGCCGGGCTGAGTAGATCGCAGCTGGGCGATTTTTGCAGCAGGGTGATGGGCCGCTCGGCGCTTTGCAGCAGTTGCCACTCGGCGTCACTGCCTGTCGCTAGCTTCTGGGCCATCTCTACTGAGGCGCACATCACGGCGAAGGGCTTGGCCGGGCGCTGTTTGCGTCTGCGTAGTCGCTGCACCGCTTCATCATTGGTGGCATCGCACACCAGATGAAAACCGCCCAGTCCCTTGATAGCCAGGGTCTTGCCCTGGGCAAGTAGTTCTACCGCCAGATCCAGTGCGTGGTTTCTTTCTGCCAGCGGCATTTGCCCTGCGTCTAACAAACTCAGCTGCGGGCCGCAATCTGGGCAGCTTACCGGCTGGGCGTGGTAGCGCCTGTCCAGCGGGTCTTGATAGGCCGCGGCGCAGGCATCGCACATGGCAAATTCGGCCATGGCGGTGTTGGGTCTGTCGTAGGGCAGGGCGCGGATCAGCGTATATCTGGGGCCGCAGTTAGTGCAGTTGGTAAAGGGGTACTGGTAGTGGCGGTTGCTGGGGTCCATGATCTCATCGAGACATTCTGACAACTGCTCTTGTCGCTCGATACCGCCACCACAGCCTTGGCGTCGGCCTGGCTGTGGGTGATTTCGAAGCTGTCACAGGCCTGTAGCGGGATCTCTACCTGGCTCAGGCTGTCGATGCGCGCCAAAGGTGGTGGTGTTTCGTTAAGCGCCTCGACAAAAGCGTCTATGGCCTGGGCTGTGCCCTGCAGCTCCACGGTGACGCCCTTGCTGTGGTTGAAGGTCAGGCCCAGCAGGCCAAGCTCGGTGGCCCAGCGGTAAACGAAGGGGCGAAAACCAACCCCCTGGACGATACCTGTGATGTCCAGCCTGACTCGCTTAATCGTCTCGATGGACGCTTGCAGCTTGGCAGACATGCTATAGCCTACGTTTCTTCAGCATTAGGGCACCGATAGCATGGTTGTTGCCATCAATTTCCAACTGCTGGTTGTGCTTGAGAGGAAAGTTTTTGCCCACACGTAGCGCGACACGCTGACACAATACTGGGTTAGCCCATTCGCTACCGGCCAGTGCCACCGACTTGACCCCCAGGTTAAGATCCAGATGTTCAATCCAGTTTGCCAGGTAGTCGGCGAAGGAGTCGTGCATGCCAAAGGCGAGTTTTTGGCTGTCCCTGTCGTCGGCCAGTCGGAAGCTGATCAGCGTCCCCAGCGTCTTACACCAGTTGAGGCTGCGATAGGCCTCGCCGCGGGTGAGCGGATAGTCGATGCGCGGCGAGTTGCTGCCTCTATGGGCCTGGGCGGCGGCCATCAGGGCGTCGTTGAGATCGCCTACACTCAGGGAGCGGCTCTCGAGGCCCAAGATCACCGCGCCAACGGCCCAGAGGGCGCTCAGGCTATGGCGCTCGGCGGGAAGTTTCAGATCCAGCAGCCTGAGGTAGTCTTCGGGATAACGCTGCTTAAACTTCTCCAGCACCTTGCGCTGTGGGCTCTGCTCCAGCTGATGATAGATGTCGTAACCAGTCTCGGGTAGCTCGGGCAGGGCGAAGAAACGCTCGGCCTCGCATTTACCATCCAGGGTGTAGATGTGCCCGCCATGATCGCGGCTAAGATAGATGATGGCGCTGTGCTTACCTAAGCCATGCTCGAGATTGACGCTGTGCAGGGCGCACAGTGCCAGCTCGTCATCACTCAGGGTACTTGTCGTCATTGCGCCGCGGCGCGACTTCACATCGCTGCCTTGCTCAAGTAGGTAATGGCCACCCTGTTTGTCGCTGTGGCTGGCGTAGTAACTCGTGTCTTTGCCGTTGAGTAGCACTTCTTCATGTAGCGGCTGCTTGGGCGAGTCTATGCGCAGGCTTTTTGGCGCTTTCGTGTAGATCTCGGCCCATTGGCCGTCGATATAGGCTAGCGCCTCACACTGGGCGGGATCATTCAGGTAGATCCAATCTGTGCCATGCTGGCGTAGGTGCTCGGCCAGGATCACCAGCAGGCGGTTGTAGGCAAAGCAGAGATCGTACAAGGGCTGCTTGAGTTTTGGATGATCTTTGATGGGCCGTACGCAGATGAGGGGTTTCTCTATGCTCGACAGTGCCAGCACCTGAGGATCGCTGAGGTGGAACTGGGCATTTAAGGTGTTGGGATTACAGATCAGCAGGCGAGGGCGCGCCGGGCCGTCAATTGGGCTAAGGCTCAGATGAATGTCGCCCGCCAGTTTGAGTTCGCCCTGGGTGAGCAGACGCTGATACATGGCCTGAATATCGCCTGCGGTGAGGCCGCGATACGCCTCATGGATGCGCTGCTCGCCGTGGCAGCAGTCGCAGCCGAGATCCAGTTGGCCAAATGCGGCTGCCTGATTGTCGCCAAAGTGGGGCGCGCACTGCTGACAAAATTCCTGGGTCAATGGCTGGGTTGCCAAGGGCTCGGTACTGCCGCTTGGCGCGTCGACCAGGGCGATGCGCGAATCTTTGAGCCAGACTGAGATGAGAAAGTCCTGGGCTATCTCATCGGCCAGGGTTTCCAGCTCGCTCTGTTTGCCCTCGGCCTCGATAAAATAGGCGCCGCCCTGGTAGCCGATATGGATATTTAGTTCACCATAATTTAGGTATCGGTTACATAAGTGCGCGTAAAGCGGCACCTGCCGTGAGCAGGTAAATTCAAATTTGATTGTCTTCATCTAGGGTTACACCGCGCTTATAAGAATCTGGAATGAGCGTTTCTATTGCCAAGTCGTTGATGCGTTCGATCTCGAATCCGAGGGACTTGAAATGGGTGAGTATTGTCGTTTCCATCAGGGGAACGGCGGCGGCGACACTCGGGGTGAGTCCCAGTGTCATAGGTTCGAGTACGGTTGGCGTACAGCCAAGTACGAAGGTTTTCGGTCTGTCTCCGACCATCTCCATCATGGTCAATGTTTGTAACATCTCCACCTCATGTGCGCTTCCTTGCCAATCGATTTCACTGGGAGCCTTGTCGAAATCGAAAAAATAGACCTCTCCTGGGCCGACGCCGTGGGCGTTGACCGTATCTACCACCACAAGATAGTCGTATTTACAGATAATGGGAATTAGCCCTTGGGCTAAGGTGCCACCATCCATCACATCGAGTCGATGCGACGGATGGCTAAAGCGATAGTTTTCTTGCAGGTAATTGACAAAATGTACGCCGATCCCTTCATCGGCGTACAGCACATTACCAATACCGAGTAACAGTATTTTCATGGCGCCCTTATTTAGTGTTTCTTAGGATGGTAGTCATAGCCAGAGACGATGGAATCTACCGAATTATGTTTAAATCTGATGCCGGTCCAGACCGCCATATAGACGTGGATCACCACAAAGATAATAAACACCCAAGTAAAGTAATGGTGCCAGATCCGTACCTGGGCTAGGCCACCCATGGCGCCGGTTACCCAGGCCGCCATGTCAGCTAACATGCCGCCAAGGCCGAGATGATAGACGTTGGCGTACAGTGCCAGACCAGTGATGCAGATCAGCACTGCAATCACAGACACGGCAAAGTAGGTGACAAACTGCAAGGGGCCATACACGCCTTTCTTGTCCAGGTGTCCCATCCAGAGGTAGGACTTGAGCTGCACTATCCAGCTGTTGACGCTGGTGACGTCCTTGAAGGAGCGCCGCTCAATGTCACTCTTGCTGAAGAAGAACAGGTAGGCCCTGGCAATTGTGATGGCACACAGCACGAAGCCGAAGATCAGGTGGGCAAATCTTACCCACCCCTGTACCAACACATCCGTGCTGCTTGGCGCCACCAAAAACGGCCAGGCAATATAGAAGCCGGTTATGACAAGAACCAGTATGGAGAGCGCTCGCAACCAGTGAAAAATCCTGATCGCGGCGCTGAAGATAAAGGCTCTCTCATAGGGTACATTGGTTGTAGCCATGAGTTGCTCCTTAGTTATTGCCGTTTGGGTCGATACGGAACTCACCCAGATCTTGGCCCTTATAGTCCATCACATGTACCGAACAGGCCATACAAGGGTCGAACGAGTGAATGATACGTATCACTTCCAGTGGTTTAGTCGGGTCTTCCAGCTTGAGGCCTAACAGCGATGCCTCATAGGGACCTACCTTGCCGGCAGCATCCACTGGGCCCGCGTTCCAGGTGGTGGGCACCACAGCCTGATAGTTCTCCACCAGACCGTTCTTGATGCGGATCCAGTGGCTGAGCATGCCGCGCGGCGCCTCGATCATGGCGTGGCCCACATACTCCTTGCTTGGATCTATCTCCGGCTGCACATAGGTGGCTTCGTCTACCAGCAGGTTGTCGATCAGCGCATCGAAGGTTTTGAGGCCCTCTTCGGCGACGATCACCGTCTGTAACATACGCGCCGCGGTGCGACCGAGCGTAGTGAACAGGGCTTCAACCGGCAGGCCAGTGGCTTCCAGCAGGCCATTGACCGCATCGACCACCACCTTGTTACCACGGGCGTAGCTGACCAGCAGGCTTGAGAGCGGACCCACTTCCACCGGCTCACCTTGGTAGCGAGGCGACTTCACCCAGCTGTACTTGCCGTCACCATCTAGGGTCGGCAGCTTGCCGTAGACGGTGTCGCGCTCCACAAAACCTGTGTAGTTCGGCACTGTGGTGCCGTCATAAGGATGTTGTGGCTCGTTGGCGTCGTACCAGGCGTGGCTCACGTCTTCTTTAATCAGATCTGGGTTGATGTCGGTGACATTGGCCAGATCGCCATTCATGATCACGCCTTGGTCGAACATGTACTGACCATCGGCAAGCACGAAGTCGTTGGTGGCCAGAAAGTTCTTCACGTTGACGCCGCCCAGTACGCTAGGTTCGCCGCCGAAGGCTTCGGCCGCCATGACGATATCCGCCTTATAGGCACGATGAATAAAGTCGGTCACTATGGCGTGTTTCTGTTTCCACTCCTGCAGGCGGGCAGGGCTGAGCATATCGCGCACCGAGGTGACACCACCGACGACCAGTGATTGTGGATGCGGCTGCTTACCCCCGAAGATGGCCAGCATCTCGGCGGCAACGCGCTGTACTTCCAATGCCTTGAGGTAGTGTGACAGGGCGATCAGGTTCTGCTCTGGGGTGAACTTATATGTGCCGTTGCCCCAGTAGGCGTTGGCGAAGGGGCCGAGCTTACCGGTTTCCACAAAGCCTTTGACCCGTTCCTGTACGGCGCGCAGTTCACCTTCGCCGGCGGCGATGGGGTTATGGGTGTATTTCAGGGCAACCTGGGCGGCAGCGGCTGGATCGGCGCTCAGGGCCGAGACCACATCTACCCAGTCCAGACCATGGAGGTGGTAGAAGTGCACTATGTGGTCATGCATATAGAGCGAGGTCTGCATGAGCGAGCGCAGGTACTTGGCGTTCAGCGGGATCTTCACCCCTAAGGCGTTCTCGACGGCTTCGGTACCGCAGCGATAGTGTGAATAGGTACAGACACCACAGATACGCTGCACGATAAGGCCCACATCCATCGGCGTACGGCCCTTGAGGATCACCTCGATGCCGCGCCACAGAGTGGAGGAGGACCAGGCTTTTTGAACAACATTATTTTCGTCGACTTCGACCTCGATACGCAGATGGCCTTCGATACGAGTGATAGGGTCGATAACTACACGTTTGCTCATTGAATTAGTCCTCCTTCGAATTGGCAAATACGCTGGCAACAGCGTGAGCGCCGATACCTACAGCTGTGGCACCCAAGATCACTGCGCCGACGGTATCGGCCGTTGCGTCCAGCCCATGAAGGAGCTGTCTGCCAAGGGGTTTTTCAAAGTCGGCCATGTCGTCCCAGAAGTTAGGCTCGGAGCAGCCCATACATCCGTGACCCGCAAGTACCGGCCAACTGGTGTGGTGATTGAATCTTTCTGTGGGGCAGTTGTTATAGGTATAAGGCCCTTTACATCCCACTTTATAGAGGCAGTAGCCCTCTTTCGCGCCTTCATCGCCGAACTGCTCGACAAATTCACCGGCATCGAAGCGACCACGACGCTCACAGTTATCGTGAACCCGTGCGCCGTAGGCCCACTTAGGACGGTTGAACATATCCAGTGCAGGCAGTTTGCCGAACATGATGAAATACATCAGGGTGCCGACAATGTTCTTCTCGCTAGGTGGACAGCCACCTAAGTTAACCACTGTCTTGTTGACCACCTTATCGACACCTTTAGCGCCAGTTGGGTTCGGGGCGGCGGCCTGTACACCACCGAAGGAGGCGCAGGTACCGACAGAGATGATCGCCGCGGCGCCTTCGGCGGCGTGGTGGATGATCTCAAGGCCAGTATGACCCTTACAGCCAACGGTGAGGAAGGCACCGTTGTTGGCCGTCGGGATAGCGCCCTCTACGGCCAGCAGGTAGTTACCCTTGTAGGCTTCCAGTGCGTGTTCCAGGTTCTCTTCGGCTTGCCAACCGGCGGCGGCCATCAGGGTTTCATGGTATTCCAATGAAACGTGGTCGAAGATCAGCGAGTCGAGGTTAGGGGTATCGGCACGAACCAGAGATTCTGAGCAGCCGGTACATTCGGCCATGTGTAACCAGATCAGTGGCACCCGGTCGGCCAGCTCGGCGGCTTCGGCGACTAAGGTGCTAAAGGGGAGCGGTAACGCCAACATGGCGGTGACGGCGGCGCTCCATTTCATAAAGTCTCGGCGGGTGATGCCATGCTCTTCCATCTTGTCTTGCAATGTCTGAGCATGACGAGGCGCCAAGCGACGTAACTCTTCGAGGCGTGCTTGGCCTTGTTGATATAAGGCGGCATGTGTGTCCATGGTTAACCCTTTGTTTTCATTTTGATGCGAAAATGTAGTGGCACGATTCAGTAACTTAGTTTAGGCCTCAAATTCGGCGCGATTGTTGATGTATGTCAACATTTAGAAACCTTGTGATTCGCAAGGGCTTTTAAGCTTGCATAGGTATGAGCTGGATCAAGTTTATTTAAAAACATGGGACAAAATGTCCTATTTGCTAACAATATTGGGAGTCAGCTCAAATTCTTATGCTGTTACGCAAATGTTTGTTTTCTTTGCTTATAAATAAAATTGGTTAAAACTTCGGCTTTTTAGACCAACCTTAATTACACTTAAGGTGCGGACACGATTAAGGAGTCAGAATATGGAATCGATGAAAGTCGTTGATTATATGGATCGCCAGCCGGTGTTATTAGAGGCAGACATGACACTGGCGGCCGCGGTCGAAAAGCTGCTCTCACAAAAAAAATTAGGCGCAGCCGTGGTCGATGCACAGGGTCATTTGGTGGGGTTTTTGTCGCAACAAGATTGTTTAGCCGTGATGTTAAAGAGTACCTATCACTGCGATCTCACCGCCAATGTGAGTGATTGCATGCGCACCGACGTGCTGACCGTCTCTAAGGACGAGCCCATCATTAGCCTGGCCGAGCAGATGCTGCTGCCAAAGCCCAAGATCTATCCGGTGATCGACCAGGGCAGGGTGGTCGGCATCATAGATAGAAATGCCGTGCTCCGGGCGATAAACACCTCGATGCAGGAGTGTTATCTCAAGCCTGCCTAAGTTAATGCTTATGTTCACCTTTTTATCTTTCGCCCTCATGCGGTAAGCCAGATAATTGGATGAACAATTTCGCCCCTCTGGGGCGATTTTTCATATCAAAATGGCGCGTTCCTTGGTAGGATCCCGGCTTTGTGTTTTGCTATATGGGTCTTTCCTTTGAATTCGCCACGTCACCCGCTGTCTCATGCCTTCCTCAACCAGTGTTTCCAGGCCGATGCCTCTCGCATCAAGCGCCGTCTTCATCGACTGAAAAAACAAGCCGACGGCGAGCAAAAATCAGCTGTGCTGGCCGAGCTGGAGGAGCAGGCCATCGCCGCCGCGGCCAAGGTCGAGACGCGTAGGCAGAATAGCCCCGAGATTAGCTATCCCGATGCACTGCCGGTATCGCAGAAACGCGATGAAATCGCCGAGGCGATAGCGGGCAATCAGGTGGTGATCGTGGCGGGCGAGACGGGATCGGGTAAAACGACTCAGCTGCCTAAGATCTGTCTCGAACTGGGCCTGGGGACGCGCGGGCTTATCGGCCATACCCAACCAAGACGTCTGGCTGCCCGTAGCGTGGCGACCCGCGTGGCCGAAGAATTAAACAGCCCCTTGGGCGAGGTGGTGGGCTTTAAGGTGCGCTTCGCCGATGCCATCAAGCCAACCTCTTATATCAAGCTGATGACGGACGGTATCTTGCTGGCGGAGCTGAGCTCGGACAAATACCTGGATCAATACGACACCATCATTATCGATGAGGCCCACGAGCGCAGCCTGAATATCGACTTTATCCTGGGTTACCTCAAGAGCGTGCTCAAGCGCCGCCCGGATCTCAAGGTGATCATCACCTCGGCCACCATAGACGTGGAGAGATTCTCCAAGCATTTCAATAATGCGCCCGTGATAGAGGTGTCGGGCCGAACCTATCCGGTGGAGACCCGCTATCGGCCTCTGGTTCGCGAACAGGATGAGGATCTGGATCTCACCGATGGCATCTTCGGTGCGGTAGAGGAGTTGATGGCCGAAGGGCCGGGGGATATTCTGATCTTCCTCAATGGTGAGCGAGAGATCCGTGACCTGGCCGATCAGCTCAACAGGCAGCAGTACCGCGATACCGAGATCTTGCCCCTCTATGCCCGCCTTTCCTATGGTGAGCAGTCCAAGGTGTTCAAGAGCCATCGCGGCCGGCGTATCGTGCTGGCTACCAACGTGGCGGAAACCTCATTAACCGTCCCTGGCATCAAGTATGTGATCGATCCGGGTACGGCGCGCATCAGTCGTTACAGCTATCGCACTAAGGTGCAGCGCCTGCCGATTGAGCCTATCTCTCAGGCCAGTGCCAACCAGCGTCAGGGCCGTTGTGGCCGTGTGGCGCCGGGGATCTGTATTCGCCTCTACGATGAGACCGATTTTAATAGTCGCCCCGAGTTTACCGATCCTGAGATCCTAAGGACCAACCTGGCGTCTGTCATATTACAGATGCTCTCTATCGGACTTGGCGATATCGAAGGCTTCCCCTTTATTCAGCCGCCCGATGCCAGATACATTCGCGACGGCTTCCTGCTGCTCGAAGAGCTGCAGTCGGTGCGCAAACACAAGGGGCAGCTGCAACTCACGTCTCTGGGGCGTCAACTGGCGAGTATCCCGGTGGATCCACGCCTGGCGCGCATGGTGGTGCAGGCCAAGGAGTATGGCTGTCTGCATGAAACCTTGGTGATCACCGCAGGTCTATCGATTCAAGACCCCCGCGAGCGTCCTATGGACAAGAAACAGGCCGCCGATGAGGCTCACCGACGCTTCAGCGATAAGGACTCTGACTTTATCGCCTGGGTAAAGCTGTGGGATCACGTCAAGGAGCAACAAAAGGCGCTGTCTGCCAGCCAGTTCCGCAAGCTGTGTAAGCAGGAGTTTTTGGCCTACTTGCGGGTACGTGAATGGCAGGATCTCTATACCCAGTTACGTCATGCGGTGCACGACCTCAAGTGGAAGCTCAACAGCGAGCCCGCCGACTATGAGCTGCTGCACAAATCTTTGTTGACCGGTCTGCTGAGTCATATCGGCTTCAAGGATAAGGACAACGAATACCTGGGGGCGCGCAACCGTAAGTTCTTCGTCTTCCCCGGCTCGCCGCTGGCGAAGAAGGGGCCTAAGTGGATCATGGCCGCCGAAATGACCGAGACCTCGCGTCTGTTTGCGCGCTGCTGCGCCAAGATCCAGCCGGAATGGGTCGAGCCCCTGGGCGGTCATCTGGTGAAGAAGAGCTATGTGGAGCCCCATTTCGAGGCCAAGCAGGGCAGTGTGTTGGCGCTGGAGAATCAGCAGCTCTACGGCCTGACCATAGTCAATCGTCGCCGGGTGCAATATGGCCCCATCGAGCCTGTCGAGGCCCGGGAGATCTTTATTCGCAGCGCGCTGGCCGAAGGGGAGCTGCGCACCAAGGAAGCCTTCTTCGTCAACAACCGCGCGCTTATCGACGATATCGAGGCGCTGGAGCACAAGTCTCGCCGCCGCGACATCCTGGTAGACGAGCAGGCGCTGGTGGACTTCTATGATGCCCGTATTCCGCAAGGGATCTACAACGCGCCTAAGCTATTGACCTGGTGGAAGCAGGAGAAGAAACGTCAGCCTCATCTGTTGGATTTCGAGCGTGACGCGCTGATGAAGCGCAGCGACGATCATGTCTCGGCGCTGGACTTCCCCGACAGCTGGCATCAGGGCAACTTTAATCTGCCGCTGAGCTATCACTTCGAACCGGCCGACGTGGATGATGGCGTCTCTGTGCATCTGCCGATTGCGCTGCTGAATCAAATCGAGGCCCAGGGTTTCGACTGGCTGGTGCCTGGCCTGCGTGAGGAGAAGATCACCGCGCTGATCAAGTCTCTGCCTAAGACGCTGAGGCGCAACTTTGTGCCAGCGCCCGATTATGCCAGGGCCTGTCTGCAGGCAATGACCAATAGTGAGATGAGCCTGCTTGACGCCATGTGTAAGCAACTGCTGCGCATGAGCGGCGTGCGTATCTCAGCCGATGATTTCGATCTCACTCAGCTCGCGCCCCACCTGCTGATCAACTTCAAGGTAGAAGATGATAAGGGCAAGTTGCTGGCCCAGGGCCGCGACCTTGAGCAGTTGAAGGCGCAGCTGCAGGGCAAGGTGACCCAGGCAATACGCAACGTGGCCGAGAGCGGCATAGAGCAGAACGAGCTGACTCAGTGGAGCTTTGGCGACCTGCCTAAGCAGTATGAGAAGAAGCGTGGTAACTTCCAGGTGAAGGCGTTTCCTGCGTTGGTGGACAACAAGACGAGCGTGGCGATCAAGCTGTTCGATGACGAGCACGAGGCCGGTCGTTGCCACAAGGCGGGTTTACAGCGCCTGTTGCTGCTTAACATGCCATCGCCGGTGAAACATCTGCAAAACACCTTGCCCAACAAGGCAAAACTGGCTATGTATTTCAATCCCTTTGGCCAGGTGCAGTATCTGATCGACGATATCTTATCGGCGGCGGTGCAGCAGCTGCTCGATGAGAAGGGGCTGGATGTACGCAGCGCCGAGCAGTTCGAGCAGGCTAAAGATGTCGTGCGTCAGGATCTTAACCCTACGGCGGCCAAGATAGCCTTGCAGGTGGAGGAGATCCTGACCCTGTATCAGAAGGTGAAGAAGCGCCTCAAGGGCAAGATTAGCCTAGATATCGCCTTTGCCATGAGTGATATTCAGACCCAACTGGATAACCTGGTATTCAAGGGCTTTGTCGAGCAGTGCGGCTGGCAGCGGCTGGCGGATTTAATCCGTTATATCAAGGCGATAGATAATCGTTTAGACAAACTGCCTGTGGATCCAAACCGTGACCGCCTGCACCTGCACAGCATTAACAATGTGCAGCAGACCTTAGCGGCGCAACTGGCCAAGGTGCCTAAGAGTGCTGCCGTGCCCGAGGCACTGCAGGAGGCGCGCTGGATGATAGAGGAGTACCGTGTCTCCTGTTTCGCCCAGGTGTTAGGCACCGCCTATCCGATTTCGGAGAAGCGCATCCTCAATCGCATCGCCGAAGCCTGAGCGTTGTCATAAAGACTAAAGAAGCACCCGTAACGGGTGCTTTTTTTATGCCCGCGAAAACTACGTCTACCCCCATCGATATATTTTTACGATTTAGATCACACTTTGACTTACGAAATCGCCGTTTTATGACTATGTTTTAGATGTTTATGAATAGCTAATTTATTCATTTTGTTGCTTTCTCAATCGAAATTGCTGCGTAGGAGAAGTGATCTGGGTTATATCTGCAACAAAAGGATGATCCAGATCAAACCTGCATAGAATTTACCGATTTAGGGGTATACAGAATGTTAAGAAGTTATTGATACCATGAATAACAGGAAGAAAAGTATGGTTTTTGATGTTTGATTGACACAATCCAACCAGAAATAAACCAACTTTATCTGCTATGAAAACCGGCATGACCCGTTGGAGGATGCATGAGTTCCACATCTAATGAAGAGAAAAGTTTAGAGCTAAAAATATTTGTGTTTCTAACCGTTTTTCTTGCTCCCCTGCTGTCAGTGTTACTCGTTTCTGGTTTGGGCTTTGCTATCTGGTTTAGCCAGATATTCACCGGCCCACCAGGTGCAGGTTAATCCACTGTATTCGAACAATTATTAAGAGTGAAAATGTCAATGAGCAATGAACTTCACGTCACCAGTTTAGTGGTTCAGGTTAAGCCTGAATTTATGTCCAGTGTCAGACAGACAATCATGAAGATGGAAAACGCAGAGTTGTCTGTTAACGATGAGGTCAAGTTGGTGGTTGTGCTGGAAGGCATGACCCAGAAGGGCCTGATGGCTGATATTGAGGCGATCAACAAGATTGAGGGCGTGCTGTCCGCAGCCATGGTGTATCACCAGAGTGAAGTGCTTGAAGAGGTTGAAAAATGAAGATGAATCGACGCGAATTTATGAAGGCAAATGCGGCCATGGCCGCTGCCTCGGTGGCTGGTTTGGCCTTGCCCGCAACGGCAAGCAACCTAATTACCAGTTCAGAGCAGACTAAACTTGAGTGGAACAAGGCACCTTGTCGTTTCTGCGGTACAGGTTGTTCGGTGATCGTTGCCACCCGCGATGGCAAGGTGGTGGCCACCCATGGTGACGCCGAGAGTGAAGTGAACCGTGGTCTTAACTGTATCAAGGGTTACTTCCTGTCTAAGATCATGTACGGCAAAGACAGACTGCAGACCCCTATGCTGCGTATGACCAATGGTAAATACGACAAGCACGGCGAATTTACACCGGTAAGCTGGGATACTGCCTTCGACACCATGGCAGAGAAGTGGAAAGCCACCATCAAGAAGAAGGGCCCAACCGCTATCGGTATGTTCGGCTCAGGCCAGTGGACCGTTTGGGAAGGTTATGCCGCCTCTAAGCTGATGAAGGCGGGTTTTGGCTCTAACAACATCGACCCTAACGCCCGTCACTGTATGGCGTCTGCGGTAGGTGGTTTCATGCGTACCTTCGGTATCGATGAGCCTATGGGTTGTTACGATGACATGGAAAACGCCGATGCCTTCGTGCTTTGGGGTTCTAACATGGCCGAGATGCATCCTATCCTCTGGAGCCGTGTCACCGACCGCCGTTTGAGCGCGCCTCATGTTAAGGTGTCTGTGCTGTCTACCTTCACCCACAGAAGCTTTGACCTTGCCGATCTGGGTATCGTCTTCACGCCGCAGACGGATCTGGCCATCCTAAACTTCATTGCCAACTATATCATTCAGAACGATGCGGTAAATTGGGATTTCGTTAACAAGCACGTCAACTTCCGCAAGGGTGAGACCGACATAGGTTACGGCCTGCGCCCGAGTCATCCGCTGCAGCAGAAAGCCAAGAACGTTAAGACTGCCGGTAAGTCTACCCCAATCGAGTTTGACGCCTTCAAGGCCTTCGTTGCCGATTACGACGTCGCCTCTGTCAGCAAGCTTTCTGGCGTGCCGGAAGACAAGCTGATCGAACTGGCGAAACTCTATGCCGATCCAAATACCAAGGTGACATCATTCTGGACCATGGGCTTCAACCAACATACCCGTGGCGTGTGGTGTAACAACCTGATGTATAACATTCACCTGCTAACAGGTAAGATTTCGACTCCGGGTAACAGCCCATTCTCGCTGACTGGTCAGCCTTCGGCTTGTGGTACCGCCCGTGAAGTGGGTACCTTCTCGCATCGCTTACCGGCAGACCTGGTAGTGAACAACCCAGAGCACAGAAAGATTGCCGAGAAGATCTGGAAGATCCCGGATGGCATCATTCCACCTAAGCCTGGTTATCACGCGGTTGAGCAGAACCGTCGCCTCAAAGATGGTGACATCAATGCTTACTGGGTGCAGGTGAACAACAACATGCAGGCCGGTCCGAACATTAATGAAGAGGGTCTACCTGGCTACCGTAACCCTGAAAACTTCATTGTGGTATCAGATGCTTACCCAACGGTAACCACTCAGGCTGCCGACCTTATTCTGCCAACCGCCATGTGGGTTGAGAAAGAGGGGGCCTATGGTAACGCCGAGCGTCGTACCCAGTTCTGGCACCAGATGGTGAAGGCACCTGGCGAGTCTCGCTCGGATCTGTGGCAGTTGATGGAGTTCTCTAAGCGCTTCACCACAGATGAAGTTTGGCCAAAAGAAGTACTGGCGGCGAACCCTCAGTACAAGGGCAAGACACTGTTCCAGGTGCTTTACCAAAACGGTAACGTGGATAAGTTCCCGCTCGAGCAGGCCGATCCTAAGTACATGAACGATGAAGCCAAGCACTTTGGTTACTATGTACAAAAAGGTCTGTTTGAAGAGTACGCCGCCTTCGGTCGCGGCCATGGTCACGATTTGGCAGACTTCGATACCTACCATGAGGTGCACGGCCTGCGCTGGCCTGTGGTTAACGGTAAAGAGACCAAGTGGCGCTTCCGCGAAGGTAGTGACCCTTATGTGAAACCTGGTACTGGCTTCCAGTTCTACGGTAAGCCTGATGGCAAGGCGGTTATCTACGCACTGCCATACGAGCCTGCCGCCGAGTCGCCAGATGAAGAGTTCAACCTCTGGCTCTCTACCGGTCGTGTACTGGAGCACTGGCACTCAGGTTCTATGACACAGCGTGTACCTGAGCTGTACCGCGCCTTCCCGGATGCCGTCTGCTTCATGCATCCAGATGACGCCAAGAAACGTGGCCTGCGTCGTGGCGACGAGGTGAAGGTAGTTTCTCGCCGCGGTGAGATCAAGACACGTGTCGAGACCCGTGGCCGTAACAAGCCGCCTGTCGGTCTGGTCTTTGTGCCTTGGTTCGATGCCAGCCAGCTGATTAACAAGGTGACGCTAGATGCGACGGATCCTTTGTCTAAACAGACTGACTTTAAGAAGTGCGCAGTTAAAGTAGTTAAGGCATAAGGAGAATCACCATGAAATCATTGAAACTTGTAACCTTGGCGACTCTGGTGACTCTCTCTGTCGGCGCGACCTTTAGCAGCGTGGCTGCCAGCGTGCCCGAAGAGAAGGTTGCCACCCTTAGGCAGGCGCCATTGAATACTAACCCGACACCACCTGTGATGCAGAAGGTGCGTAACACAGACGTTAAGCAGGTGCGTAACTATCCTATGCAGCCGCCCGTTATCCCTCACAAGATCGACGGCTACCAGATAGACCTTAAGGTGAATAAGTGTATGTCTTGCCACGCTCGCAAGCGTGTCGGGGATTCACAGGCACCTATGGTGAGTGTCACTCACTACATGGACAGGGAAAACAACTTCTTAGCGGATCTGTCTCCACGTCGCTATTTCTGTACTCAGTGCCATGTGCCACAGCTGGATGCGAAAACCATGGTCGATAATGAATTTATCGATATCGACCACCTGATTAAAGCTGAAACTGTTAAGCACTAGGAGCGGCCCTATGTTAGATAAGTTGAAAAAGATCTGGCAGGTATTAAGAAAACCCAGCGTGCACTTTAGCTTAGGTTTTCTCACCTTGGGTGGCTTCGTCGCTGGGGTGATCTTCTGGGGGGGATTTAACACCGCCCTGGAAGCCACCAACCAGGAAGCCTTCTGTATCGGCTGTCACGAGATGGAAAATAACGTGTATCAGGAACTTAAGTCGACGATACACTTTACCAACCGTAGTGGTGTGCGTGCGACCTGTCCGGATTGTCACGTCCCCCATAACTGGACAGATAAGATCGCCCGTAAGATGCAGGCCTCTAAAGAAGTTTGGGGCAAGATATTCGGCACCATCAATACTCGTGACAAGTTTGAGGCCAAGCGTCGCGAATTGGCAGAGCATGAATGGGCACGACTGAAGGCCAACGATTCGCTGGAATGTCGTAACTGCCACAATTTCGACTACATGGACTTTACTCGTCAATCGACACGTGCGGCCAATATGCACTCCACGTCATTGGCCAGTGGCGAGAAGACCTGTATCGATTGTCATAAGGGTATTGCTCACCACTTACCTGATATGAAAGGGGTCGAAGGCTTCTAGTTAAGGCTGCTAGTTGGGCATTAGCGCTTAAGACACCATCTCCAAGTAAAAACGCCAGCATTCATCTCGCTGGCGTTTTTTTATTTGTATATGGGGTCATGCTTGCACTGCGTCGATGATCTGCTCTCTGAGCCAACGGTGGCTGGGATCGAGATCGAAATGTTTGTGCCAGAGCAGCACATAGGTGCCGGGCACCATCTCGGTGGGGATCGGCAGGGTGACCAGCTTAAACTGGCCCATCATCTCTTTGGCGTACTTAGCCGGTGAACAGAGGATAAGGTCGCTCTGCTCACACAGCTGCATGGCGCTGTTGAAGTCGGTGAGGTTAACGGCGATGTCCCGCTTGAGGTGCTTTATCTTTAGCACGTCGTCTAATAGCCAGTGGGAGATCCCGCCGAAGGTCACCTGCAGGTGACGATACTTGAGGAAGGTACTCAGGTTCCATTCTTCGTTGAGTAGCGGATGACCTTCGCGCACCATGGCGAGCGAGTGATCCCTGGTCAGCTCGACGAAACGTAGGGCGTCGGGGAGGTTGTTGACGTGCTGCAGTGAGCGCTCGTCCCATTCGCGGCAGGCGATACCAAGGTCGGTGTCACATCTTAGCAGGCGCTCCATGCTCTCGCTGTGCCAGGTGTGGCTGTCTAGGGTGATCTTAGGTGCCTGCTTGAGCAGCTTAGGCATGAAACGCGGGTAGGTCAGCGAGTAGGCGGTCTCGACTAACTCGAGGCGAAATCGCCTGTGGCTCTTGGAGGGATCGAAGTCGCTTGGCCGGGTGAGAGAGGAGACCTGACTCAAGATCTTACGGATCTCAGGCCCCAGTTGTTTGGCCTTGGGCGTCGGGCGCAGGCCATGTGCTGTGCGCTCGAACAACTGGTCGTCGAAGGTTTCTCTGAGCTTGTTGAGCTGCTTGCTGACCGCCGACTGGCTAAGATGCAGGCGCTCTGCGGCGGCGGTGACGCTCTGCTCCTCGAGCAACACCTCGAGTAGGGGAAGCAGGTTAAAGTCGAATGTTTTCAATGGGAATTCCGTTAGGGGATGGCTTTAACTGCTGCCATGATAGCCAGCCGATAGGTTTTTAGGTAGCCCATTCTCAAAGTTTGCCCATTTATCTGTTTATCTACCTATTTACCTATTTACCTATTTACCTAGGGCCATGGAGTTGGGTATGCTCGGCGACTCGCGTTGTGCTAGCCTGGGTTATTCATCCTTGCGGCCCGCGCGATTTAAGTTGGACGCTGACAGGATTGTCGGCCTGGTAATGTTAATGGACGCGCTAGTGATATCAATTCTAGTCGCTAACCGATCATCCTAGCCTGTTGTTAAAGGTTTTTTCTCCGCTATGTTTGATCACCTAGTGACTGCAATGGGTATTAGCCAGTGCGTGGCGTGACTGTGTGTACGCGCCGAGTCAATGGAATTAGTCATGATGAAAAAGATACTGCTTGTAGGTTTGACCTCTATCTCCCTGTGTTCGCCGCTGGCCTTTGCCAGAGACGATGTCGGCAACTATAACATCGCTTCTGTGCTGAATTCAGATATGGCCAAGTCAAAGCTGGGCAGCGATGTCAGCTTCTACTTTGGTGAGCAGGCCTATGGCGAGCCACTACAGAAACTGGGTGAGCTGAAGACCAATAAGAAGACCAATGCGTTTAATAAATCTGACCAGGAAGCCTGTGAATGGGTGTTTCTGTCGGCGATGATCGCACTTAAAAACAGTGCCGTGAAGCAGGGCGGCAACGCAGTGGTGAATATCAAGTCAAACTATAAGAACAACCTGACCTCGAGCGAAGAGACCTTCCAGTGTGGCGCCGGCGCCCTGATGGCCGGGGTTGCGCTCACAGGTGAGGTGGTCAAGCTGCCCGAGAGTGCTAACTAGGCCAATACCGCCAATTTGGGGGCAGACAATAAAAACGCCAGCAAATGCTGGCGTTTTTTGTGCCTATTTTTAAAGGCGAGTACCTTAGTTGTCTAGGCGCTAGTTTTTTATGGCTAGGTTGTTAGTCGCTAGCTGGTTTAGCCGTGAGCACTCAGGCGCGCATCGCCTTCTCGCCGCGACATAAGCCGACGACGCCGGAGCGTGACACCTCGATCACCTTAGTCACCTCGCCGATGGCGGCGATGAAGGCGTCGAGCTTGTCCGAGGTACCAGCCATCTGAATGGTGTAGAGCTCGGAGGTGACATCCACTATCTGACCGCGGAAGATATCGGCGGTGCGTTTCACCTCTTCGCGACCCGCGCCCTTGGCTTTCACCTTGACCAGCGCCAGCTCTCGCTCGATATGGCTCGACTCGGTAATGTTAGATACCTTGAGAATGTCGATGAGCTTATGCAGCTGCTTCTCAATCTGCTCCAGCACCGCCTCGTCGGCCACCAAGGTGATGTTAAGTCTGGACAGGGTGACATCGTCCGTGGGCGCCACGGTCAGACTCTCGATGTTATAACCGCGCTGAGAGAAAAGGCCTACCACACGGGATAGGGCGCCGGGCTGGTTTTCGAGTAATACAGAAATAATTCGACGCATTAGCTTTTCTCCGTCTTGCTTAGCCACATTTCATTCATCCCGCCACCGCGGATCTGCATTGGGTAGACATGCTCTGTCTCATCGACGCTGATGTCGACAAAGACCAGCTTGTCTTTCATGGCAAGGGCCTTCTCTAGTCCGGCTTCCAGCTCGGCTGGGTCGCTGATGGTCATGCCCACGTGGCCGTAGGCCTCGGCGATCTTGGCGAAGTTAGGCACTGAGTCCATGTAGGAGTGGGAGTGACGACCCGAGTAGATCATATCCTGCCACTGCTTCACCATACCGAGGAAACGGTTGTTTAAGTTGATGATTTTGACTGGCGTATCGTATTGCAGGGCGGTGGATAGCTCCTGAATATTCATCTGGATCGAGCCATCGCCCGTGACACAGATAACCGTCTCGTCCGGCTTGGCCATCTTTACCCCCATGGCGGCCGGCAGGCCAAAGCCCATGGTGCCCAGGCCGCCTGAGTTGATCCAGCGTCTTGGCTTGTTGAAGGGGTAGTAGAGGGCGGCAAACATCTGGTGCTGGCCCACGTCAGAGGCCACATAGGCGTCGCCCTGGGTTAGCTTGTGCAGGGTCTCGATCACCTGCTGTGGCTTGATCCGCTCGCTGCTCTTGTCATAGGCCAGGCTGTTGCGGCTGCGCCATTGGTTGATCTCGCTCCACCAATAGTCGATGGCCCCTTCATCGTTTTTCATCGATGGCTCATCGTCCAACAGGGCCAGCATATCATCGAGCACGCTGTCGGCCGAGCCGACGATGGGGATATCCACCCTGACCGTCTTCGAGATGGAAGAGGGGTCGATGTCGATATGCAGTATGGTGGCGTTGGGGCAATATTTTTCAACATTATTAGTGGTGCGATCGTCGAACCTCACGCCTATGCCGAAGATAAGGTCGGCGTTGTGCATCGCCATGTTGGCCTCATAACAGCCATGCATGCCGAGCATGCCGACGCTGTTGGCGTGGGTGCCGGGAAAGGCGCCCAGTCCCATGAGGGTGCTGACCACCGGCAGGCCGAGTCTATCCGATAGCTTAAGTATTTGTTGGTCTGCGCCCGAGATCACCGCGCCGCCGCCCACATAGAGCACGGGTTTCTTGGCCTTTAGCAGGGCCTGCAGGCCGCGGCGGATCTGTCCCTTATGGCCCGAGGTGGTCGGGTTGTAAGAGCGCATGTTGATCGCCTCTGGATACTGGTATTCGTGTAATATTTGCGGGTTGAGACAATCCTTGGGAATGTCTACCACCACAGGGCCGGGACGACCCGTGGAGGCGATATAAAACGCCTTCTTGATGATGGCCGGAATATCCTTGGCGTCTGTCACCAGGAAGCTGTGTTTCACCACGGGGCGGGAGATACCTATCATGTCGCATTCCTGGAAGGCATCATTACCAATTAAGTTGCTGGGTACCTGACCCGAGAGAACAACTAAAGGGATGGAGTCCATGTAGGCGGTGGCGATGCCCGTAATGGCATTGGTCGCGCCTGGGCCCGAGGTGACCAGTACCACGCCCACCTTGCCAGTGGCGCGGGCATAGCCGTCGGCCATGTGTACGGCCGCCTGTTCGTGGCGCACGAGAATATGTTCTATGCCGGATTTTTGGTGCAGGGCATCGTAAATATCGAGCACCGAGCCACCTGGGTAGCCGAAAATGTGTTTAACGCCTTCATCGATTAATGATCGGACGATCATGCTGGCGCCGGAAAGTTTTTCCATTGGTGATCCCTCTTAAGTTACCGCGACGGTATGCAGTATCTTGATACAGCGACGGTAATCGCTCTAAACATAGAGTCTGGAGGGTAATCCAGACTCGCGCTTCACCCTAAAGCGGTCGGCCTGGGGTGACTGTTGCCAATGAACAGAATTTCATCATATTCAATAGATGAATGAATTCAAGCCTTTTATGAGCAATCTTTGCCAAGTTGAGTAAAACTCAACATCGACTCGCTCTGGAAGCAGTATAGAGTGACGGTTTGATGGGCTTTGGACTGCTTGATTGCGTCAAGAGGGGCGAATTAGACTTTAGTCTCAGAGGGCGAGTCTCAGAGGTCTAGGTTCAAAGGTTTAGGCTCTGAGGGGAAGTTTTAGAGTTTTAGTCTATGTGATCGCCGCCCTTGAAGAGGGCGGCGATCACACAGAGTTTTCTGGTTATAACGATTTTTGCTGGGAATGCGCCAGAAACTGGCAAAGACCGACCAATAGCACGGCACCTAGCATCAGCGCCGAGAAGGGCACGGCGGTGCCCGTGTAGAAGAGCGCCAGCAGCGGCCCGGCCAGGGCGCCACAGCCAAATCTCAATGTGCCGATCACCGCGGTTGCCGTGCCGGTTTCCTGTTGAAACTTCATCAGCACTATGGCGTCGGCATTGACCGACATCACCCCAAGGAAACCCATGAAGGGGATAAGCGCCGCGACGGTAAAATGATAGCTGAGGCCGAGCAGGTTAACGCTCAGCAGGCACAGACCTGCGACGGTCGCCAGCAGAGTCGATACCTTGAGCATACGCCGCGAGCCATATTTGACTACTATGCGACTGTTGATCACATTGGCCAGCATCAGGGCACCGACATTGGTGCTGAAGAGGATGGCAAACAGGCTCTTATCCAGCCCAAACACCTCCATATAGACAAATGGCGAGGCGGTGAGGTAGCAGAAAAACGCAAACGAGGTCATCACGCCGCTGGCGATATGCAGCTTGACCCCTGGCTTGGTAAAAACCACCGCATAGGCGCCGAAGAAGGAGCGCTGGCTACGAGCGCCCGAATGAGTATCGCTGGGCATCCGCAGCTTGGTCAGTACTAGAACCAGCAGCAAGCTGGCATAGAAGGCCAAAATGAAGAAGATCAGGTGCCAATCACCCAGCTCGAGGATCAGACTGCCCATGGTGGGCGCAATAAGCGGTGCCAGCATCATGATCAGGCTGACATAAGACATCCCCTTGGCGGTATTCTTGCCATAGACCTCTTTGATGTAGCCGGGGACCACTACCGTGGCGGCGGCGCCGATAAACGCCTGAATGAATCTCAGGCCCAGGAACACCTCGACGCTGGTGACGAAGGCCAGTGCCAGACTGATCAAGCCAAAGCCGGTTAAGCCGAGCAGCACTAAGGGACGGCGGCCGATGCGGTCGGCAATGGGGCCGAAGGTAAGCATACCCATGGCATAGCCGGCCAGATAGAGACTCAAAGATTGCTGCACTGTGGTGACACTGGAATGAAAGCTGCTGGCCAGGGTAGACATGGCCGGCAGGTACATGTCTATCGCTAGCGGCGTGATGGCCACTATGGCCGATAACATGGGGATCAACAGGGCGAGATTAGGGATGCCCTGGGGTTGGATAGGCTCAGATGACGGGATCGACGCTTTGTTCACTCATACCTCTTGTGACCGATTTAAGACAATTTGTGGGGGTGATAACAGGTGATGGGGATGTTATCTGGGAGAAGATCGATTGTACGGGATCTCACGGGACAAAGGCCAATGCTTTATTGTGCTTTGGCCTCTGGCTGAGCTGGCGATTTGTAACAAAACCTTGCTGCAGGCATTGGCGGTGTTGATCGCCTGATTGGCTAAAAGCTCAGCTTATAGCGCGGTTTAGATGTTGGCTTAGATATCGGCTCAGATGTCGGCCTGAAAGGGTAAATCCATCCGACGCTGACTGACCTGCTCGTTAGCGACAGCGCTGACCATGTGATTGCGCTCGACCTTGACCCAGTGATCGCTCTCATCTGTGGGGGGCTCAGAGCAGATGATGATACAGGCATCGTCATTATCATGGGGCACAAAGTCGATACCCTCTTGGCAAAGGCGGATTTCTCCCCGGCCAAAGAAGAGCGAGGCGGGTTTGACCCCTTCGAGGGTAGCGAAGCGGGTCACGACCGTGTGCCTGCCGTCGGTGACCGCAAAGTTGATGAAGGCGTTGGTATCTGCGCCGGCAGCCTTACGCAGGGTCATGATAGTGGCTATGGTCGCCTCCATCGCCTGTTCCAGCTGACTCAGACTGGCCTGCTCGGCAAATCCCAGCTTATCCATGAAGAGCGCGAAGGCATATTCCGAATCTGTGTTGCCCTTGATAAGGCTAAAGGCGCGATCCGAGAGCTGATTGAGCAGTTGACGACGAAACTTATCGAACTGATCCAGGCGGCCGTTGTGCATCCACAGGTAATGCATGCAAGAGAAGGGGTGGCAGTTGGCCTGACTAACCGGCATCCCCTTGGAGGCATCGCGCACGTGGGCAAAGTAGTGTTGCGTCTCCACCTTCTCGGCAATCATCTTGAGGTTGCGATTACTCCAGGCGGGGTCCACATTCACAAACGTCGCCGGGATGGGGTCATTCTGGGTGGGATACCAGCCCAGGCCAAAGCCATCGGCGTTGGTGGGCACCTTACGCTTCTGAGCATATTTGCTCTGCATCACCAGGGAGTTGGAGGCCTGAAAGATCAGGGGAGACATCAAGGCCTTCGGGCCGCTATAGGTTAAAAATCTGCACATGGACTCTTTATCCGAAATCATACCGAGTCAAAATTTAGCGCGAATCATGCAAGTGACAAAGATAAATTTACACCAGAGCCAAATTTTCTATCTGTCTGTCGTTAAACTGTTATCTTGACGTCATACATTCGTCTTATCCCCGCCTTAGCTTGGCGCCATTTATAGCCTGTTTGTCCTCCCTTGGGAGGAGCCTACTTGGGCGTACTCAGGGCAAGATTCGCGAATGAAAAACAACATGAAGAAAACGGCAATAGCATTGGTAGGAAGACAATCGGGACGATAATGGAGCTGACAGCCCGACCGGCAAGCCGCTGCTGATCATAGGCAATGAGGTGAGCACCAGCACCAGCGTGTATCAGCTGTCATTGCAGTGATAGTGCACAGCAATGACAGCAGCTTATCTAAGCAACTTATACAAGAACTTATACAAGAACTTATACAAGAACTGATATAGGAACTCATGTAATCGACTTAGGTTGAAGCTGATTTATAGATGAGTAAAGGCGCCGAAGGGCGCCTTTTTTTGTCGGTTATTGCTGGAGCAGGGAGAAGCTCTCACCACTGTCTAGCCAGGTGGGATATTTTTTCATGACCGCGTTAAAGGCTGTGCTTTGTAGATGAGCGTTTAACCAGGCGCGCACCTTTGGGTAGGGAGCCTGTTGCCACCAGTGATTATCGACATGGGCAAACTGGCGCACGAAGGGGAAGATGGCATAGTCAGCTATGCTAGCAGCGTCTGACACGAGCTGGTCATGTTCGCTCAGCCTGGCTTCTAACAGGGCAATGAATCGCTCACCCTGGGCGCGATAATCTTCTTGGCTCTGCTCTGGGTGGCGATCGGCGTATTTATACTTGTCCAGCCAGGGCTTAAAGCCATTATCGTTTGCATCGATCAGCGCCATGGCGGCTTGTTGCAGGCCTGGCTCATGGGTGAGAAGTAGGGGGTCTTTTCCCTGCTTGGCGAGCGCCCATTGCATGATGGCCAGGCTTTCGTCGACTACCCGGCCATCTTCTAAGATCAATACAGGTACTGTGCCCTTGGGGCTGGCCGCTAACATAGGCTCAGGCTTATGTTTGAGTACTATCTCTCTTAATTCCACCTCTTGCCCGGCCAGATAGAGGCCCAGGCGGGCTCGCATGGCGTAGGGACAGCGACGAAACGAATATAAAATGGGGTAGGCCATGGGGTCTCCTTGATTGCTGGCGCTATTCTTCATGGCTTTGCCCTAAATCGCAAGTCTGTTTGCTATTACACTCTTTGGCTGAAAATACCCTTACTTTTTCTGCCTGTTTGTTTAAGTGTGATTTAGGTAGAATTCGCCTCCATTTTGCGCTCTGGGTCACTTTGGCTAACCCTTTAAGTGTGAGAGCGTCTATTCATGCACTGGGGATTAAGCCTCAGCGAGCAGTTAAGAGGTTGATATGTCTCAGTTTGTAGTGTGTGCGTTATATAAGTTTGTCTCTCTGCCGGATTTTGAAGCCCTGCAGCAGCCTTTGCTTAAGCAGATGGAAGCCTTAGGGATTAAGGGCACCTTGTTGCTGGCCAGCGAAGGGATCAACGGCACGGTCGCCGGTAGCCAGGCGGGTATCGACAGTCTACTGGCCTGGTTAGATGGCCAACCAGGGCTGGATAACATAGTCCATAAACTCTCCTTCGATGATGAGATGCCTTTCTATCGCACGAAAGTGAAGCTGAAGAAAGAGATAGTTACCATGGGGGTCGAAGGCATAGATCCCCGTAAGGTAGTCGGCACCTATGTTAAGCCTAAGGACTGGAACAAGTTGATCTCAGATCCCGAGGTGTTGCTTATCGACACCCGCAACGACTATGAAGTCAACATAGGCACCTTCAAGAATGCGGTCGATCCTAAGACAGCAACCTTCAGAGAGTTTCCCGAATACGTGAAGCAGAATCTGGACCCTAAGCAGCATAAGAAGGTGGCCATGTTCTGTACTGGCGGCATCCGCTGTGAGAAATCAACGGCCTACCTGAAAGAGCAGGGGTTCGATGAGGTCTATCACCTTGAGGGTGGCGTACTCAAGTATCTGGAAGAGGTGCAGCCCGAGGAGAGTCTCTGGGAAGGCGAATGTTTCGTGTTCGACAATCGTGTAGCGGTCAACCATCAGCTGGAGAAGGGCCAGTACGATCAGTGTAATGCCTGCCGTCTGCCGATCACAGAGGAAGATAAGCAGAGCGAGCATTATGTGCAGGGGGTGAGTTGCCCGCATTGCATCGACAAGCTATCCGATAAGCAGCGTAAGCGTTTCGTCGAGCGTGAGCGTCAGGTGCAACTCGCCAAGTCGCGCGGCGAGAGCCATATCGGCAGCGACGTGAAGCAGGTGATCGAGCAGCGCCGTCAGCACAAGGTTGAGCGCAAACAGCGTCAGCAGCCGGAAGGCTAATAGTCAGCGCCGCTGCGCGACGAGCACTGAACCTGAGTTAAGATCGGCACGACAATGCCCGTGAATACAGCGCCCGTGAATATAATGCCCGTAAATATTTGTGCGCGAATATTTGTGATTAATGGCGAACAGCTTCTATACTTAAAGGGCTGCTAGAGATGAGTTGCATCGGGCGACCTGTCTGCTTGATGAGCAGTATTGGTGAAGATGTAGATAGCCTTTCAGTTTTTAGAGAGTCTGAGCCAATGTATTCAGAGTAAGAAGCAAAGGCGAGTGTTGTGTTATGCAATGCTCGCTTTTTTATTGGCCGCTTTTTACTCGCTAGTTAATTTTATTGGCCCATAGCGAGTCGTGCGGTTTATTTTCCGCCATGTCATTTGCGCCCTAAGCTCTAAGTCCTGAGCTCTAAGCCCTAAGCCCTAAGCTCTAAGCTCTGAGCTCTAAGGCTTGAGCTCTGAGCCAGCCCTACTTTGTGAAAGCGAGTCTTTGTCTGCTTGTCTGCTAGAGCTCGGCGAGCTCGTCGGCTATTAGCCTCTTTACCATTCGACAAAATATCGCATCCAATAGACTTGTCTCGCCAATTTGCAACTGGTTATAAGCTGACTGACGACTATTTCACTTTTTTGCTTCGCCGCCTAACTGCTTGCCCGCTTGCTGATCCCACCTCTCTCTTATTAGGCTTCGGCCAATGCCCATCTAAGTTGTTATTTCTAAGCGCCTTAAAGGGGTGAGGGGGCTAAGGCTCCGCCCCCCCAAATGTAATTTATTTTCATCTTGTCATTTACTTAGCCTGCTAAATAAATATAATGCTTAGCTTGCTAAGTAATGTGCCAGATATCACAAGCCTAACGAGGAGGGGCAAGATGACAGAGGAAAATCGAGACAGGGCCGAGTCATCCAACGCGGAGCGTGTGGCCAGGCTGGCGCGTTTATGGCGCATGGTCGCCGATGCAGAGCTTGCGCCCCTAGGTCTGACCCATAGCCGTTGGGTCGTGCTTTGGAAACTCTATCGCATGGGGCAGGAATCCAGCCAGAAGGCGCTGGCCGAGGCGCTTGAGATAGAGCTTGCCTCCCTGATGCGCACCCTGAGCCAGTTGGAGCAGCAGTCCCTTGTCGAGCGTCATAGCTGCGAGCATGACAAGCGGGTGAGACGCGTGTCGCTCACTCAGTCCGGACAGGAAATGCTGGCCTTCATTCGACAGCGCATTATCGACCTGCGCGCCGAGCTCTATGCCGGAATCGGCGCCGAAGAGTTAAAGGTGTTCGAGTCGGTACTCAATCGCATCACAGATAACGCCTTCAATAAGTTACATCCAACAGCCACAGATAAAGAGGAAAAGTAGTCAGCATGACACCGGATCAGCAATTTGCCCGTTTAGTTAAGTTTGCCAGTATTGGCTTCATCCTGTTGTTTGGTTATTTCCTGGTGGCCGATCTTAAGATGCCCCTGACCACCCAGGCGATGGCGACCCGCACCATTACCCAGGTTGCCCCTCAGGTGAGTGGCCGGGTCGTGTCGGTAGAGGTCAGCAACAACCAGAAGGTGAAGCAAGGCGATCTGCTGTTTAGTCTGGATGCCACCCCCTTTCTGCTGGCCCAGGAACAGGCCGAGCTGGCCCTGGAGCAGGCGAGACAAAATAACGCCGAGTTGGATGCGGCCATTGCCGCCGCCAGTGCGGAGGTGAATGCCAAGGAGATTGCCTATGCGCTTAAGCAGCGAGAGGCTAAGCGTATTCAGTCCCTCTATGCTAACCAGAGTGTGTCTCAGCAGATGATCGATCAGGCGCAGACAGAGGTGAAGGCAAGCCGCTCTCAGCTCTTGGCCGCCAAGGCACAGCTTACCAAGGTGCAAACACTCAGAGGCCTGCCAGGTGAAGACAATCTCAAGTTGCGTCAGGCCAAGAACCGTCTGTCTCAGGCGAGACTGGCGCTGAGCTATACCCAGATCCGTGCGCAGCATGACGGTGTGGTGACCAATGTGCAGCTGGCCTCGGGCAACATGGTTAATCAGTCGACACCTGTCATGGCGCTGCTGCTGGACAATGTCGATGTGATTGCCGACTTTCGCGAGAAGAACCTGCGTCATATCACCCCAGGGGCCACCGCACTGGTGGCCTTCGATGGTCGTCCCGGTGAGCTGTTCAGCGCCAGCGTAAGCAGTGTCGATGCCGGTGTGAGTCAGGCCCAGTTCGATGCCAACGGGCGTCTGGCCACGCCAGCCCAGTCAAATCGTTGGGTGCGTGATGCCCAGCGTTTTCGTCTCCACCTCGAGTTAGCGCCCGATGTGCAAATCACCCTGCCGGCAGGGGCTAAGGCCACCGTGCAGCTACAGTCTAACAATGCTGTTTATGAGTTGCTGGCGAAGATCCAGATCAAGTTCATCAGCCTGCTGCACTACATCTACTAGGGGCGCCTTGTGTTAGTTCGTCATCACGCGCTTAGCCGTAACGACCTGCGCCAGTGTTTGCGTATTGCCACCGGTGCCACCCTGGGCTTTCTTAGCTGTAAGGTGCTGGAGTTCAACTACGGGGTCTTCTTTACCGTGCTGCCCATGTTGTTACTTGGCATTCTGCCCAAGATGTCGATGCATGTGGTACGTCAGGTAATGGCCTCCTCTGTCATCGCCATCTTGGAGGTGGCGCTGCTGGCCGAGTATCTGGAGTCTTACCCCTTGTTGATGGCCATGGTGGCCTTCTTACTGTTTCTCTATCGTTTCGCCTGCATGTCACGCGGCAGCCTGTTTCTGTTCGGCGCCACTGGGGTGATCAGCCTGAGTATCATGCTGCATTTTGCCAGTTATCCGGATACGGATGTGGTTGAGCTGGCAAACAATAACTTTATGGGCTGTGCGTTTTCGATTTTGATCGCCTACCTGATGATGTATCTGTTTCCCGACGTCGATGCACGGGCGCCTATGGCTGCCATGCCTAAGGCGCCCCATCGCATGCGTCACGAGGCGCTGATGGGCGCAACCATCGCCACCATCTCCTTTGTGGTGTTTCAGGTGTTTGATCTGCGTGATTCTCTGGCGGCTCAGGCGACGACCCTGTTGCTGCTCTTTCCCATGCACTGGAACGGCGCCCTGGGGTATGCCAGACGCCGCGCCATTGGGACTGTGCTGGGGGTGAGTTGTGGTGTCTTGATGCAGTTGCTGCTCTATACCTGGGCCCATGAGCTGGTGCTCTTGCTGCCGCTGTTCTGGTTGGTGACTCTGTTGTTTAGTCAGGCTCACGTGACCGAGGCGATGGGTTCCGGTGTCGGATTTGGCGCCATGACCACCTTGGGCACCCTCTATGGGCAAAATTTGACACCGAATAACGATCTGATCTATAGCAGCTTCTATCGCGCCTCGAGTATCTTAGGCGCCATCGTCTTGACCCTGATGGCCTGTTATCTGGTGCACCTGCTGCTTAACCGATTCGAGGCGACCCGGTTCGGCCATTAATCCTCGGCCATTAATTCTCGGCCACTTGTCTTCGGCCATTAATCTTCGGCTTTCTTAGCCGATGACTGCTCCTGTTCGCTAGCCCGGCCGAGTACCCCTTTGAGCAGATCCATCGGCAGCGGGAAGAGGATGGTCGAGTTCTTCTCGCCGGCGATCTCCGTGAGGGTCTGCAGGTAACGCAGTAAGATGGCGTTGGGGGATTTTTTCAGGTTCTGCGCCGCTTCCACTAGCTTGGTTGAGGCTTCCATTTCCCCCGAGGCATGGATCACCTTAGCGCGTCTGATCCGCTCGGCTTCGGCTTGTTTGGCGATGGCGCGCACCATGGTCTCGTTGAGATCCACATGTTTTATCTCGACATTAGAGACCTTGATCCCCCAGCCGTCGGTGCGGCTATCTAGGATAGACTGAATGTCGGTGTTGAGCATGTCTCGATTGGCCAGCATCTCATCGAGCTCATGTTGCCCCAGCACAGAGCGCAATGTGGTCTGCGCCAGCTGCGAAGTGGCCTGCAGATAATCTTCCACGTTGATGATCGCCTTCTGGGCATCGATCACCCGAAAGTAGATCACCGCATTGACCTGTACCGAGACGTTGTCGCGACTGATCACATCCTGAGTCGGCACATCCATCACCACGGTGCGCAGATCCACGCGCACCATCTGTTGTATCAGGGGGATCACTATGATGAGGCCAGGGCCCTTGACCCGGTAGAAGCGTCCCAACATGAAGATCACCCCGCGCTCATATTCGCGCAATATCTTGAAGGTGCTGATCAGCAGTGACACCAGCAGGAAGATAAGGGCGACGAAGAAGAGCTGGGTATTGTAGGCTAAGGCTTCCATGGTTACCTCCTAAGGATTGTCTGAATCGGGCTGGGTCGCCTTTGGTGTGACGATCAGGGTGAGCTTGTCGCGCCCAAGCACCCGCACCGTATCTCCGGTCTGGGTCTGGGTGTCGGATCTGGCCTGCCAACATTCGCCGCCCAGGGTAACCAGGCCGTACTTCTCAAAGCCCTTGACGACCCGGGCACTGGCGCCGATGAGCAGATCGTCACCGCTGACGTTAGCGGCCTTGCGGGCCTTCCACAGGCTGGAGAGAACCCAGAGGGAGAAGCCCGAGGCGGTGACGGTCACCGCAGCGATGAGCGGCAGCGAGATGGCGAGATCGCTTGCCTGTGCATCGATAAGAAACAGTGAGCCCAGGGCGAAGGCCGCGATGCCGCCAAGGCCCAGAATACCGAAGCTGGGCACCATGGACTCGGCAATGATAAGCGCTATGCCCAGCAGGATGAGCCCGAGTCCGGCATAGTTAACCGGCAGCAGCTGAAAGGCATAGAGGGCGACTAAGAGGGCGATACCGCCGGTGACGCCAGCAACGCCTATGCCCGGGCTGTAAAACTCCAGCAGCAGGCCATAGATGCCGATTAGCATCAGGATATAGGCGATGTTGGGATCGGTAATGGTCGCTATGACACGGTTGCGCCAGCTCTGCTGGTGGGGCACTAATTTGGCGCCGGCCAGCGACAGGGATTGAGTCTCGCCGTCTATCACCAGGTTAAAGCCGTCGAGTTTCGCCACGAGTTCTTCGGGATCGGCGGCGATCAGCTCTATCACATTCTGGGCGAGCGCCTCATCTGAGGTGAGGGTGGCGGCGTCGATGACGGCTTTCTCGGCAAACTCGACGTTGCGGTTTCTGAGTTTCGCGAGTGAGCGAATATAGGCCACGGCATCGTTGAGCACCTTTTGGGCCATGGCATCTTGGTTGTCTCTGGGGGTTGCCTGTGGCGTGGACTCGCCGGTGTCATCCTCTTGCGCGCCTTGCTTTTGGCTGGCTTTTTCTGATGAGCCGCGCTCCTTAGCACCTGAGCCTGACCCTGAACCTGAATCTGGGCCAGAGTCTTGAGGCGAGGAGGGCATACCCAGCTGCACGGGTGTGGCGGCGCCAAGTGTGGTGGCCGGTGCCATGGCGGCGATATGGCAGGCGTAGAGCATGTAGGTGCCGGCGCTCATCGCCCTGGCACCCGGCGGCGCCACCAGACAGGCGATAGGGATCTCGGATGCAAGGATCGCCTGATTGATACTTCTCAGACTGGTGACCAGCCCCCCCGGGGTGTCTAATACTATCATGATCAGCGGCGGTCTCTGGTCTCTTGGCAGACGGTTGGCCTGGTCAATTTCGTTGCTGAGATACTCGCCTATGGCCGGGCCTATGGCGCCGCTAAATTGCAGCAGGGGGATCGCCTCAGGCGTAATTTCCGTAGCGGGCGCGTCATTTTGCTCTGCGGCAGTTTCTGCCTTAGACGCAGCCGTTCCCAGGCTCAGCAGGATCAGCAAGAGCAGGGGGATAAAACTTAGTAGACGCAAGTTTAAATACTGCATAACGACTCCCAATATCCCTTTAAGTTTAGACGATTTCCCATTGGCGATAATTCTTGGTGATATTTGATTTGGCGGCTTGTCTTTTATGCTGAGTGTGTTATTTTTCTCGGCTTTTTTCATGGGCGGGAGCGCTTAGCATGTTTGTTGGATTCGATTATGGCAGCGCCAACTGCGCCGTCGGCATTATGGAAGGGGACAAGGTACGCCTCTTGCCTCTCGCGGGAGATTCTCACTACTTGGTATCGACCCTGTATGCCTTCGATCGAGAGCTTATCGCCGAGGCCGTCTATCAACAGCTACATAGCGACTTAAAGGCCGAGTATGGCAAGCTGCGCTCGGCCCAGCTAAGCCGTGCCCGTCATGCCCGTCAGGCACTGGATCTGGACAGCGATGAACAGGCGGTATTCGTCGGCGAGCAGGCGGTGCAGCACTATCTGGAGATGCCGGAAGAGGGTTTCTATGTTCGCTCGCCCAAATCTTTCCTCGGCGCGACTGGTTTGCGAGCGGATCAAATAGCCCTGTTCGAAGATATCGTTACCCTGATGATGATGCATATCAAGGCCTTAGCGGATAAACAACTGGGGGCCAAGGGCTACGCCACCCACGCGGTGATCGGCCGCCCGGTGAACTTCCAGGGGATAGGCGGTGAGGAGAGCAATCGCCAGGCCGAAGCCATCCTGGCACTGGCCGCCAGACGCGCCGGTTTCAATGAGGTGAGTTTCCTGTTTGAGCCCCTGGCGGCGGGAATGGATTTCGAGGCCAGCCTGACCCAGGATAAGACGGTACTTGTGGTGGATGTGGGCGGCGGTACCACTGACTGCTCTGTGGTGAAGATGGGGCCGTCCCATATGGCAAAGGCCGATCGCAGCGCGGATTTTCTCGGCCACAGCGGGCAACGCATAGGCGGTAACGACTTGGATATCGCCCTGGCCATGAAGGCCTTTATGCCCTATTTGGGACTGGGCTCTCAGATGGTTAATGGCCTGCCGGTGCCCAGTCAGCCCTTTTGGAACGCGGTGGCGGTCAACGACATCAGTGCCCAGCGCGACTTTGCCAGCCTGACGACCCGCAAGATGCTCGAGGATCTGATTAAAGATGCCGAGCGCTCGGATCTGCTGTCGCGTCTGCTCAAGGTGCAGCGCGACCAGCTCGGCTATCGCTTGGTGCGCAGCGCAGAGGGCGCCAAAATTGCCCTGTCGGACAGTGCGGCCACCCACACGAGCCTGGAGTATGTTGATGCGACGTTGAGCGCTGAGGTAGACCAGCAAGGTTTCGTTGATGCGATCGCCCAGCCTGTGAGCCTGATTCAGTCCTTGATGGCCGAGGCGATGGCGCAGGCCCAAGGCGAATTAACCCAGTCACAAGCGGACATCATCTATGTGACCGGTGGTACGGCTAAGAGCCCGGCGATTTACCAGAAGATTGCGCAGATGTATCCTGATACCGAGATAGTGGTCGGCGACCACTTTGGTAGTGTGACGGCTGGACTGACGCGCTGGGCGCAGAAGGTGTTTGGCTAAGGCGTGAAGCCGTGAAAGTGTTAAGGCGTTAAGGCAAAAAGGAGTGAAGATGAAAGCTTGGATTGGAATGATGGGTGTTGCGGCAATGACCCTGCTTACAGGCTGCGGCGATGACGTGGGCAAGGTGAGTCTAGGGGTCTTTACCACTAAAGATGTGATCATCGAAGCTAGACAAGATCCTAAGATCCCCGGGGTGACCTGTCATATCAGCCGTATCGAGGCAAACCTGGATTTTGCCGACCCGTCGGATATGGGCATCGCCTGTCGCCAGACAGGGCCTATTCTGCCAGCGGATCTCGCCAACATAGACAAGAGTCACGGCGGTGAGGTGGTGTTTAAGGCCTCCCTGAGTATCTTATTTAAGTCGCTTAAGGTGAGACGTATCTATGATGCCGACAATCAGACGCTGATTTATCTCTCCTATTCCACCAAGGAGACAGATGGCAGCCATAAGCACAGCCTGTCGACCGTGCCGCTCTATGGCACCCAGGCCTGGCAGGCACCCGCAGCAAGTCCTGCGGCGCAAGCGCCTAACTAATAACAATCT